>JACNLB010000148.1:0-7479 GCA_014381755.1 Fidelibacterota bacterium | reverse complement strand
ATGACCAAAAAGTTCACTTTCTACAAGCGAACTCGTCAATGCGGTACAATTAATAATAACAAATGCTTTATGCGATAAATGACTTTTTCTGTGGATCTCTCGAGCAATAACTTCTTTTCCTGTCCCTGTTTCTCCCCGAATTAGAACCGGCGTAGGAGTAGGTGCAACTTTTTCCACCAGTTGATCGATTTCTTTCATAACAGGATTATTACCAACAACAAACTTATTCTCACTTTTTTTAATCAACTCATGTTGATTGATTTGAGTTTTCAACTGTTCATTCATATCCCTTGTTGAAATGAGAGCCCAAATTAAACGGGACGTATCTCCACCAATCAACTCTGTCTTTTCAGGTAATTTTTCCTTGAGTGATTGTTGTAAATCATCATCACCCGTTACATTTATAACCAAATCCGGGGAAAAGTTTGACAATGCAGTACTTAAATCAATTGAAAATGGGATTCCTAACTCACTGCATTTTTCAACAGCTGGACTTTTTCTCTTTTTATCTACGATACCCACAACACTGTGATTGGGATCCTTGGCAAAAATATCCAGTAGTTTAAGACCGCCCTGACCTGCTCCTACAATTAATACAGTTTTTTGTTTTATTGCTTTATCCACGATTATTGTTGACGAAATATTGTTTTCATAGGTTCATGTTTAAGTAAAATTTATTCCAACCACTGTGCTAAGACACCTTATATTTCTTACAATAATAAAACGCATCACATATGAATATCTCCAAAAGACCTGAAAAAATATCTGCTGTTATTTTTGATTTAGACGGAACATTGCTCAACACACTGCAGGATATTGCAGTATCAATGAATATAGTTTTGGAACGAAATGGTTTTGATCCACATCCAATTGAAAAATATCGAATTTTTATCGGTCAGGGAATTGCAAAGTTGGCAAAACGTGCAATAGAGAATCAAAAAAAGGCAAGTGTTACTGTTGAAGATATTGTCCAGGAACTTTATACAGAATATGAACAAAGAATGGTTGATTCCACGAAGTTTTACGATGGTATCCCTCAATTATTAGATAATATCACCAGCAAGAACCTGCCAATGGCTGTTCTATCAAACAAAAGAGATTTATTAACACAAAAACTGGCCGCTGAATTTTTAATAAAATGGCCATTCAAGATTATAAGTGGAGCTCGACAAGATTATCCAAAGAAACCGGACCCTGCACTGGCTATTCATATAGTAGAAAAATTGGGTGCTGCACCTGAAGAATGTATTTTTATCGGAGATACCCCTGCAGATATGCAAACAGCCCAAAAAGCAGGCATGTTTCCAATTGGAGTGTTATGGGGATTCAGGGATAAAAAAGTGTTAATGGAAACAGGAGCTGAAATACTTGTTCAAAAACCATCTGAAATTTCAGATTTTATCTTTGACCAGATTACACATGAGTAGCTTCCGTTCATAAATCGCCCTTGTATTCTACAAATACTGTATTCATCTTTTTGTCTCCCAAAGATTAAATGTTAATCCATAGGGATCTCGCATATAACAATCGTTTCCTTTTCCGTCCCATTTAACCACTGAACAACCATGTTTTTCTAAATGGATTCTTGCATCTTCAACATTTTCCACATTGAATTCTAGAACCACACCTCTCAATTCATCATTATCCATGATATATAAATTTTGGCCTCTACTACGTACATGTAGATGGCTTTCATTTAAAGTTGTATCAAGCCCAAGAATATCATTATAAAATCTTTGTGAATTTTTCCAGTCCGGATGTTGAAAAGCTATATGATTACTCAATTCAAATTTCATATTAATCTCCCATTTCAATGGCTAATTGCTTATGAACGTCATCAAAATTTTCTTCTGTAACAAATATCGGTTTCTTGTAACTTATAGTAATTGTAGAAAAGAAAAAGGGAACACGCTTATTATCCCAATTCCAAAATATAGGGAAAGACAATGAACTGTCACATTGTACTGGAATAACCGGCACTCCGGACTGTATGCTCATGTGCAAAACACCCTTCTTCACATCTTTAAAAGGACCCGCCGGTCCATCGGGAGTTATGCAGCAACAATATCCATTTTTAATCTCATCCACAATTTGATCGGCGGCTTCCCTGCCGCCGTAACCCGTAGAACCAATCACAACCTTACAACCGTGCCAACGTAGCGCTAAAATAATTTTATACATAAACCACAAGGGATGACTGAATTGGACATGGTTGGTCACATCCTTTAAACCCAGCCAGTACATAGAGCCCCTATAATGCCAAATTGCTTCTATCCGAGATGGATACAGATCAATGAATTCCTGTCCTTCAATGATGATTGTACATGTTTTCTGAATCATCCAACGGTAAAAAACAATAAATAATAATCCCAGATAAGTTGAGATATAATAAAAGGGTTTAAACCATAGAGGAATTTCGTCTATTTTATATTTAATTAAACTCATCCTATGAAATTTCTTGCGATCGTTTCATTTACATCATCGAGTTCGTATTTGTCCAAAATTGCGTCTAATAGTTGATATTGCTCTTCTCCCCTTGCATATACGTTAGCATAGGGAATCTGGTGAAAAGAAACCATGGAGTAGCGGGGAGTAAATTTTTCTGGAAACATACATTCCATCTTTAATTCTAATTCACGGCGTTTTTTATAACGGGGGTTGTTCACATGATCTCGCATTTCCAAATAATTTTCAACAGCCATATCAGCGATAGCATGGCCATTCGGCACATGCTGTTTTGAAAATTCCGATAATATTATTTCCCAATTATCCGGATATTTAATCATGAGATTATTTAACACGGAACAATCCTGAAATGAGGCATTCATTCCTTGGCCGAAAAATGGCACCACCGCATGGGCAGCATCGCCCAACAATACTGCTTTATTTTCCACATGCCACGGATCGCAATATACAGAGCCTAAATGTCCAATAGGGTTCTGTTGAAATTGATCTACAATATGGGGCAATAAATCAAACGCATCCGGAAATTGCTCATGAAACAGACCCTCAATGTCTTTACCCTTTTGTACCGATTCAAAACTAACAGCTCCTTCCATGGGAAAAAATAATGTGCATGTGAATGAACGGTCTATATTCGGCAAAGCGATGAGCATGAACAGTCCCCTGGGCCAAATGTGGAGCGCATTGGGTTCCCACTGAAAATCGCCATTTTCACCCGGCGGTATAGTCAATTCTTTGTAACCATGGCCTAATGGTTTGAACTCAAAATTAAAATTTCCTTTTGAAATCATGGCGTCTCGTACCGCCGATGCAGACCCATCTACGCCCATGACCAAATCGAAAGGTATTTCTTTTTCATTGTCTGACTTTTTATCGAAAAAAGACAACATCTTTTCATCCAAGTCCATCCCGATACACTTTTGGTTAAAGTGAATATTTACTTTTCCTGTTTCTTCAGCCAGTGTCATTAATTCCATATTCAACTTCGCACGAGATACTGAATAAATTACTTCTTCCGGCTTTTGTCCATAACGCTGTAAATGGGTTGTTCCGTCCAAATCATGGATCATGCGTCCTTTCATAGCTATGGTCATTGGATCAATTTTTTCAAATAGTCCCACCTCTTTCAGAGCATGAATACCACGGACGGACAAAGCCAGATTGATGGAACGTCCGGCGTTGATGGATGTGTTACGCATATCCGAACGTCGTTCATAAATATCAACCGTATAGCCACGATTAGCAAGATAAGTTGCAAGTAAAGGTCCTGTAAGTCCCGCACCAATCAATGTGATCTTTTTTGCCATTGATATTAACCTGCCAATGATTTCAGGATTTCAAAAAAGCAATAAATGTCAGTGTATGAATTATATAATGGCGATGGGGCTATTCGAATAACATCCGGCTCACGCCAATCACACACCACTCCTTTTTCACCAAGCTTATTGAAAATATCTTTCCCATTTTCCTTCATGACCAGCGATAACTGATTTCCGCGCTCATGGGGATCTAAAGGTGTAATGACTTCAATTTTATCATGTATAGTTTTAATCAAAAACTCAAGATAGCCGGTTAGCATTTCACTTTTCTTGCGTATAGCCGGCATGCCTGCTTCATCAAATATTGACATGGACGACCGTAAACACGCCATGGATAAAACAGGTGCATTACTGATTTGCCAGCCTTCTGCTCCGGTTATGGGGATAAAATTCGGACCCATGTTAAAACGTGTTTCCTTATCATGGCCCCACCAACCGGCGAATCTAGGACCGTCCCAGCTACCATGTCGTTCATGAATAAATACTCCGCCGGGGCTGCCCGGTCCGGCACAAATATATTTATACGTACACCAAGCGGCAAAGTCCACATCCCAATCATGTAAATTTAATAGCAAATTTCCGGCGCCATGGGCTAAATCAAACCCAACATACGCACCAATTTCATGTCCAACTTTCGTTATTTTTTCCATCTCAAATGCCTGGCCTGTATAATAATTCACACCGCCGATTAAAATCGTTGCAATGGAATCTCCGTTTTCTTTTAACGTAATTAATATATCATCTGTCCGGAGGCATTTTTCACCTTCCCTGGGAGTTAGTTCTATGAGAGCATCTTTTGGATCAAAGCCATGAAACCTGATTTGGGATTCCACTGCATATTGATCAGAAGGAAAGGCTCCTTTTTCAATGACAATTTTATTTCGCTTTGGAGTGGGTTGATAGAATGAAACCAGCAATACATGGAGGTTCACCGTTAGAGCATTCATAACGACGACTTCGGAGGGTTTTGCACCAACGAGTCGAGCAGTTGATTCCGTTAAATGTTCATGATAGGCTTCCCACCTGTCGTGCTGTCCGGTGACACCCAGTTTTTTCCACACATCCAGTTCTTCATTTACGGCAGCTTTGGAAGTTTTGGGCATGAGCCCCAAAGAATTCCCGCCAAAATAGAGTATGTCATCTCCATTGAATTGTGGGAAATGGAATCGATCCCTGTATGATCGAATAGGATCTTCATTGTCCATTTGTTTGGCAAATTCTATCGATGCTTCGTAATTCATGATAACTCTAATGGAAAAATTAACGGTCTGCTTGGAGCGGCATCACTCACAAAATTTGTCACTTGAATTTGGAGTAAGTATGAACCATCAGAAATATCATTTGGTACGTAAATCATTTCAGTAATTGTTTTGAAAGAGGGTGGCTTTCCATTCAAACTATGACCGCCCTGTTCAACATTCCAGAATGTATGGTGATTAGTCAATTTCCCATCATCATACGCCGGATCTATTGTGGGCATATCCACACTTAAATGACGAATACCCAACTCATTTATCTTTTTCATCGCTTTCCGGGAAAAATAAGGCGGCTGATTATTTTCATTATAGGTCGCTGACAGTTTTGCATCACTATTAGGAAGCGTCCGAACGATTAATGCGGCATTGAATCCTGCTTCTACATGAATTTGATCTGCATCAATAATGTTACTTTCAGGTTTTACTGTAATGAATGTTGCAGGAAACAAGGCATCATTGATGATTGCATTAACGTGAATGTCCTCATCCACAATATGGCCAACGCATTCCGTGTGTGTACCGTTGCAATGGGGAATAAAAGACACCACATCAAAATTGCAGCCACCGCCCTGCTTCGTATCGCCAATAACATTTTCATTTTGAAATGGTTTAGTCGATGCTCTTTTTACATCAAAATAATTCGCTTGGTCACCGTTGAAATTCATGGGAATGGAAAGATCATGAAAATGATCCGTATTATATTGATACAGCCGATTATCAATTTCGATTGAGCAGTGCATTAGATGAATTTTTCCTGATCAAGTCTCAGCCAGTCCAGGGCATTTTGGAAAAGGAGTTTGTTTTTTATTTCATCAGAATAATTGGAATCTTCAATCAATTTACCCGGTTCAAGCTCGCCGAGAGGAAAGGGATAATCCGAGCCAAGAGCAATCTTTTCTACCCCCACTTTTTTGATTAGAAAATCCAAGGTATCAGGTTCGTGTACGAGTGAATCCACCCAAAATTTTCCCAGGTATTCTGTGGGATTTACTGTACTATCAACTGCACATAAATCCGGACGCACATCAAACCCATGCTGCACTCTTCCAACCGTTGCAGGGAAAGATCCTCCGCCATGGGCAAATGCCACACGGAGGTTGGGTAATCGCTCAAAAATTCCACCGAATATCATTGAGCAAATAGCTCGAGATGTTTCTGCGGGCATGCCTACCAACCATGGCAGCCAATATTTTTTCATATCATTTTCGCCCATCATTTCCCAGGGATGGACAAAAATCACAGCGCCCAATTCTGCAGCTGCTTCAAAAACCGAATACAGCGAGTCGTCATCTAGGTTCATGCCATTTACATTGGATCCGATCTGAACTCCAGCCAAACCCAGCTCATTTATACAGCGCTCTAATTCTTTAATCGCTTTTTCCGAATCTTGCAAAGGAATCGTTCCAAGTCCGATAAATCGTTTTGGGAATTCTGCTATAACTGCTGCAATATGATCGTTCAGTAATTTAGACAGGTCTAAGGCATCATCAGCCTTTGCCCAGTAACTAAACATGATCGGAACGGTTGACAGGACTTGCACATCCACGCCAAAACCACTGAATTCATCCATGCGAATACCGGGGTCCCAAAGATTTGATTCGACTTCTCTGAAAAAATGATCGTCTTTCATCATTCGCGCGCAACCGGTCAGATGATGATCCAAATGGATCCAGCCGCCGTAACCGTATTTTTCTTTCAGATCAGACCAATCCTTTGGCAAAATATGGGTATGTATATCAATCTTCATTTATTTAAGCTACAGAGTACAAAGAGATTTCTCATATTATTATATCTAAAAAATCAGAGCTAAAGGTTATATCAACTTCGAAAGTAGTACTAGATTCATTATTTATTATCAATTTCACTTTTTCTTCAACAATGTTTTCATTTGTAATTAATCAACTGGTTATTGCATTCCCATAAATCGAGTTTTTCATTTTTTCTCTGTGTTTCTCTGTGGCTTAAGGTTTTTCTTGTACCGCACCACAAGAATAGCAAGTTCTAGCGTCCATGTTGTTCCAATACTCATCGAAAAGTGGAGGGAGTTGCGCTACAATATCTTCCAAGTCCAACGTGACTTCATGAATCATTTTATCACATTCATCACAATACCATTGGAATCCATCCAAGGCACCTTCTTCCCGTTGGTATTCCACTACGAGACCAACCGTATTTTCAAACCGCTGGGGTGAATGAGGCACATTTTTTGGCAGTAAAAAGATCTCCCCTTCCTTGATAGGCACATCTACTCTTTTTCCATTATCCATAATTTTCAAAAGCATATCCCCTTCCAACTGGTAAAAGAATTCTTCCACAGTATCCACATGATAATCTTTCCGGGAATTGGGACCTCCTACAACCATAATCATAAAATCTGTCCCTTGATAAACTACCTGATTTCCCACAGGCGGTTTCAGCAGATGACGATTATCTGCGATCCA
>JACNLB010000038.1 GCA_014381755.1 Fidelibacterota bacterium | reverse complement strand
CCTATTTGTGTCATGGATTCTCTGTGGTCTTTCCCATGGTGCTGAGCTTCCCAGCCATCTTTAAACTTATCCCACATTGTTTTTTGTATTTCTTCTTGAATTTCTTCATTTGACGCACCTGCTCGTATCTTATCCCGTATATTAGTTTCACCCTGACTATAAAGACAGTTTAATAATTTTCCATCTGCCGTAATTCTGATGCGATTACATTCCCCACATAAATTCCGAGAATAAGCTGGAATCACAGCCACTTTCCCTTTATAATTGTTCACGCGAAAAACATGATGCTCCGTTCGTGAGCCATCTATGGGATTCAATTCATCCACTTGTTTTTTTATATCAGCCACAATATGATCTGCACCATAAAATTTCCCCGTCTTCCAAATCTGGTGAGAATCAAATGGCATGAGTTCTATAAATCGCACAGTAATATTATTTTCTTTGGTGAGTGCCACAAAATCCATGAGTTCATCATCATTGAAATCACGCATGGCAACTACGTTTAATTTGATATTTTGGATGGATGAGTCCATCGCTTTTTGGAGACTATTTAAAACCAAATCCAAACCATCTCTACGGGTAATCTTTTTAAATTTTTCTGGTTGAAGTGTGTCCAGACTAATATTGATTCCGGACAAACCAGCATCTTCAAGTTGATATAAATATTTTCCAAGCAATAATCCGTTGGTGGTCAAATGAGTTGAATCAATGCCCGGAGTATCATTTGCGAATTGAACGAACTCATGTAAATCTTTTCGCAATAAAGGTTCTCCTCCGGTAAATCGAATTTTGGATACACCCATTTTTGATATAATTTTTATAAATCGACAAATTTCTTCAGTAGTCAACAATTTATCTTCCGTTCGAAAGTCGATACCTTCCTCAGGCATGCAGTAAATGCACCGCAAATTACACTGTTCATTTAAGGCGATTCGAGCGTAGGTAAAAGACCGTCCGAATTGATCAATTATGGGCAACGCTGAATGCTTCAGCGTACCATTATCAGGGTAGGATTGTGTTAAATTTTCTGCCATTCTCTTTCCAATTCACCCCGATATTATAATGTCGGGGATCGGGAGCTAATGATGTCGTTTCCGACACCACCGTACCGGCTTCAAACCATATTAGCCAGCTGGCAGACGTAGGTTATTCAGCTTTGAGATATTAATATTTAGTATTGGAATTTACCTGTTTTTTACGAAAATAAGAAGAGTCTATACTCCATTAAAAACATTTTTAAACATTTAATAATCTTTGTCGCGGGGAATTTTCCTTCATTAAAGATACGGTTTTATTTATTTCTGTTATCGCTCTGTCAATTTCATCTTCTGTATTGAAACGACCTAGACTAAAACGAACAGCAGAATGAGCTAACTCATTATTGTGCCCCAATGCTTTAATAACATGAGAAGGTTCTAGATTTGCGCTGCTGCAAGCCGAGCTCGTGGAACAGGCAACACCTTTCATCTTCATTATTAATGTTTCAGCATCAATGCCAGGAAAACATAAATTGATATTGTTCGATAAGCGATTAACTCTACTACCGTTTACAATTGTATCAAAATGATTAGCTGTAATTTCATTAATCATTTTATCTCTCAAATGAGATAAGTATTCATTTTCTTTTTCTCGATTTATAGAAGCTATTTTTACTGCTTCTCCAAATCCCGCAATCAATGCGACTGGAAGTGTTCCTGAACGAAAACCTCGCTCATGGCCACCGCCTTCTATTTGCGACTTCAGTTTAATCCGGGGATTTTTTTGATTCACATACAACAACCCTATTCCTTTAGGACCATAAATTTTATGAGCTGAAGCAGCCAATAAATCAATATTCAATTCCTTTACATCAATGGACAATTTTCCAAAGGATTGAGCTGCATCTACAAGAAAATAAACAGAATTCTCCCTGCATATTTCACCAATTTCTTTTATAGGCTGGATAGTTCCTATTTCATTATTTGCATGCATAATAGCAACCAACACAGTTTCATCCCGCATGGCTTCTTTTACCTGATTTGGTTCCACCCCACCTTCTGAATTTACAGGAAGATAGGTAACTTCAAAGCCGCGTTTTTCCATTGATTCGCACACATCCAAAACTGCTTTATGCTCCGTTGATTGGGTAATGATATGATTCTTTTTTCCGACTTCATTTTCACACACACCCTTAATTGCGAGATTGATGGATTCTGTCGCTCCACTGGTGAAAACAATTTCCCGAATCTTGGCATTTAATTCATTTGCCAGAATTTTTCGAGAATTTTCAACAGTTATTTTTGCTTCATGACCATAACGGTGATGGATACTTGCAGCATTCCCAAATCGATCCTTATAATATGGCAGCATCACTTCAAGTACTCTCGGATCCAACGGAGTTGTGGCATTATTATCCAGATATATTAACGAGTCCATAGCCATTAACTGTTCATCATTTTGCCCGTACCCTCATTTTGAAGCATAACGATTTCAGAAAGTATGCTTAAAGCAATTTCTTCCGGTGATTTCGCTTTTAAGTCCAATCCAGCCGGTGAATGAAACCTCTGCAATGCTTCATCCTGAATTTTATTTTCTTTCAAGTAGTCCAAAATCAACCCAGCTTTTTTACGACTGGCCACAACAGCTACATAAGGAATCCCCGCCTTCAAAGCGGACAATGTTTGTTCATGGTCATCCCTGTAATGTGTTGCGAGTATGAAATAATCAATTGATTCGTCCATTGACTCTAAATCCAATGGATCCGTAATAATTTTA
>JACNLB010000005.1 GCA_014381755.1 Fidelibacterota bacterium | reverse complement strand
TGTCTCTTATTTGAAAAAAGGATCAGGGATTGGTTCTGACCCAAATGATAACTATAGTTTCAGAGACAAAACACAGGATGACAATACACCATTTTTATTGGGAATAATCGATACAAAAATAACCTATAGAACGAATGTTCAATACAGAATGACAGACCTTTTATATTTAACCGGAAATGTTTCTTATAATGATAAAAAAATTGTTTCCGGAAGAATTGGTTTTCTAATGAATTATTAATTGAATATGAACAAACTTAATGAGTTAATTAAATTAGATAAAATGAAATCAAATAAAAAAGTGTGCGTCGTTGGAGCCGGAAATTGGGGGAAAAATCATATCCGGACATTGAATGAACTAGGAGCTCTCGGCGGAATTGTTGATGCAGATCAAGAGCGATTAAATCATTTTTCCAAACAATATCCGGAAGTAAACATTTTCACGGAACTGAATGAGGCTCTCTACTATTCAAATTTTTCAGGATTTACTGTTGCAACTCCGGCCGAAACTCATTTCGCCGTAGCTAAACAAATAATTGAAGCAAAAAAACATATTTTAGTTGAAAAACCTCTCACCTTAAATATTGATGATGCAGAAAATTTGGTAAAACTGGCAGCAGATAATAATGTTAATCTAATGGTGGGTCATGTTCTACTATTTCATCCTGCGATTATAAAGATAAAAGAATTAATCACTGATGGGAAAATCGGTAAACTTCAATATGTTTACAGCAATCGCTTAAATCTCGGACAAGTCAGAACGGAAGAAAATGTATTCTGGAGTCTTGCACCTCACGATATTTCTATTTTTCAATATTTTATTGAAGATTTTCCAATCCAAATGAACGCCCATGGAAGTACATTTCTACAAAAAGGAATTCATGATTCAACATTAACCATTTTAGAATATCCCAATAATATTAATGGTCACATTTTCGTTAGCTGGCTACACCCTTTCAAGGAACATAGATTGGTGGTGGTTGGCTCAGAAGGAATGCTTTCATTTGAAGATTCAGCAAAGGATAAACCGCTAAAATATTATAATAAAAAATTTGAATTAAATGGAAAAGTACCGGAGAAAATGGATGGTGAAGTTGAGTTAATAAATTACGATTCAAAAATGCCTCTAACCAAAGAATTGCATTATTTCGTGAATCATTTAGACGGGACTAAACCAGAAAAAGCAAACGGGAAACATGCGTTGGACGTCATGAAAATTCTTGTAAACGTAAGTGAACAGTTGGAGAAAATATGAGCGATAAAAAGAAATATTATGTACATGAATCTTCTTATGTTGATGATGGTGTAACAATTGGAGATGATACAAAAATATGGCATTTTTCCCATGTACAAACCGGCTCAATAATCGGTGAAAATTGTTCCATAGGGCAAAATGTCAATATCGGAAATAATGTGAAAATAGGAAACCATGTTAAAATTCAAAATAACGTTTCTGTTTATGAAGGTGTGGAATTAGAAGATTACGTTTTTTGCGGTCCCGCAATGGTATTTACAAATATAAAACTTCCCCGGTCTGAATTTCCACAGCGAGGGAGTGAGAATTATCTAAAAACATTGGTTAAAAAATCTGCCAGTATCGGCGCAAATGCAACCATCGTTTGTGGAGTTACTATCGGCGAATATGCCATGATTGGTTCCGGAGCCGTTGTAACCAAAGATGTGCCGGCTTATTCTCTGGTTGTGGGTAATCCGGGAAAAGTAATTGGGAAAGTAGATAAAAAGGGAGAGCGGTTAACTGAGTAAAATTTCTGTAATTTTTCCTGCAGCATTTCCCTTTCCATAATGGGAAATCCACTTTTTAGGTATAGGCGGCGACTTAATTAATTCCGGTAGTCTTTCATACTCTTCATTTACAATTGTATTCCATCCGTCTTCAACTGTTTCAATCCATTCCGTTTCTGGGCGTAGAGTTAAGCAGGGAACCTTTTGTAAATACGCTTCTTTTTGTATTCCACCTGAATCTGTAAGAATAACTTGAGCATATTTTTCCAAAATTAACATATCTAAATATCCCACAGGATTGATGGGTTGAATTGTTTTATGAGATTCGAAATCGAATTCAGAAAGTAATTTTCTTGTTCTGGGGTGTATTGGAAAAATTATCGTAATTGGCGATTGATTTAATGCATCCATTAATTTGAGCATTATTTCTCTATCATCAGCATTTGCAGGACGATGAATCGTCATTAAACCATAATTTTTAGAAGTTAAATTTAATTTTTTCATTATGGTCGCTTGTGTTTCAGCAATTTTAGTAAAATGAAAAAGAGAGTCCACCATAACATCTCCCGTAAAAAAGACACCATCAGTAATTCCTTCCTTCTTTAAATTCTCAACAGCAAGTTTTGTGGGACAAAATAAATATGAAGAAATAACATCCGTTAATATACGATTAATTTCCTCCGGCATCCTCCGATTGTAGGAACGTAAACCAGCTTCAATATGTGCTATAGGGATATGTAGCTTTGATGACGCTAACGCTCCGGCTACAGTTGCATTCGTGTCACCATAAACCAAAACTAAATCCGGTTTTTCCTTCATTAAGACTTTCTCGATTCCTTCCAAACTTTTTGCCGTCTGTTCACCGTGCGAACCGGAACCAACACCCAAATTATAATCCGGTTTAGGAATTCCCATTTCATTAAAAAATACGTTGGACATGTTTTTATCATAATGCTGACCGGTATGTAATAGAATTTCATGAATTCCTTTTTCTTGTAAAGATCGAGAAACCATACTTGCTTTTATAAATTGTGGACGTGCTCCAATGATAGTTAATATTTTCATAATTTATCCTCAATTTTCTCCATAGCTTTTTCAAT
>JACNLB010000110.1 GCA_014381755.1 Fidelibacterota bacterium | reverse complement strand
GCGGTGAATAAAGTCTATAATCACCGCAAATAATGCTGTGAATAATATGTGGATACATGAACATAAAAACTGGCCAAATTTTAATTGGGACACTGGAAAACTCGCCTCAAAGCTTGCTGATATTCGTTATCAGCAGGGTCTTCTTTTGGGAAAAATGAAAGGATTGGGATTTACTCTCAAATCCGAAGCGAATCTGAACACGCTAACCAATGATGTTATTAAATCATCCGCCATTGAAGGAGAAAATCTAAACCCGGAAGAGGTGCGTTCATCTATTGCTAGACGATTAGGGTTGGATGTTGCCGGTCTAGTACCTTCCAACCGTAATGTGGATGGGGTGGTTGAATTGATGCTGGATGCAACACAGAATTATGCCGCCCCGTTATCAAAAGAGCGTTTATTCGGTTGGCAATCCGCATTATTTCCAACGGGTTACAGTGGTATACGTCGTATTACAGTTGGCGGGTGGCGCACAGCCGAATCCGGACCTATGCAAGTGGTTTCAGGTCCTATTGGTCGTGAAAATGTGCATTTTGAAGCACCCCATTCAGATCATCTAGAAAATGAGATGAAACGGTTTATTAAATGGTTTAATAGTACACAAGAAAATGTTGATCCTGTTTTGAGAGCGGGGCTTGCTCATTTATGGTTTATAACAATTCATCCTTTCGAAGATGGGAATGGACGTATTGCCAGGGCAATCGCTGATATGTCTTTAGCGCGTGCCGATGGAATATCTGAACGGTTTTATAGCCTTTCAACACAAATTGAGTCTGAACGCAAGGGGTATTACCAGATTCTGGAAACACAACAACACGGTACCCCGGAGATTACTGGCTGGCTAAAGTGGTTTTTAGAGTGTCTTGGTAGATCTATTACTGGTGCAGAAAAGAGTTTGAGCAATGTTTTGTTTAAGTCACGATTATGGGAAGAAATCAATCGACAACCGCCTGTTAACAAGCGACAGCACCTGATTGTTAATCGTATGCTTGATGATGACCTTGAGGGATATATGAATACCTCAAAATATGCTAAGTTAGCTAAATGTTCTGCAGATACAGCTCTGCGGGATATCCAAACGTTGAAGGAGCGAGGTATTTTAATACAGAATCCTGGTGGCGGTCGCAGTACAAGTTATCGCTTGGCAAAGGTCTAGCTTACTTAAAGTTCAGCCAGTTTCCTTAGCGTAGGAGTGGCAGGCATGGTAGTAGGGCTTGACTAAACCCAACGCCATTCAATTTAAAAAGCCTCATTTCGCCAACCCCACCTCCGACCATCATTATTGTCTTTGCCTGCCCGCCATTAATTTGGGCGGGGTTTAGATTATTTATCGATTAGAATAACAAAAACGGAGCGCCCGTCTGCCGATTGGTCGTATAATACTTTGCGAAAGCAAAGTTTCTTTTTCAATATTTTAATTACCAATCATTACATCAATTTGAACACACCCAAGGAGATCGGCCATATACAATTATGAGTGATCTATTCGCATTAAAATAATTAGTGTATACTTAATTTTTTTGAAAAGACTTTCTGTAGAGCGTAAATCAGCAAACCTGAAAACAACAAGGGAATACTTTCCAAGAAATACTCTTTTGGAGTATTAATGAAAATAAATATGGCGATTCCGAAAGGAATGGCAACAATGGGAATGATCACCGGCCAACCCCCTTTAATTTTAAATGGTCTATCCAAGTTGGGTTTTTTCAAACGTAAACTAACAAATACGGCAAAACCAATAAGGTAAGTTGGAATACTTAACCACGTACCCACAACCAATAAATCCACAAAGCCCATTCCCAGGGTCATGATACTTAAAATGACGCCCTGAACCAAAAGTGCATTAATAGGTGTTTTATATTTAGGATGTATCTTGGAAAGAAATTTTGGCAAGTGCCCATCATCTGCCATTGTACCCATGAGTCTCGAAAGAACAATCAGCTCTGAATTAATGAGTCCGAAATTGGAAGATTGTGCGGCGATCATGAACCACCAGGCAAAGGCACCTCCCCCAAGTACAAGAGCCACAGAATTGAATTGTGCTTCATCCCAGTTTGCCCAGTTTTGATCCATAGAAACACCAATCATCAAGGGCAATATATAAGCACACATTGCAATAACCAGAGTAATTAAAAGTGCTTTAGGATATGTCTTTGGTGTATCATCAATTTCTTCGGCAGCGGCGGCTAGTCCGGCATAACCGGAATAATTCCATAATCCGAAAATTAAGGCCATGACCAACGCTTCTTTTGATGAGGAATTTTCCGGAATATGCCATTGGCTAAAAATGGATATATCAATATGGCGAATGCCCAAAATAATAAAACAAATCACCGGTAACACTTGAAACCATGTCATATAGGTGGACCACTTCCCTACAGTTTCAATACCGCGAATATTTAGCCAAATTGAAAACCAAATAACAGATAATGACATTAACCACACTGCTAAATGTCCAGCTTCTGGCCAGAGGAAATGGGTAAAATATATGGCCACTAGTGTGGGGTATAAGGCTGTTTCAAATATCCAACTCAACCACTCCAGCCAGCCGAATTGAAATCCCCAGAATCCACCCCAGCTTTCACGATACCAGCTATAAGCGCCCCCTTGCAATGGTAGCGCACTAGTCAGTTCTGCTGTTTGAAGGATATTCGGCAGGCCCCAGAAAATGGCCATGAAGATCATACCAAATACGGCTAATGTTGGACCGGATTGAGGAACAATTTCCTCAATGCCATAGGGGCCGCCGCAGAGTAAAACATACATGATAGCCACCATGGGCCAAAAGCGGAGACGGGACGAATTTCGTGGAGAATTCATGGTTGAAAATAATTTAGGAATTTCAACCTGCCAATGTAAATTCACATTCGATTAATTTGAAATTATGATTTACCATAAAACAAATTTGCTAAATAATATTTACACGACTCACTTCCGGATCATGGATTACGGCATGCTGACCTGCGGCTGTCAATCCAGAGAAGCTCCGCCCCGATACATTTAAATCCACTTTTTGCGCTTCTGCGCTTTTAGACCTATTACAAACCGTAATTGGCATTTCAACAACCATTACTAAAAAGAGTTTAATTCAATGAAACTCAAAGGATTTATATGAACAATCGAGACATATCACAACCCATTTTTGACCGAGCTTTAAAAGTACTAACTCAAGGAGTTAGCTCCAATTTTCGTTATTGGGGACCCAATGAAACGCCTATCATTGCCAAGGGAAAAGGCAGTCATGTCTGGGATGCAGACGGAAACAAATTTGTGGATTACCGCCTTGGCTGGGGCCCCATTAATATCGGCCATGGCGATGACAGAGTAAATAACGCTGTGACTGAAGCAATCCAAAATGGGACAACATTTGCTGCAACTACCGAACTTGAAGTGGAGGTGGCAGAAAAAATCGTCAGCATGATTCCTGAAATGGAATTACTTCGTTTTACCAATACAGGAACGGAAGCAACCATGCATGCTCTTCGAGTAGCGCGAGGTTTTACTGGAAAAGAAAAATTCATCAAATTTGAAGGGCAATATCACGGTGCTCACGATTATGTCCTTTTCAGCACAGCCAGTTCTCCAATTTCTAAAATGGGCCCACGGGAATCACCAATTCCTGTTCAGAGCGGCATTGGTATTCCTGAAAAAATTCGTGAATATGTGATTATGCTGCCTTTCAATGATTTTGATGCAGTAGAAAAAGCGGTAAAAAATCAACATGGCGAAATTGCCGCAATGATGATAGAACCCTGTTTAGGCAATATTGCCGGATTAGAACCGATGGATGGCTATCTGGAGCATTTACGAAAACTATGTGACGAATACGGAATTGTCATGATTTTTGATGAAGTTAAAACAGGTTTTCGTCTTTCAAACGGTGGCGCCAGGGAAACATATAATGTGATTCCGGATATTTCCACTTACGCCAAAAGTCTGGGAAATGGATATCCTGTGGCTGCCTTTGGAGGAAAGAAAGATGTTATGAGTATTATCGGATCTGGAAATGTAACCCACGCTGGAACGTTTGGCGCCAATGGCTGCAGCATGGCGGCTACAAAAGCAGTATTAGATATATTAGATAAAACACCCGTATTGGAAAATCTGACGGAGCGTGGCATGCGATTAAAATCAGGATTAGATAAAGTGCTTACAGAAGCAGACATTCCACATCAAATGTCCGGGCACCCTAATATGCAGGGATTTCTGCTGACAGAAACACTTATTACGGATGTGCGAGGCCTTGTTCATCATGATGATGAAATGTATGGTAACATTATGGAACACATGTATGATAATGGTATTTGGGCAGAAGATGATGCCCGAGAACCGTGGTTTTTGTGTGAAGCACACACAGATGAGATTATTGATGAAACGCTGAATGTATTTGAAGATGCAGTGAATTCGGTGAAAGGATAAATGATACTATTTATAAATGAGACTGTTTTCCTCGTAGCTGTACATTGATGTTATGAAGACTGAACCCTTTTGGACGGATGAATTTCCCCGGCCGGATGATATGTCGGTAACCAATGAATTGCCATCAAGCGTAGATGTTGTCATTGTGGGCAGTGGATATACGGGACTCAATGCTGCTCGAGTTCTGGCGAAATCCGGAGCTTCCGTTGCTGTGTTTGAACGGAATACTATTGGCTGGGGAGCCAGTTCCCGAAATGGCGGAATGGCTACCCCGGGATTGAAATTGGATATCAGTAAAATTATCAAAAACTACGGAGCAGAATTAGGCAGGGAATTTTGGCAGGCTTCTGTGGATGCTATTGATCTTTTGGACACCATTATTAATGAAGAAAAAATAGATTGCGACTGGCATCGAAATGGACATTGTTCACTGGCGTATAAACAATCTCATTTTGATGAAATGGAAGAATATGCTGAATGGTTAGACAAAGAATTTGGACATAAAAAAACGCTGGTTGCAAAATCTGAAATAAGGAATGAAATTGGTACAGACGCTTTTTACGGCGGATTGTCGGATGAAACAAGTGGCGGACTCCAACCGGCTAAGTACGTGTTTGGTTTGGCCACTGCAGTCGGCAAACAGGGAGTTCTTCTCTATGAAAATTCCCAAGTCAAACCTATTAAAAAAACGTCTAAAGGATTCCAAGTTTCAACCTCCAATGGGACAGTACATGCAAATGAAGTTATTGTAGCGACAAATGGTTATACGGATCTGCTGGTCCCTGGGTTAAGGCCTCGAGTCTTTCCTGTTGGGAGTTACATTATTGTTACCGAACCACTAACAGGAGATCTGAAAAAAATATTGAGTCCAAAAAATCGTATGTTTTATGATTCTAAAATTTTTATTAATTATTTTCGCTTAACGTCAGATGGTCGTTTTCTCTGGGGCGGCCGGAATAATTTGAGTACGGACTTGGATTTAATAGATAGCGCTGAACAGCTTCAGAAACAAATGGTGTCTGTATTCCCGGAATTGAAAGATGTATCCATCACACATTCTTGGACAGGGAAATTGGGTGTCACGTTTGATTTAATGCCGCATATTGGATGTATAAATGGTATTCATTACGCAAATGGTTATTCCGGGCATGGACTGTCCATAGCCACTTATTTGGGAACAGAATTGGGTTTAATGCTTACAGGTCAAAAAGACAGAAGTCCCTTTGAGGAAATCAACACTAGAATGATGCCGTTATATCGAAATAAAACTTGGTTTTTACCCCTTGCTGAAAAATATCACCGGTTTTTAGATTGGATGTCGTAATTGGTCAAAAATCTAATTAGAATTATATATCCCTTCCGCCAACTCTCCAATGCTTTCAGAGGCAGACTCGGTAAATCTCCTTTGTATTATAAGAGTTTTAAAAAAACAAAAAAAATCTCCCTTGTTATAGGGGAAAAAACTGAAATGGCAAAACAATAACATGTATCCCATTTCTACTATAGATTATATCATAATTGCCATTTACCTTTTGATGATGGTGGGTGTTGGTATATGGTTTTCAAAACGTCATTCAAGTTTTGAAGACTATTTCCTGGCAGGACGATCTCTGACAACACCCATTTTGATTACAACATTGATTTCCACTTATTACGGAATTGATGTTTTGTTTGGTGATTCTCAGCTTGCATTTACCGATGGTGTTGTGGCTTGGTTTGGCTATGCGCGACCTACCTATGCATTTTTTCTTATTGCTGCATTTCTACTAGCCAATCGTTTGAAAAAAGAAAATTTTCGCAGCCTTCCTGATATTCTGGATAAATATTATGGAAAAGAAACTCGGTATATTGGCGCATTGGCATCCTTTATTTATTCACTTCCGGCATTATCATTATACGGCTTTGGTATGCTGGGAGACGTTATTATGGGCTGGCCGCCTTTTATAGGTATGCTTATTCTTGGCGGAATTGCGTTGGTCTATACACTCACCGGCGGTTTTTGGGCAGTGGCATTGACTGATTCCATTCAGTTTGTTATGATGTGTGTTGTACTGGCCATCGCGGTCCCCTTTGCGTTTAATGTTATTGGCGGTTTTGATACGATGATTGAGGTTCTGCCAACCGCTTATTTCGAATCTATGGGTGATTTGTCCATTTGGCTGATTATTATTTATGCATCTACTGGACTCACCATTCTGGTGGAACCAACATTTTATCAGCGCATCTTTGCAGCCAAATCTTATAAAAATGTTCGCAATGCTCTTATCATCGGAATCTTCATTTGGGGATCATACGATTGGGTGGTTACTATATTGGCCATGGCGGCAAAGGCAGGGGCTGTACAGGGCATTATACCGGCGGATATTGCTCCTGATGCTTCACTGCTGACCATTATGGTTGTTGCCCTGCCGGCAGGTGTTTTGGGGCTTTTTATGGCAGGTGTCCTGTCCACAGAAATGTCCACGCTGGATTCTTACTGCTTGGTGGCAGGCGGAAATGTAGCCTATGACTTTTATAAACCGGCGCTGAAACCGGATGCAGGCGATGATGAATTGATTCAAAAAACCCGTTGGGGTGTAGGACTATCATGGATATTAGGGTTTATGATTGCAACTGCATTTGATCAAATGTTGGGGCTCTGGGTGTTTACGGCATCCATTTTGATTTCTAGTGTACTTATCCCTATTTTAGGCGGACTCTTTTTCCCAAAATTCCATAAACCATTGGCGGGATTATTGAGTACGGGACTTGGACTGTCATCCACTGTTATTCTGAATATGTATATTATGACACAGGGCACGTATGTAACAGCGGAAGAAACCTATGTCCTCCAGACCGGGACGTGGGAAATATTCCAGGAATATTTAATGTATATAACTGTACCTATTTCTTTATTCGGATTCATTATAGGCATTATATTTGGCAAAGAGAAACAATCATGAGCGGCTGGGAAATATTCACATGGTTTAGTGTTATTATTCTGGGATTTGGTTCTATAATCGTCTTTATACTTTTTTTAAAAGATTTACCTGAATTGTTAAAAAAATCAGAAAAAGAATCATCGTGAAAAACCAAAATTACATAAACGGCAAATGGGATGATGCAAACAGCGGAAAAACTCTCGGTGTGGAAAACCCCTATACGGAAGATATTATTACACATGTTCCGGCCAGTGATGAAACCGATGTAAATCGTGCCGTTGAAGCAGCAAAAAACGCGTTTGAAAGTTGGCGGAAAATGGCAGCTGCTGAACGGTGTGAATTAATGAGAGATATGGCCAAAAAGTCCCGGGATAACGCCGAAGAACTGGCAAAAACAATTACAGCTGAAATGGGAAAACCATTCGGCGAAGCGTTGGAAGAAGTCGAGGTTGTAGCGGATTATTTAGAATATTACAGCCAACTGGCCAGGGATCATGTGGGTCGCATTGTAGCTCCGGTGGATTCGAAATCCATGTCGCTGGTACGCTACGAACCCTTTGGAGTGGTGGGATGCATCATACCCTGGAATTATCCACTCTCGCTCATGGGCTGGAAACTTGCACCTGTTTTGGCAGCGGGAAATACGATTGTTATGAAACCATCTGAAATTTCATCCCTTTCCATTCTACATTGGATTGACATAGCAGGCGGAGACATGCCCGCTGGCGTCATGAATGTTGTCACCGGGTATGGAAAAGAAGCCGGTGAAGCATTGGTGAAACACCCGGATATTCCTGTTATTACATTTACGGGCTCTGTGGTGACGGGGAAAAGAATCGCCCGACTTGCCGCAGATAATTTGAAAAAAGTGTCCCTGGAACTGGGAGGAAAAGATCCGGTCATTATTTGCGATGATGCAGATATTGAAGTAGCGGCCAAGGGAACATCCTGGGGCGGCTTCTTAAATGCCGGGCAAGTGTGTACATCCATCGAACGAGTATATGTATTTGATAAAGTTGCAGATGCGTTTACAGATGCGTTGGTGGCTGAAGCAAAAAAAGTACGATTGGGAAATCCAATGGATGAGGCAACAGATGTAGGACCCATGTCATCTGAAATGCAGTTTGCAAAAACACATGAAAAGGTTGACCTGGCACTAAAAGAAGGTGCACGGGTTTTGACCGGCGGCCGGCGATCAGATAAATTTGACACAGGATATTTTTATGAGCCAACCGTTTTTGATAATGTAACTTCTGAAATGGATATTGTAACAGAAGAAGCATTCAGTCCTGTGATTCCCATTCAACAAGTGGGATCCACAGAAGAGGCCATTAAATTATCCAATTCCACACGCTATGGACTGGGGTGTTCCATATTTACCCGGGATATAGAAAAAGCGCTCACGGCAGCGGATGATATAAAATCGGGTACATTCTGTATAAATAATCCGCTCATGGAAAATATCGCAGCTCCCTTTGGGGGAACGAAGCAATCGGGCATCGGCCGGGAACACGGCATTGAAGCGCTGGAAGAATTCCGGGAAGCAAAACATATTTTTATCGATTACAATCATACACAAAAGGATTGGTGGTATCCCAATGAAGAATAATCAAATGAATCTAGAACATCTTTGGATGCCTTTTTCAGCCAACAGAGATTTTAAATCTTCGCCGCGGCTGATGAATGCAGCCAAGGGGATGTATTACCAAAAACCGGATGGATCTCCTGTGTTGGATGGAACAGCAGGTTTATGGTGCTGCAATGCGGGACACGGTCATGAAAAAATTGTAACCGCTATCCAAGAGCAAGCAGAAAAAATGGATTTTGCGCCCTCATTTCAGATGGGGCATCCCTTGGGATTTGAAGCAGCCCAAACATTATTGGAGTTTGCTCCCGGTGATGAGTTTCAATATGCGTTTTTTACCAATTCCGGTTCGGAAGCAGTGGATACCGCTTTGAAAATATCCATGGCCTATCAACAGCATATTGGTCATACAGAAAAAACCATGATTATTGGCCGAGAGCGTGCATATCATGGCGTTGGATTTGGCGGTATAACAGCAGGTGGATTGCCTCTAAATAAAAAATATTACACTCTACTCCCGGGATTTGATCATATATGTCATACCCATAATTTGGAACATAATGCATTCAGCAATGGGCAGCCTGAGTGGGGAAAACACCTGGCAGATGATTTGGAGCGTATCACTGAAAAACACGGCGGAGATAAAATAGCAGCTGTGATTATTGAACCTGTAGCCGGATCCACCGGCGTGTTGGTTCCGCCGAAAGGATATTTAAAACGCATTCGGGACATATGTGATGCACATGATATTTTGCTCATTTTTGATGAAGTGATTACGGGATTTGGTCGCTTGGGGACTCCCTTTGCCGCCCAGTATTTTGATGTGGAACCGGATATGATTACGTGTGCTAAAGGACTCACCAGCGGAACGGTACCCATGGG
Source organism: Fidelibacterota bacterium (assembly GCA_014381755.1). Taxonomy (GTDB): domain Bacteria; phylum Fidelibacterota; class Marinisomatia; order Marinisomatales; family TCS55; genus UBA2126. The sequence continues at coordinate 4,576 of JACNLB010000110.1, read as the reverse complement.
AGCCGTTATGGTAAAAAAGAAGATGTATGATGCATTTCAGCAGGGAGATCCGAAATCAATCGACTTGTTCCATGGGTATACATATACGGCTCATCCATTGGCAGCTGCTGCAGCCATCGCCTCAATGGATGTATATGGCGAAGAGGGCTTGATCGATCGTGCTGCAGGTATGGCATCTTACTGGGAAGAAGCATTGCATTCATTGCAAGGGGTTGGTTCCATTATAGACATTCGTACCATCGGCCTTATGGCCGGAATAGAAATGGAGCCGCGAGATGGGAAAATAGGTGCCCGGGGATATGATGTATTTACGGATGCGTTTCATTCAGAAAATATGTTAATACGGATCACTGGCGATACTGTGGCATTATCACCCCCTCTTATCCTCGAGAAGAAACATATTGATCAATTGGTGGAATCATTAACACGGATCATACCAAAGCATTAATAATTAAAAGAAAAGAGTAAACGTATGAAACACAAAAACTATATAAATAATGAATGGCTCGATGCCAAAAGTGGTTCCACATTTGATGTGGAAAATCCCTTCACAGAAGAGATTATTGCTCAAGTACCTTTGAGCGGAGCTGTCGATGTAGATACTGCCGTACAAGCAGCAAAGTCTGCCTGGAAAGAATGGAAAATGCTTGGATCCCTTGACATGCGAGACCTGCTACGAGAAGTGGCCGTTAAAAGTAGAGCAAATGAAAGACAACTGGCAGAAGTTATTACCCATGAAAGTGGAAAACCTCTCATCGAATGTTTAGATGAGATCGAATGGATCGCCTCTATTTTCGAATATTATTCCGAGATCGGACGGGACCAGCGAGGACGGGTCGTTGCTCCTGTAACACCGCGATCCATGAGTATGGTAGTGAAAGAGGCCTATGGTGTCGTCGGGTGTATTGTTCCTTGGAACTATCCCCTTCTTCTTATGGCCTGGAAAGTAGCTCCGGCTATGGCTGCCGGGAATACGGTGGTGGTAAAGCCATCCGAGGTTACTCCCCTCTCTATAATGCTTTGGCTGGAAATGTGCTGTAATCATTTGCCAAAAGGAATTTTGAATATGGTCACTGGTTACGGGGAAACAGGTGCCGCATTGGTTGAACATCCCGATACTCGAGTTATTGCCTTTACGGGAAGTGTGGATACAGGAAAGAAGATCGCTTCCATGGCTGCGACACAATTAAAAAAGACCAGCCTAGAATTGGGTGGAAATGATCCGATTATCATATGTGATGATGTAGATATAGAAATCGCTGCTAAAGGGACTGCCTGGGGCGGACTATTAAACGGCGGACAAGTATGTACATCATTAGAACGCGTATTTGTTATGGAAACCGTTGCAGACTCTTTTACAGAAGCAGTTGTTGAAGAAGCAAAAAAAGTGCGTTTAGGTGACCCCATGAATGGGAAGACGGATATGGGCCCTATGTCATCTAAAATGCAATTGGAAAAAGCAGAAGGAAAAGTGGAGCGAGCTTTGGTAGAAGGGGCTCGATTACTATGCGGTGGAGACCGCCCGAACCAATTTGAAAAAGGATATTTTTATAATCCAACAGTCTTTGATAATGTAACCTCCAACATGGAAATGATGAATGTGGAAACATTTGGACCCATCATACCTATTCAGAGAGTAAAAGATCTGGAAGAAGCCATCGAATTGGCAAATAATTCCCAGTATGGTTTGGGGTGTAATATTTATACCAATGATATGGAAAAAGCTCTTACCGCCGCTGATGATATAAAAGCAGGATCATTCTGGATCAACGATCCATTAACCGATAATGAAGCTGCACCTTTTGGGGGTATGAAGATGTCTGGCGGTGGGCGTGAATTAGGCATAGAGGGGTTGGACGAGTTCCGTGAGCCTAAACATATCCTTATTGATTATCAGATCCGTGAAAAAGACTATTGGTTCCCCTATGATCTGGATGAAGGTAGAAAAACTTAATGAGTGGTATATTGTTTACAACGAATTATTTCTAAAACAACCCGGTGAATTACTTTCAACATTTTTAAATCATTAACAATTATTTCCCCATGAAAGATTCAGGTTAAATTCACCCAAAATTTAGAAAAGAAAATCATGAAATATTCAATCGTAAAAAATATTATTAACGGAAAGCCCACAACATCTAAAGAAAAATTGCTTGATGTGTTCAGCCCCCTAAACGGTGAAATTATTTCCCAAGTTTCCATGTCAGGAAAAGACGCTATTGACGAAGCGGTAAAAGCAGCTCAAAATGCATTTCCTGATTGGTCAGGAAAGACGCTGAAAGAGCGTGTTCAGGTCTTTTTCAAATATAAGCAATTGTTGGAAGAAAACATGAATGAATTATCTGAACTCATTCAAGAAGAAAACGGCAAAACGTTCGGTGAAGCGAAAGCAGAAATTGAAAAATCTATTGAAGTGACGGAATTTGCCTGTTCTTTACCCCAAATTGCTTCTGGAGAAATCCAGGAAGTTAGCAGTGGAGTGGAATGCCGAATTGATCGCGTACCCTTGGGCGTGGTAGCATCCATCACGCCGTTCAATTTTCCATCCATGGTTCCCAATTGGACGATTCCCAATGCCATTGCAGTAGGCAATACCATGATTCTCAAACCATCAGAACAAGTCCCTTTGAGCGCCAATCGTATTGCAGAATTATTGCATGATGCCGGGTTGCCCGATGGTGTATTTAATATTGTTCATGGCGGACAGGAAGCAGTGGAAGCAATTTGTGATCATCCCGGGATTGAAGCCATAACATTTGTCGGATCTACTAAAGTAGCGAAAATTGTATACCGTCGTGGAGCGGCCAACCTTAAACGCATGTTAGCACTTGGCGGTGCAAAGAATCATCTTATTGTACTCCCGGATGCTCATCCGGAAATGGCCGCGTCAAATATTGCTGCTTCCATGTCCGGCTGCGCCGGACAACGCTGCATGGCAGCGTCCGCCATGGTGGCTGTCGGCAACTCTGACCATATTATTGAAAAATTATGCGTTGAAGCTCAAAACATTATTCCGGGAGAAAACCTTGGAAGTGTGATATCCCAAGCAGCCAAAGATCGGATTGAAGGCTATATAACAGAAGCAGAAGAGCAGGGTGCAGAAATTTTGGAAGACGGCCGTGGCGCAGATGTAAACGGTAATGGATATTATGTTGGGCCAACGGTAATCGATCATGTGACACCGGATATGAAAATTGCAAATGAAGAGGTTTTCGGGCCCGTCTTGGCAATCATGCGCACAGATACAATTGATGAAGCATTGAAAATAGAAAATAGTTCAGCCTATGGAAATGCAGCAGCCGTATTTACCCAATCGGGAAAAATGGCGGACTATGTTGCCGAAAATGCCAGCGCCGGAATGATTGGCGTTAATATTGGTGTACCTGTTCCCAGAGAACCCTTTTCCTTCGGCGGTTGGAACGAATCAAAATTTGGAACAGGGGACATTACAGGTAAAAGTTCAATCGATTTCTGGACAAAGCTGAAAAAGATCACCACCAAGTGGAACCCGGAATCCAAAGTCAACTGGATGAGCTAACATTTTTCAATCCTATTTTTCCCCACTAATCTTTGAAGCATTCCCCTCAACCTATAAAGACTATCCCTTCATAGGGAAGTTTACAGACCCGATGTATGTCTAGAGTGGTTTATAATCAGTCATTCAATAAAAAAATCTCTGTGGCTAAATAAATGATTATTTCTGTTATCATTCCAATTTATAACGAAGCGGCTACGTGCATTGAATTAATCAATAGGGTGCAGGCAATATCTTTAGAAAAGGAGATCATTGTGGTAGATGATGGTTCAACAGATGGTACAGCTGAATTACTTTCTCAAGTTGAAGGAATTACACTATTATCTCATACAATCAATCAGGGCAAAGGCGCCGCAGTGCAAACCGCAACGGAACATATCAATGGAGATATTGTGATACTCCAAGACGGTGATTTAGAATACAATCCTGAAGATTATCATGCACTTGTGGAGCCGATTAAAAATGATGAAATCCATGTAGTTTTTGGCAGTCGTTGGCTGAGTAAGAAAAATCCATGGTCATTCCATTATATCGGCAATAAGCTCATTACGCTTTTTTCAAATATTATTAACCAGCGCTGTATCAATGACATGGCTTCTTGTTATAAGGCAATCCCTGCGGATATTTTTCGCAATCTCGAACTGAAATCAAATGGGTTTGGACTGGAGGCTGAAATCACAGCTAAAGTATTTAGGAAAGGATTTAAGGTAAAAGAAATCCCCATCAATTATAATCGAAGAACAAGTTCTCAAGGGAAAAAACTTCGTCTAAAAGACGGCTTTGTTTCATCCCTCGCCTGTCTCCGCTTCCGCCTTTTTGATTAAATGTAGGTCAAGCATTTTAACGCGACGAAGCTTGTAGCGTAGTCGGTCCCTGCCTCCCCACCAGCCTACGCTTCGCCTCCGGCTGGCAGGCGAGACCCCGGGGCTGAGGAGGGGAATTAAAGTTCATTGAAATTATTATTAACAATTGAAGGGGTGGTGGTAAGTATATCACTGTCATCCTGATTCTGTACCCTGTACATAAAGTTTCGAGGTCACC
>JACNLB010000048.1 GCA_014381755.1 Fidelibacterota bacterium | reverse complement strand
GAATGTGATCCATTCATTTTCGAAGGGTGTGAAGAGTGGTAAATCCATGGTAAATCCGGATGGAATATATTAAGATGTTATGAGATAATTTTGTAGAATTATGACCTCAATTATTAACCAGAATAAAAATAATCTCTACAAAATTATGACTAATAACAAAAAAATTAATTCAAAAGCGATCGGCCTCGACATCGGATTATTGATCGGTCGATTTTTCATGGATACGGATGACTTGCACTACGGCTATTGGCCTGATGATAAAACAGCCACAGCTCAAAATTTTGCTGAAGCACAATATCGCCATTCACAACTCATTATCGAAAATATTCCGGAAGGGGTGAAGTCAATTTTGGATGTGGGTAGTGGTTCGGGAAATTTGGCGAAAAAATTACTCGGTCTTGGTTACGATGTAGATTGTGTTCTGCCCAGTGAGTTTCTCGCAGAAAATATCCGTAAAAAGTTGGGTAATAAATCGACGGTGCATGTCTGTGGATTTGAAGATTTGAATACGGACAAGACATATGACATGATACTTTTTAGTGAAAGTTTTCAATATGTTAATTTAGGTTTTTCCATCGATAAAATTGTGGATATGCTTCCGGACAATGGTCATTTACTCATTTGTGATTTTTTCAGAAAAGATATTTCGGGAAAAAGTCCACTAGGCGGCGGACATAAATGGAAATCATTTGATAAGAAAATATCATCATCGTCTCTAAAAAAATTAACGGATATTGATATAACTGAAGAAACGGCGCCCACAAATGATCTTTTGGATACATTTGTAACAGAAGTCTTGGGACCAATCAAAAGTATGTCCGGCGAATATTTGGAAAGTAATTATCCTAAACTGACCGGATTTATGAAATGGAAATATGAAAAACGCCTAAAAAAGATCAACCGTGTCTATTTCACAGGACAACTCACGGGTGAAAACTTTATTAAATATAAAACGTATCGATTATTATTATTTAAAAAATAGAATTATTAAAGGAAGATTTATTTAATGAAAAATATTACTCTATTAGTTATGGCGGCTGGAATGGGCTCACGATATGGAGGTCTAAAGCAATTAGATGCGATTGGTCCCAATGGAGAAACAATTATTGATTATTCTGTTTATGATGCTATTAAAGCTGGATTTAGTAAAGTTGTTTTTATTATTCGCAGAGAATTTGAAAATGAATTCAAAATTAGGATAACCAATAAATATGCTGGAAAAATTCAGGTGGAATTTGCGTTTCAAGAATTAGATGCATTGCCTAACGGTTTTGAATGTCCAGATGGTAGAGTGAAACCCTGGGGTACAGGTCATGCGATTTTATCAGCTTCTGATTTAATCAACGAACCTTTTGTGGTGATTAATGGGGATGACTATTATGGCAGGGAATCATTTAAGGTTATCGCAGATTATTATAATAATGGAGAAAATACATTTTCAATGGTCGCATTTCGATTAGATAAAACATTATCATCTTTTGGAGGTGTTACACGAGGATTATGTACCGTGAAAGATGATAAACTTGACACTGTTATCGAAACTGAAAATCTTCAAAAAATAGATAATGGTATTTCGTCTGATCGTGATATTGTTTTGGACGGTAGTGAACCGGTGTCAATGAATGTTTGGGGATTTACACCAAAACTATTTGATTACTTAAAAGAAATGTTTGTAGAGTTTTTAAAGAATGAAGGACGTGAATTGAAAAGTGAATTTTTGATCCCTTCTGTGATTAATGATTTAATTCAAAGTGACAGGGAAGAGATATATGTTTTACGAAGTGAATCTTCTTGGTTTGGGGTGACATACAAAGAAGACAAACCATATGTTCAGGGCGAAATTCAAACACTCATTAATGCGGGAGTTTATCCGCAAAATTTATTTTAAATTAAACTATGGCTGAAAAGACAAAACTCTGGTATTTGGAAAATTTCAATCTTTTTTCCGGAATGGCTCAACAATCCATGGAAGAGATGAATCGTAAGAGTAAAATGAAAACGAATAAGAAGAAAGAAATTATATATTTTCCGGATGAGAGAAGTGACACTATTTATATTTTGAAAGAAGGGAAAGTAAAAATTTCTCGAATAGCTGAAGACGGCCGTACCACAACTATGCAGCTCATCGGCCCTGGAGAAATATTCGGCGAAGGTTCAATTCTTGGGCAGGAGAAACATGAAAACATTGCCGAGGTAGTGGAAGATGCTGTTATATGTACAATCAGCAAGGATATGTTTCAGGAAATGATGAAGGATAATCCTGCTTTAAATTTGAAAATAACTAAATTTATTGGTTTTCGACTGCAGACAATACAAGCCCATGTAGAAGATCTCGTATTTAAAAATGCCCAAGAGAGGATTGAATCATTTCTCAAACGCTATGTAAAAAATTTCGGTAAACAAATGGTGGATGGCTGGATGGTACGACCTTTTCTTAAGCACCAGGAAATTGCTGATATAACCGCCACTGCAAGGCAAACTGTGAACATGGTTTTAAATGAACTTGCTGAACAAGATACCATTAAATATACACGACGTTTTTTACAGGTGAAAAACACATCCTGGCTTAATTAATTTATTGTCAGAAACCTGACAATAAATTTCTATATATTTCTTATAATTTTCAGCATCATGAAAACGAACAATTCAGTTCTTTCCCGAATTTATTTGGTTGTACGAAATTCATGTCCACTTTGCATAGAAATGGAACATGATTTTAAAATCCTTGATCAGAAATATAATGATATTGATTTTCACATTTTAAATCTGGATATGGGTGAACACATGTCAAAATATATTGGGGGAATTATAACTCCATCTGTATTCATAGATGATTCATTATGGCGAACAGGAAAAATAGATAAGCAGTATTTTATTAAGAAACTGGATTCTTTATCCAGTACTCATTTACAAA
>JACNLB010000081.1 GCA_014381755.1 Fidelibacterota bacterium | reverse complement strand
AAGGAGGGGATTAAGGGGTGGTTGACAGCATTATTTTTAAAACGTTACCTCTTCACTAATTTTTTGTTGCCTGTAAAAGGAGGGAATAATCGTTTCAAACTGCAATGGTCATGAAATCGGCCCAACGAGTGGTGTAGCACGGTGAAAGCCGTTCCTGGCGGAGTGTCCAGCGACGGGCAAAACCCTGTTCTGCTACACGCAATACGTCCCGGCCTTCCCGGTCGTTCACCCTGTCCATGGCATTCATGAGGCGCATGTGGCGATCCTCATCCGTGGGATGGAATAAATTATACTGAACCGTATTTTCGGAAACGAGTCCGCTGACAATAACACCGGCTTTTTTATACTGATATCCTGCCCTGTAAATGGACTCCAATCCCCGTAACGCTGCTTGGGCCACGACCAATGTACTGTTAGACGCCACCGGCAGGCGCACCAGCCGAACATTCTTGTATTGAGGAAGGTCCGGGCGGAATGGATTGGTATGGAGAAAAACATTCACCAAATTGGTACAGGAATGTTGTGTTCGGAGTTTTTCAGCACAGCGCGTGGCATACATGGACACAGCCTGTTTTAATTCATCCAATTCCGTTACCATCGTGCCGAAGGAACGAGACGTGCAGATCTCCTTCTTTTTCTGGGGCTGGTCTTCCATGGGAATGCAGGGCTCCCCTTTCAATTCCTTCTGCAAACGGAGTCCCACCACGGTCATATTATCTTTCACCCAGCCTTCCGGCATACATCGCAGGTCCCAAGCCGTATTGATACCCCAAGACCGGAGAAAAAGAGCATACCTCCGCCCCACACCCCAGAGCTTCTCCACAGGCAGTTTTTTCAGGCAATATTCAATGGTCTCTTCCTTGCGTAACACACAGACACCGGAATTGTCCGGGAGTCGTTTAGCGATGTGGTTGGCCACTTTGGCTAATGTCTTTGTAGGCGCCACACCGATGGACACGGGAATGCCCGTCCACTGTTTCACTGTTTTTCGTAAGCTGGACCCGAATCGATCAAGGCCATCGGCCGTGAGGCCGCTGCATTCTAAAAACGCCTCATCAATGGAATAGATCTCCATGGCGGCGCTGTGGTGGGCCAGGGTGCGCATGACCCGCTGGGACATATCGCCGTAGAGGGCGAAATTGGAGGAAAAGACGGCCACGTTGTGTTTGGTGTAGACCTCCTCCTTTTTAAAGGCCGGCTCGCCCATGGCAATGCCCAATGCCTTGGCTTCGTTGGACCGGGCAATGACACAGCCGTCGTTATTGGACAGAACCACAATGGGGTGATTCTCCAGCCGGGGATCAAAAACCCGCTCGCAGGAGGCGTAAAAATTATTGCAGTCAACGAGGGCGTACATGGTTATTCCGGCTTATGGACTACGTAGGTTACCACCCCCCACACTTGGAAGTCCATATTGTCATCAATCTTGATTGGTTTGTAATCCGGATTATCGGGCAAGAGGTATAACTCGCCGCTTTTTTTCCGAATGCGTTTCACAGTGAAATCACCGTCAATAACGCCCAGAACAATGCTATTACTTCGTGGCTCTTCAGCGCGATCCACGATAAGCAAATCTCCATTCTGTATCCCGGCCCTGCTGTTGGGAAATATCCAATGCCAGTGACTGTTTACCGAAATTCACTGAAGCGAAGTAAGCAGAAATATCCGAATCGCCCTGTTCTCCTGCCGTGCGCCAGGAACGGGTCACATCACCGCTGGTCCGGGGATTTTCGATCTTGATGACCGAGGCACCAAATTCCGCAAAAAATGCGCCCACAGACGGCCCGGCCAAAACTGACGCCAGTTCAATGATCTTTAATCCGTAGCAGAGTTCGTGGAATTGGTTCATATTTATTTCAGGTAAACCACCTTGCGTTTGGCGACATGGCTCTCGGTCTGCAGTTGTACTAAATATACACCGGAACTCACAGACTGACCCTGGCTATTGGTTCCGTTCCATGAAATTTTGAATCTGCCTGCATTACGATAACCTTGCGTCACTGTTTTGATCAAACGACCCTGGAGATCATAAATATTCAGTAATACATCACTTTCTTGAGGTAGTGAATAGGAAAGTACCGTATATCCATTGAATGGATTGGGATAGCTCTGATGGAGAATAAACTTATCCGGTAGAGAACCTTCCGAATTTGTATCAATTGCTAGTTGATGTTCATTGCGAATAGTATATACTCCATTGTCACCACTAGTTAAATATACTAAGCTATCCCCAACTATCACATCTCTTACTGATGCCTTATAAGGATTAAAATATCCAACTTCAACAGGGTTGTATGGATCACTAATATCAAGGATTATTAATTTTTTATATGTAGCCAAATAAGCATAATTATCCTTGACCTCTAATGCATTTATTCCCATAATATATTCACTTGTATGGTAGGTGCTTATTTCCATAGGAAAATTTGGATTAGAAACGTCAAATATATGTATGCTGGCTCCACCCTCCGCCAAATATAAGTAATCGTTATGGACGGCAATATCTTGCAACCCAGCATCAGGCATATCATAATGTGAAATTTGGATTGGATTCGATATATCTGAAATATTATAAATACTGAACCCCGAATACCACTCTGAACAAAATAGGTATTCATTTACAATTTCCATACCATACAAAACTCCACTTATGTTGATTGTACTAATTTCAGTTGGAGTTTCAATATTTGTTACGTCTAATAGGACAATATCTGTTGTATTATTTGCAACCTTTGATAAGAATACGATATTATCTTGTACTTCTAGATTTAATACTACACTAGCATCGTAACTACTTATGTGAATTGGGCTATAGGGGTCAGAAACATCTATGATCCTCAATCCAGTTGTTTGCATGGTAATATAAACAATATTATTTTCAATTTGTATTAACTGTTTATATCCTTCAGGTCCATGGGACATATTATTATTAAATGGTGTACCTAAATGGCTTATTTCTACTGGATTTGTTCTGTCCGATATATCAATTATTTTTAAACCGGCAGTGTCATCAGCTACATACATATGACTGTCAACTATTTTAACACCTTGGGGATAAAACCCAATATCTATTTTACCTGAAATTTCAGGATTAGTTAAATCAGAAATATCTACTATTCTTACACCACCAAAGCTACTAGCGATAAATGCATAGTTTTCATTAATAGCTACATTTTTAGCTCTACCTGGAATATCTGTATTTCCAATAATCACCGGAGTACTTGGATCAGAAATATCTGCTATAACCAGCCCTCCAAAGTCATTTCCGGCAATAAATAAAATACTATCATTAATCATTAACCCTTCTGAAGAATATCCAACATGGATACTACTTTCAATATGAGGATTATTTATATTTGATACATCTATTATGTTACAGTATTGTAGGACAGACGCATAAACATGATTATCCTTTATTGCTATATTTTTTACACCCACTGAAATATAAATGGTACTTATATGAATAGGGCTTGTGGGATCAGAAATATCCAAAATCCGCATACCATCACCAAGTCCTATAAAAGCATAATCATCTTTTACTACTACATCCTGAGTACCATTAAAATAAAAATAATATTCATATGCTCCTACTTCCACTGGGTTTGAAGGATCTGATATATCGACTATTCTCAAACCATCGGAATTGTTTGCTATGTATGCATAACTATCTTTGATATTTATATTCAATACTCTAGCATCAAATTGTAAGTACCCTTCTTCATAAGGGTTTGACAGATTGGAAATATTAATAATTCTGAAACCATTAGAATTGTTTGCTACGTATGCATAGTTGCCAACTATTTCAATATCAAGTATAATCGAATTAGTAGAAATTGCTATTTTTCCAAGTGGGATAGGATTTTCTATGCTGGATATATCAACAATTTTCAATGTGTCACCTTGTCCATAAAATACTATACTATCAGTTGCTTGAATAGAATAACAAGCTTCCGTTCCCCAATGTCCTACTATTGATGTGTTTAAACTCGTTTGGCAATATGTTGCATTGAAACTAAAAAACAATAAAATAGAATTAATTATTTTCATATTTATTCCGGCTTATGGACTACGTAGGTTACCACCCCCCACACTTGGAAGTCCATATTGTCATCAATCTTGATTGGTTTGTAATCCGGATTATCGGGCAAGAGGTATAACTCGCCGCTTTTTTTCCGAATGCGTTTCACAGTGAAATCACCGTCAATAACGCCCAGAACAATGCTATTACTTCGTGGCTCTTCAGCGCGATCCACGATAAGCAAATCTCCATTCTGTATCCCGGCCCCTTCCATGGAATCTCCTTTCACGCGGACATAAAATGTGGCAGCGGGATGCTTGATGAGAAATTCATTCAGGTCAATGGGCAGATCGAGATAATCATCTGCCGGCGAGGGAAATCCCGCGCTGACTTTGGATTCAAAAAGGGGGATTTTTAGGTCCGTTGACGTTTCTGCGGAATAGAATTCCAACTCATTTGATTCTGAAATCTTGTTTAAGCGCAGATCATTCATGGACAATATTACGCAGGAATTTATTATGTTGTCATCCTGATAACGAATGCTTAAGCGTAAGGAAGAAGGTTCTCAAACATGTGTTAACAGAAAAACTATCGCTTAAGATTCTTCTCTCGTTTCACTCGATCAGAATGACAAAAGTGTTAGCATTTGCTAAAAAGCCGCAGTCCACTGAATGACATGAAACCGGTCAATAACATGGCAATCAATCGTACACTTTGAGGTAATTCGTAACCGCTGATTGATATTGTATTACTCCCTATCAATGTAGATAAATACATGAGGCAAACCAGGGCAAACAATAATCCTGCAACAAGGCTATATGTTTTTGAATTCATGATGGATATTATCCTTTTTTAATGAAATAAAAAACCCCGCAATGCGGGGTTTTTAGCGGAGTCTACCGAAGATCCCGACTTTGTCGGGACGCAGATTGGCGGAGAGGGAGACCAAACTGCGCTATGCCTTCGTTTGGCCTGGATTCTCACTCTAATATTTTTATTGGATGATTCTCTTCTTCAGGATCGTTTTTCCTGATCCTGTTTTAAAATATTTTTCCAAACGTTTAGCTTTTTGCTCTGTTGTTACTGCGATATAAGCACTTAATCTTAAAGGGAGATACGCTTTAGTCGATTGAGTTTTACCATCAAAATGTTCTCTTATTCGTCGCTTTAAATCATTTGTATAACCGATATAAATAAAATTCTTCTTTTTATTTTCCAATGCATATACATACCACATACCAACTCCATTATAATACGGGTTATAAATATAGTCGGCTAATTAACTGAAGATTGTTCATTAACTAGCCGACCTACTTGTACTGCCTTCGGTTGCTGTTTGTTAGCACGTCAACCATCTATCCCAAAAAGGAATACGCAGTTGGCCAGCCAACCGAAGATCCCGACTTTGTCGGGACGCAGGTTGGCGGAGAGGGAGGGATTCGAACCCTCGAACCAGGTTATCCCCGATTACTCACTTAGCAGGCGAGCGCCTTCAGCCAGCTCGGCCACCTCTCCAAGTTTTGTTGTTATGTTTATTTTACGGCGGGGAAATTAGCAATCTGATCAAGCCCGTACAAACTGTTTCCCGCTCAATTGGATCACGGCTCCTTTTAATTCCATGCCTAATAATAATGTCAGTGTTTTGGTCAAGGTGACGCCGGATGTAGTTACAATATCGTCAATATGTTGCGGCTGGTGATTGAGATGCTTTAATAATGTTCGCTCATCGTCCGATAAATGCAAAGCAATTGTCTCTTGCATCGGTTGACGAGGATTAAACATGCGCCTCTGGATCTGCTCTATGACCTGCTGCCCACGTTCCAATGGAAATGCACCATTGCGAATCAGCCTGTTTGTGCCCTTACTTTGAGGGTCTGTTGCCCTGCCCGGTACTGCAAATACATCTCGATTCTGATCAACTGCATTGAATGCCGTTAATATTGCACCGCTCTTATGTCCGGCTTCGATTACAACTGTAGCGTGGGATAAACCACTGATGATACGGTTACGCTGTGGAAAGTTACTGCCATCCGGTTTAGTGCCAAATTTAAATTCAGAAATGACTGTCCCCCGTTCACACATATCCTGAAACAATTTCCTGTTTTCAGCGGGGTAAATAACATCAATTCCACTGCCCATTACACCAATAGTTCGACACTTATTATTGACAGTTTCCTTGTGAGCAATTGTGTCAATACCCCTGGCCAAACCGCTTACAACTGTTATACGGGCATTGTTCAACGCTTTCGCAATAGATTTTGCCATGCTCCTGCCGTACGGTGTGAATTTTCTTGTACCCACAATTGCCACTGTATCTTCTTCTTTTTTCAGGGGCTGGCCTTTTGTATATAAAATGACAGGCGGATCATAAATTTTCTTTAACAGCATTGGGTATTCATCATCCCAGATTGAATAAATTTTTACATTCTTTTTTTCAGCTTTCTCGACTTCCTCTTTTCCAAATCCAAAATCCTTATATTTCAAAATATTGTCTGCAAGCCCAATATCCACACCCGAGCGTTGGCATAATTCTTTTTTTGATGCATTAAATACATTATCGCCATTTTCAAAATGAGCCAGAAGATTGCGCACCCTTTGAGGTCCAAGTTTGGGGACATTCAAAAGGTTTATTAATTGGATTAAATTATTTTGTTTCATTTATCAATTCAGTAATGTGTGATATTAATGGGTTCAATCCGCTATTTGTTACGGATGAAATATCGAGAAATTTTTCAAATGATTTCCAGTTCTTTTCATTCTCTTCGTTCAAAAGATCTGTTTTTGTTCTGATAATCAATTGCGGTTTTTTATCCAGGTCGGGATTATAGGTTTTTAATTCAGTCGACAATGTTTCAAAAACAGATTGTGGATCCTCTTCCGTGCAATCGATCAAATATAATAAAACTTGAGTGCGTTCTACATGCTTCAGGAATTGATGTCCAAGTCCTTTTCCTTCTGCTGCACCTTCGATTAAACCGGGAATATCCGCCATGACAAAAGATTTATAATCACCGTATTTCACGATGCCCAAATTCGGCTCCAAAGTTGTGAATGGATAATCAGCAATCTTTGGTCGAGCCGCAGAAACGACAGATAATAATGTGGATTTCCCCGCATTTGGCAATCCAACTAATCCCACGTCCGCCAACACTTTTAATTCCAATGCATATGTATTGACTTGTCCATCTATTCCGGGTTGGGCATGGCGTGGTGTTTGGTGTGTGGCGGATTTGAAACGTGCATTTCCCTTTCCGCCTTTTCCGCCTTGTAATGCGACAAATTCCTGTTTATTATCAACCAAATCTGCCACTATATTTTCTGATTCCATTTCTTTAACAACTGTTCCTAATGGAACACGAATAATGGCATCCGTACCATTTTTACCTGTTCTTTGATTGGATGATCCTTGCTGTCCTTTTCCTGCTGAATACGTTTTTCTATAACGGATATCCTGGAGTGTGTGCAATTGTTTATCTGCAATAAAAACAACGTCACCTCCTTTGCCGCCATCGCCGCCATCCGGCCCGCCTTTAGGCACAAATTTCTCCCGGCGAAAACTAACTGCGCCCTGTCCTCCTTTTCCGGACAAACATTTAATAACTGTATAATCGATAAACATGGTTATAAAATTTAAAACAAAAAAGGTGCGAACTTGGTGCACCTTTTATTTACAAAATGTGTTTTAGGTTACATATTACTAATAATTGCTTCACCAAATCCTGATGTAGACAATTTAGTTGCACCATCCATTTGTCTTTCCAAGTCATACGTCACTTTCTTTTGACGGATGGTTTTGCGTATAGCATCAATAATTATACTTCCCGCTTCGCGCCAATCCATGTGATCCAGCATCATCACAGCGGAGAGAATGAGTGAACCGGGATTCACCTTATCCTGGTTTGTATACTTAGGCGCCGTTCCATGAGTTGCTTCGAATAATGCAGCGTCATCAGATACATTCGCTCCCGGAGCCATTCCTAATCCACCTACTTGAGCTGCACAGGCATCGGATAAATAATCACCATTTAAATTAGAGGTCGCAATAACGCTATATTCAGCCGGGCGAAGTAAAATTTGCTGAAACATGGCATCTGCAATCCTATCCTTAACAATAACCTTTTCTCTTTCCAAACCTGAATGCTCATCCCAGAACTGTGCTTCAGTTATCGTGAAATCAGAAAATTCATCTTTTGCCAATTCATAACCCCAGTCACGAAATGCACCTTCAGTGTATTTCATGATATTGCCTTTGTGCACCAACGTAACATTTTTCCTATCATGATTAATGGCATATTGAATCGCCTTCCTGACTAATCGCTTAGTTCCAAAAGGACTGATTGGTTTTATGCCAATACCGGAATTTTCCCGTATATCTTTATGATACTCATCCTTAATCATTTTAATAATTCGATTCGCAATATCTGAACCGCTTTCCCATTCAATCCCTGCATATACATCTTCTGTATTTTCTCTGAAAATAACCACATTGAGTGCACCAGGTTTTGCAACAGGACTGGGTACACCTTCAAAATGCCTGACGGGACGAATACACGCATAAAGATCCAAAATTTGTCTTAAGGATACATTTAGACTGCGGATACCGCCGCCGACCGGAGTTGTCAACGGACCTTTAATTGCAATGTGATAATTCTGAATCGCTTCCGGTGTTTCATCGGGTAGCCATTTGCCATAATCATTATAAGACTTTTCCCCTGCAAAAATTTCCATCCAATGGATTTTACGTTTACCATTAAATGCCTTCTTGACTGCAGCATTAATGACCATTTCTGTCGCATGCCAGATATCCGAGCCAATACCATCACCTTCGATAAATGGAATGATCGGATTATCTGGTATGATAAGTTGATCATCTTTGATTGTAATTTTTTTACCCTCAGCTGGTATCGTATAATAATTATTTTCAGACATTAGTTTTGTTCTTTCTTTACTTTTTTAGGCGTTTCTTTTTTCTTGGTTTCTTTTTTCTCTTTTGGCGGCTCTTTACCATTTTTATAATCGGTTAAATAAAATCCTGATCCCTTGAATATTAATCCGGATCCGCCACTTACCAATCTCCTGACGAAACCCTTACAAACCGGACATGTTTTACGAGGTGAGTCGGACATAGATTGAAAAAGTTCAAATGTATGTCCACATTTTTTGCAGATATAATCGTATGTCGGCATTTCGTTTGATTAGTTTAGATTGGAATAGACTTAATAAGCCTGATAATTTACTAAATATCAGTTATTCAATTTTAGTTGTAATTGCTCCAAAACATAATCAGGAACATAATCGGATATATCACCTTCCAATTTTGCAATATCCTTTATTACAGTCGAATTCAAATGGACATATTTTTCACTTGGCATCATAAAAATAGTGGTTAATTTCGGCGCTAAATGATAATTCATCATAGCCATTTGAAACTCAAATTCAAAATCACTGACATGCCTTAATCCTCTAATAATAGCCAGCGCCGAATTATCCTTTGCAAAGTCGACTGTTAACATTTTAGTCGATTCAACTTTTATATTCGTTAAATGATCTGTTGATTTGCTAATCATCTCCATACGTTCTTCAACGGAAAAGAGCTGATCCTTATCCGGATTATTCGCAACAACAAAAATCAATTCATCAAATAATTTTGATGCGCGTTCTGCGATATCCAAATGACCGTTGGTTATGGGGTCGAATGTGCCGGGGTAAATTATTTTTTTCATATTTTCCAGAAATTTAGCTGTGTATCTCCATATTTTCTCACATCTATCGCTTCAGGTAATTTGACTCCTGTTTTAGTTTCAAGGATAAATGTTCCAGAAGATACTATATGTTCACATCCCAATTTAACCAGTTCCGGCAACTCTTTACACGCATAAGGTGGATCTGCAAAAATGATGTCATATTTATTACGTGTGTTTAGAAAAATCAATACTTTTTTCTTTATTAACTTAAAGATATTTTTATCAAACTTCTCCGCATTCTCATGCAATAACCTGAATGAAGTATAATCATTTTCCACAAATGTTATATCGGCAGCGCCCCTGCTTGCTGCTTCAAAACCAATAATACCGCTGCCGGAATAAAGATCAAGAAATGATAATCCATCCAAAGGCCCGAGAATATCAAAGAGGCTTTTTCGGATGCGGGATTGCGTCGGCCGGTAAGAAGTAGTCGAAATAGTTTTAATTGAGCGGCCCTTGAAACGGCCGGAAAGAATGCGCATCAGTCACCTTTGTACTCAAAAACGGATATATAAAAAACAGACTGTGATTCTCTTGATTCAGGGTTCGTTTTCACCACAGCTTTTCTTAATGAAATATTGTGGTTTTGCTGCAACAAAACAGAAAAAGCAGCTTTCATCTTTTCTTCACTATTTGCTTTAAGTATGTAGGGTGTTTGTTTGAATTTTCCTTTATCAATAGAGTCAAGCTTTTCAACTTGAACATTTAAATTTGAAAAAGATGCTTGTAGTGATTCAGTACTGTCGATTTCAGTAGAAAGTATTTCTGAAGTTTCAGGTAATAGAAAATCATAAAAATGTTTAAATCCTTCACAGCATTCTATTCCTTTGACATTATAATTAATCATGGACCCTAATGGGAGCAAATCAACACCTATTTCTTCACCATTAACAATTTCCAATTGTAAATCCCTTTCGCTCACTGAAAGAAATATAACATTCTTGAATGGAAATTTTTCGAATACATATTGCATACCTTTCATCATGGAAATTGAATTTTGCATAATATCCATAAGCGGTTGCGGGAAAATTTGAAGTGGTTCATTTACGGATTTTACTTTCTCTTCTTGAGGTATTATTTTTTGAATAATTTCATCACGTTTTGTTTTAGTATTATCTTCTGACTTTTTTAAATATATAGACATAGCAAATGATAAAAGAATTATAATTGTTGTTAATACAACCACAACATTTTGTAAATCAAATGATTTTCTTTTATTAACCTTTTTCTTTTTCTTTGGTTTTACTTTGTCTTTTTGTTGAATAGTCTTTTCTTCAATTTGCGGCGCTTCAATTTTTTCTATTAATCCAGCTGCAGAAAATAAATTCATATTTGATTGGCTGAATTTGGCATCAACCATGATACTTTGAATGGCTAACAAATGATAGGGCATTTTGTCCAAATCATCCGCGTTCTCAACACTGACTTTATCAAACGGTTTAATATGCTGGAGTTTATTGTTTGTCCAGTGTGCTTGCTTCTTTTCAGATAATCTATCGAGTGTATATACAGGACTTAAATTTTTCCGTGGAGTTTTTTTATAAATAGTTAATATTTCCTCTAAATCAGATTTAAACCCAAATGATTTAGATACTTTCCACTCTCCTTTTACCTGTCTGGCACTCCCGGCATAAAGGCCATTTCCTTTAATCACAAATAAATCATATCCGTTTCCAGCTTCGCTGATAACACCGTATGTTCGTTTTGTGGGACCGGTAAATGCCATGGATTCAGTCCCGAGCCAAATAGGTTCAGCGCCATATTCACTGATGGACAGTTTAATGTCAGACATAAGCAATGTGGGAAGATGAACTACATGTTTAACATTCCCTTGAATGTTTTCAGCATAGGTGAGATAATCTATTGCTTTTTCTCCTAAACGCTGGTCCTTTTGCCATAAGATAAATTCCCAGGAATCATCCGAACCCATATTTGCATCCACTTCTGTAAAATCATGATGTGCCCAATAATCCGGAATGGTTACATATGCATCATGTCCATCCAGTTGAATTTCACTGGATAAGGCTTTGAATGCTTGCTCTAAAATTGCATTAAATTTGGAATCATCGCCCCGAGCAGCATCCAAATCACCTGTAAGGGGAATAAGAGTTATTTGCGTCAGGAAGGGTTTATCATTCTGTTGTGACCAAACAGAACACAAAAGTGACGATTCGTTAAATGAGAGATAAATCACAGCGAGAACTTAAAAACTTTAATCCCAGCTGCGAATTCCGTCGTTAATATATCCGTGATTGTGTGCTTTAAACGAAAATATTAAATAGCGCCGTTCTTTATATAGATCAGTAATTGGGCTAGCCACACGAACACTGTTTCGATCGTCAGCTACGTCAATTTTATAAAGTTCATTTGTTAATGGGCAATGAAGCATCGTTTCATCTGGTTGGTATGAATCATAATAATTAGTTAACTCGGATCTTTCTTTTGATTCTGAAGCAATTTTTGCTACAAAATTTGGCTTCTCTTCATATTCAGTAAACTTTTTATGTTGGATAAAAATTGTATCATTCCTTCCTAGATCTTCAAGAAACATAACAATTGTATACGTAGTATCCATTATTGTATCCCGTCGAACTCTTGGAAACCCAAAGGTAGTATCAAAATCAACATCGAATCCATTTGGGATGTTAACCGCAACATCCTTACCGCTTAAAGACAGAACTCTATCTCCCAAATACGTTGAGTCTGCCATAACTGAATCCCGGACTGCATTTATAAGATTAATTGCCCAAAGCCCATCCACGTTGAAGGAATCTGTCAATGTACTGTAGAATGATTCCACATTAAAAATATTTTGCATATAAAATCTGCTCTGATTTTCTGCTTGACTCTCTTCTTCCCAAATAGCTTTTGGAATATAAATGGTAATGACCATAAATATAAAAGTGAGAGCAATAAACAGTTCCAATAAATCAGAACGAAACTGTCGTTTACTTAATTTTATTTTCATATTAATCTATTTTTATAAAGGGTTTCAATTTTTCAAGTGTTTTTGGCCCAATTCCTTTAACATTCACTAGGTCATTAATTGATTTAAATAAACCGAAATCATCTCGATATCTTATAATTCGTTCAGCTGTAACAGGGCCAATCTTCGGCAACGTTAACAAATCATTCTTTTGAGCTGTATTTATATCAATCAATTTTACGGTAATCTTATGTTTAATGTCATCCGTTTTTAATAAGGGTGCATCAAAATTATTTAAATCAGATAATACAATATCAGCGCTTTTAGATTCAAATTCTAAAATTTCATTTTCAATTTGTGAGGAATAATCTGGTTTAAAGTATGTTTTTCTGATTGTGCCAACACCTAACCCGACTGCAACTGATATGATTAAGAATTGAAAGATAAACTTCTCTTTTTGAGTAAATATAGTCATCAGAGTTTGATTTTTCGAAATGGCTGTTTTATTTTATTCTCTTGAGATTTCAATTCGTCAAATAATGATTTTTGTTTTTTATTTAAGCCGGATGGCGTTTCAACATGTATACGAACTAATTGATCACCTCGTGAAGAACTACGCAACATTGGAAACCCTTTTTTTCGCATACGCAGTATTTGTCCGGATTGAATACCAGCTGGAATTTTTAAACTGACTTTACTACCGTCAATCGTTGGAACATTAATGGCAGTGCCCATTGCGGCCATACTGTATGAAATGACTGCTTCCAGAAATACATGTTCACCATCACGAACAAAATGAGGATGATTTTCCTCTTCAAAAAATACTACAAGATCACCAGCAGGATGGCGGGATTCTCCTTTGTTTCCCTGTCCGTCCAATCGCATATAATTTCCTGATTCTACACCGGCTGGAACCTTTACTTTTACGGCAACACCTTTCCTAACCAGCCCCTGACTGCAGCTTTTACAGGGTTTTGTGATGACTTTTCCTGACCCTTTACATATGGGACATTCTCTTTCCACAACTGATTGAAAAATAAATGACTGGGACATTTGCCGTATGCGTCCCACTCCGCCGCATTGCTGGCACATGGTAGGACTCACACCGGGAGCGGCACCGCTTCCCTGGCATGCATCACAATGCTCCAACCGTTTAATTTTTATGGTTTTTTCTATTCCGGTAACTATTTCGCTGAATTTTAGTTGGAGAGTAGCTCGCAGATCTTTTCCACGACGAACTGTTTGGCCTCCCCTGTTTCCGCCAAAAATGCTGCCAAATATATCTCCACCAAACACATCACCAAATTGGCTGAATATATCATCCATGGACATGTGATGGAATCCGCCTCCACCAAACCCTTGACTTTGATCTCCCATGCCAACACCGGCATGGCCAAATTGATCATATTGCTGACGCTTTTGATCGCTGCTTAATACACTGTAGGCTTCCGCAGCTTCCTTAAATCTTGTTTCTGCTTCTTTATCATCCGGATTTTTATCAGGATGATTATTCAACGCTACTTTGCGGTAGGCTTTTTTTATTTCGTCTTTGGAAGAGTTTTTGCTGACTCCCAAGACTTCATATAAATCTTTCATATTTTATTAACCACAACCTTTGCATGACGAATAATGCGGTCTTTATACTTATAACCCTTCTCAAACACCTCCAAAATTTCATTTTCCTTTTTATCTTTTTCTTCCCTGACCATTAATGCATCATGCAATTCCGAATTAAGAATATCTCCCACGTCGCAGAACGATTCAATACCCCGTTCTTCAAATAATTTATAGATTTTTTGCAAGATTAAATCCATTCCCTTTTTTATGGAATCAGAACTATCCGAGTGTTCCGGATGTTTCACAGCATCTTTCATGCGATCTAAATCGTCTGCAATCGTAATCATATTCTTAATGACATCAGCACCTTCATAGCGAATGAGATTAATAAACTCTTGTTCTTTTCGCTTGCGAAAATTATCAAATTCAGCTTTTAGACGAATATGTTTATCCTCAACTTCACTTAATTGAAGTGTTAATTCTTCAATATTTTTTTCTAGCTTCTGCTCCTTTTTAGATAGTTTTTTCTTTTGTTCAGCTTTTTTGTTTTTCTTTTTTTCTGTTTTAACAGACACGATTCATAATCTCCGTAAAATTGGTTAGAATTCTTAAAACATTGGCATAAGGGATACGCGTTGGACCAATAATGCCAATCTGGCCTTGAAACGATGATCCGCCAAAAACATGCGTTACTATGGAGCAATCATTATAGATCGTTTCCATATTTTCATTGCCGATAAGCATATAATTATTTTGTTTATTCAAATGAGTCTTGAAATATTGAGTCACGTTTTCATTATCAATTGCTTCAAGTGTTTTTTGCAAATTATTTACTTGTTGATATTCAGGCTGATCCAACAATTCTCTATTTGAAGACGTAAATATTAATTGGCTGTCCGGGATGTTGAAATGCTCTTCCGGATGATTCAGCAAAATTTGCACTATTTCATGATCAGACAAAGGTGAATCTTTCATTCGTTCGGCAATTGTTCCTTGGATTTCCTTTAGAGAAAGACCTAATAATTTTTCCTTCAGCAGTGAAGTAATTTTGATGATTTCATTGCTGTTAACAGTCATATTCAAATTCAAGACGATGGAACGAACAACGCCCGATTTCATTCCCAATACAACCATAAGACGATCTGATGATAAAGGGACTAATTCAATTTCATTCAATATACTGCGTTCATATTGCAGTATCATGGCTACACCAAATAAATGACTAATCTTCGATAGCATCGAAGCAGTGGTTTTTAGCAAATCATCAATACTATTAGATGATTCATGCAGTTTATTTTCAACATTAGTATAATTTTCCAGTGCATTATCAGATTGCTGCATTAAATGATCTACATAATAGCGGTAACCGAGGTCAGTGGGGATGCGGCCTGATGATGTATATGTATGCATCAATAAATTCTTTTTTTCCAAGTTAGCCATTGTATGCCTCAATGTGGCTGGACTATAATTAAATGCATGTCTTTCCTTGAGTACATTTGACCCAATCGGCACATGATCCATGATGTAATCCTCTATTATAGCTTTCAGAACTTGCTGCTGGCGAGAAGATATATCTGACTTTTTAAGATACATAATTAGTTTAGAATTTAAACTGTTTCCAATTTTGGTTACAAGACGCTATTCAGAGGAAAAATTACTTTAAAAACCTGGAAATTGCTCGGCTGCTGCCAAAAAGGCTGATGACAATTGCTATTAAAAATAACCAACTCAAAAACATCCATTCTACATTTATGGTAAAAACAGTCAATTGACTTAATAGTTCATTTGCACCAACCACTGCACCATACAGTAAAGCTGATGCCAACGCTGCACCAATCACAGCTTGGAATACACCTTCTAATATGAATGGCATGCGAATAAACGTATGTGTGGCTCCGATCATTTTTAATGCCTTGATCAAATCCTTTTTAGAATAAATTGTCAATTTAATCGTATTGGAAATAATCATAACGGTGACGAGTATAATTGCAAAAGCAATACCGGATAATCCTAATAAGCCTTGTTCATAAAACGATTCTATTCTGTGAATTAGCCTGCCTTGATGATTGACCGTATCCACACCCTCAATTTCCTTAATTCGCTTAATAATAGGATTAATTTTCAATTTTCCATCGTTTTGACGCTTGATGTTTACAACGCAACTGGGCGGTAAAGGATTATACTCAAGGAATTCAGTTAAATCATCTCCAAATTGTGAACTGTAAACTTTTAGCGCTTCGTCTTTTGTAATCAGCGTCGTTGAATATACTCCGGGAATTTTTCTTATTTCTTCAACATATTTTTCAGCTTGTTCATTCGAGACTGTTCCGTCAAAAAAAACTTCAATCTTATATTTCGAACGCATGTATTCAATCAATTTATGTGTGTTTTGCTCTGCGATAAATAACACACCGATTGTAGACAAAGAGAGAAATACAGAAAAAACAGCTGTAAAAACAGTTAATTTATGCCGCCATAGATTTTTTAATCCCTCACTAAATAAAAATAAGAATTTGTCCATTACGCGCTTCGAAGCTTTCCATCATGTATTTCTACAATGCGATGATTGCGGCTTTTGATTAAGCTGTAATTATGGGAAGCCATAAAGACAGTGGTGCCTTCCCTGTTGATTTCTTCAAGTAATTTGACCAAGTCAAAAGAGGTCACCGGATCCAGGTTTCCCGTAGGCTCATCAGCAAGAATAATTTCCGGATCTTTAATCAATGCTCGGGCCAAGCAGGCTCGTTGCTGTTCACCACCGGATAATTCTTGGGGAAAATGATCATCTAACCCTGCAAGCCCTACTTCATCCAACGCTTCTTCCACAGCTTCAGAAATTTCATTTTGATTGTGGCCAATTACATGCAAAGGCAATGCCACATTTTCAAAAAGATTTCGATCATCAAGAAGATGATAACTTTGAGAGATTAAACCAATCGATCTGCGTAATGTGGGAATTTTTCGCTTTTTAATTGTGTCCGAATCAAACTCCCCAATAGTTACTTTTCCACTTTCAGGAAAAATGTCCATATGCATCAAACGTAACAATGTTGTTTTTCCCGAACCGGTTGGACCGATAAGAAATACGAATTCGCCATCCTCGATAGAAAGGTCGATATTCGCCAAGCCAAAGCCTTTTCGATATGTATAAGATACGTTTTTTAATCGGATCATTATCTAATTAAACAGTAAAACAATGAACGAAATATAACCTATCAGCAAAATAGCTGATGATACTTTTGAAATCGGCTGTTTGAGCAATGCGATAGGAAAAAGAACAAAGCCAAAAGCCAGCATAAATGGAATTTCAAAATGCATTATTTCCTTAGGTGCTTGCAATGGATGCAAAAAACTGACTAACCCAATGACAGACAATATATTAAATAAATTTGATCCAATAATATTGCCGACTGAAATACCACTTTCTTTATGAAATGCGGCAACAACGGATGTGGCTAATTCCGGTAAAGATGTGCCAAGGGCAACCACTGACATTCCAATCACAACATTGCTTACCCCCATTAACTCTGCCAACGTAACTGCACCCTCAACAAACAGTGTGGCTCCAAAATATAGAAAAACAGATCCCAATAAAACATAGATAAAACATTTGGAAATTGAATCTTTACCTTCAGTATTTTTTTCCACACGATGGCGGGGATGGGTAATGGCGTACCACGTATATAAAATTATTCCTCCAAACAAGATTGCACCTTCGTAACGTTGGATCAAGCCATCGGAAACAAAAAGTGTAAACACGAAAGCAGCAATCATATAAATGATCAGGTCCTTCTGTATTTTTAAATAGGTAATCGTTATGGGAAATAAAAATGCACTTAATCCCAATACCAATCCGACATTTGCTATATTTGATCCAACTACGTTTCCGATGGCAATGGACGGAGCGTCTTTAACCGCAGCCGCCAGGCTTACAACCATCTCCGGTAAGGACGTTCCAAATGCGATAATTGTCAACCCAATGACCAAAGGAGATAATCCCATTCGGGCTGCAAAATGGCTTCCGCCGCGGACAATCCATTCTGCTCCGTAATAAAGGAAAAGTCCACCTAAAATTAATAGAGTTATACTTAAGGTCATTTCGAGTAAAGGTTATGGGCGTTTATAAATTCCCAGACAGGCTGCGTCACCATATAACGAATGGTTTTATCTTCCGTCCAGCGCTTTCGAATTGTGGTGGATGAAATTTCGAAACGGGGAATATTAGCAAATTGAATTTGTCTTAAAACCCAACCCGGAACAGAACTGGGTCTAAATCCCGGTCGAATAGCAACCAAGACTTGGCATTCCTGCAAAATTTCATCTGCCCTATCCCACTTGTGAAGGTTCATAAGTGAATCACTTCCAATTAAATAATGTATTTCATTTGATTTCAAATCTTCAATTTCCTTGTATTCCTTAATTGTATCAATCGTGAAAGAGACTCCTCCCCTTTCCAGCTCAATTTCAGAAATATCAAAATTCGGATTTCCGGACACAGCCATTTTTAACATGGAAAGGCGATGTTCTACATTAGAAAAATTATTTTTGAATGGAGGGTGATGGGCCAGAACAAATGTGATCTTTTCAAAATGTTCAGCTTCCGCCACTGTTTGGGCAACCAATAAATGACCGATGTGTGGAGGGTCAAACGTGCCGCCGAAAAGGCAAACTTTTTTCATGGTTACAATTTAATTCTTATCTTTTTTGTTTACGAGTTTTTCAGCCGCAGCCAGAAGATCTTCATCTGTAAATTGTTTTCTGTTTTTCTCCAGATAATCTGCAGCTTTCTCTGAATCACCCAATAAGCTATGACATTTCACAATTTGGAAATGCGCATCTTCTACAAATTCAGTATCGTAATATTTTGCAAGTAGATCTTCATACGTAATAATCGCTGATTCATACTCCTCCATTTTAATATACAATCGGCCTGATTCGTACAATTTTGTTGCAAGTTTATTACGCATGCCGGCGATAGTTTCCAAAGCTTTTTCATTAAATTCTGATGTTGGATAATCATCCAGAAATTCCTGTAATTTGCTCAATGCCCGATCTGTGGAAGACTGCTCATGAAAATATTTAGGCGATTGTTCAACATAGGATTGACAAATACGCCAGCGTGCCTGCTGTACAAATTCACTAAATCCCATGCGACGAATCAGGCGATCATATTCAGAAATTGCTAAAACATATTCTTTATTTAAAAAATATGATTCGCCGAGATAAAATTGTGCATCATCTCCCAAATCAGTGTGTAATCCTCTTATGGCCACATTGTTAAATTCCTCTTGCGCACGAAGATACCGCTTCTTTTCCAGATAA
Source organism: Fidelibacterota bacterium (assembly GCA_014381755.1). Classification (GTDB taxonomy): domain Bacteria; phylum Fidelibacterota; class Marinisomatia; order Marinisomatales; family TCS55; genus UBA2126. The sequence continues at coordinate 37,023 of JACNLB010000081.1, read as the reverse complement.
TTCATGGCACGGTCAAATTGAACCTGGAGGTCTTCATCCACTGGTTTTGTAGATGAACACGACGTGAAAATAATTGATGTGAAAATAATTAAAAAATAACGTTTTTTCATTTTATCACCATTTATAAGAAATGGTTACACCTCCAATTCCATATTTATTGCGGGGATCGTAATACAATCCCACATCTGTTTTAGATTGCTCTGCCTTACTTCTGGCATTTCGTTGGTTCGTGAGAACAGCTTCAATTCCACTTATGACATGATTAAACATGATAGCAGTTACAGCATAATTTGCCATTGTTAGTAAATCATTGCTCCGAGCTCGATCATTGTTATAATCATTTTTATTTGGCGTCATGAGAATAATCTCAATGGTGTCTTCCACTGTTTTTTCTTCAACGTACCACTCAAGAATATCATCCCAACCGCCCACAAATTGATCATATTTCCCAATATTTTCATAAAAATGCTGATCCTGTAAAACAAAGACTTCTCCTGTATAAACCCAATCAGAATGATTTACCAATGAATCGGAAGAAACAAATTCTCCATATAATTCAGCCAAAGTTCCAGTTAAGCGCAAATCAAGTTTATGAGTTCCATCCAACTTAAAGTCTGGATATTCCAAAGGATTGATAAACTGGCCTAATGTATTTTCTACCCAACTTTTTAAAGACCAATGTGTATCCCCAAATAGTTCATATTGCTTACGAATATCTTCCGCTTGTTTATTCCATTGTACCCAACCAACAATCGAGGCCAATTCCACTCCGGCAAATATCGCAGATTTCCATAATGGATCACCATTTTTATATTGTCCCAATCCGGGCAGTATCAGTGAATACAACATGGGTTTAGCCGGGTAATTAACAAATACGATTGAATCCGGTTCAGCTTTTTCTGTCGTGTCAGACAAAATAAAATCTGTTGAATGCATATTAAATGCCGGCTGAAAGCGATCATCGAATAAATATAGATCCCCTGCTGTCAGCACTGTACTGAATAGTAATAGTATTATTGTATTATTCATCATAATCAAAATCCAAATAAGAGTTTGAAATAAAATCTGTCTTCATCACCATATGTGAATGTTTCCTCATTAACCATTTTTTCAATAACATCGAGTCCCCGGTGCATTTCAAGCTCTATGGCAGTGGGGAAATTATAAAAGGAAAAGCCATTAATCCGCCATTGAATTCCCACAGAGCTAATTAATTTTGATGAATCAAAATTGCCTTTCCAAGCATTTCCGCTTTGATAAACAAAACCCAAAACACTGTTTTGCATAATAAACCACCCCAATTGAATATGCTTTTGTGTGAACAACGGAACTCGAAATGTTATATCATTAATGAGTTGACGTGTTCCTTCAATACTGTAAAAAGGATAGCCTTTCATGCCGATCATTCCGCCGCCGAAGAAATTGAAAAAAGGATCCACATTATCATTCGATAACCAGCCAATTTGCGTTCCTAAAGACACTGTCCAGCGATTCGTATAGGGAATTGAGAAATGGTAACTACCGTCCAAGTTGATCCGCCATGTAGTGTTATCAGCAAAATCAGCCACCAAAGTACCCGCTTTGGAAAGATTTAACCCGGTAATAAAATCGTTCTGTTCATGCATTACCGATAGATGGGCAGTAAATCCTTTAGATGGATTAATATTGCTGTCAGCGAGTCTTTTGACATTGTTTAGCTGCCATTTAAAACCATTTACCCACCCCTTATAATAATCATAAGCAACGCCGGCCATTAAATTTTCCTGTTGAATCGTTTCCTTTACAAATGCTCTATAAACTTGCCAAGTTGATATTAATTCCATTTGTGAAATACCAAATAATGGAAAGCGCATTCCTGCATTAAATTGCGTTAAACGAAATTTTAAATTATCATCCAGTTTATAGGAAGAATAAAAGTTTGTTTGCTGAATATTCCGTGTTATATAAAATACTTCTGCAAATAAAGTTGGATAAAATCGTTTAAACTCAAAAATGAAAAATAAATCTACATCTTTTACATCATTGATTGTCGCACCACCAAATACATTTAATCTTTCCAGCACTTCTGATGAATAAAAATAAAAACCTGGCTTTACTGTGTTATAGTCAAACATCAGTCTCGGCAAAATAAACATAGTTGTAAAATCATCTGTATATGTTTTGGATTCAGTATTATCACTATTTACTATTGCATCAGAATGATCAGAGTTCCTCATAAAATAATCCGGACTGTATCCCACACTTTCATTCTCAATAATGTGAGGATTCGATATTAATGCAATTTTATATTGACCGTTTTCGTACAATGAATAAACAATTTCACCCTCATCATTTAAATCGGGCATAAATGCGCCACCGGTTACATTAGTCACATATTGATTATCTTCTATACGCAGATTATAAATACCTGAACGATCATCCGAATGAATCAACTGTCCATTAGAAAATGTTGCATCGCGCTCATCCCAAAATTCGCTACTCAATAATTCTTCAAGTAAAGAATCGCTTAATGCATAAGAAAACACATCGCGGTAGTGGTGTTGTGTACGATTGAAGATTAAACGATTATTTTCATTATCATAGCTCAAGCCACGCAAAATGGAATGATCATCGAAGTCTGTTAACAGCTTTATCTTGTCTGTTTTCAAATTTAAATGGTAAATATTCTGACTACCGTCATGTGAGGATAAAAATGCTAAAGAACTGTCGCTGGAAATAAAAACGGGGTTATATGCACGCTGATGTTTGGTCAAACGTTTTTCCTTCTTTTTATCAAGGTCATAAACGTAAATATCAAAGAATCGTGATCCGTGCTTGTTCGGAATCGTGGGCTTTTTGGTATAATAAATATAATTGCCGGAAGGATGCCAAGCTGGAGCAAACAATGCTCCCCCATCTAATTTTTCACTTTCCCGTTTTTCAACATCGTATAAAAATAAATCTGTCTGACCGAAGTAATCATTTTCCTCATTTGATATATATGCGAACTGTTTTCCATCCGGCGACCATTTAGGATGAAGATTGGTTGTTCCCTTCGTGACTAACACTTCACCTTTAACTTCATTCGATTTAATGGATTGAGTTGATTCAGCGTATTTATTTTCAGTCGATAATTTGAAATCCTCATATAAGTGAAATCCGCTAATTCCAGTTGCTTTCTCAATTGCTTTATCAATTGAAAATTGAAGCGGATTTGACAATTCGACCATTATCTGTTTCAATGCATGAGCACCATAGTTATCAGCTATAAAACTGCATAGTGCAAAACCGGAATTATATGTCGACTCATTGCCGATGCCCTTTTTCCCAAATGTGTTCATTTCAGTAAACGACAATAAGTTATTATTCAATGCTCTATCACGGAGAATCATATCGCGGTGGGAATCCCAATGATCCCAATTTGCACCATCAAACATATATTGAGCGGATCCTTCAGCCAGCCACGGTGGAACAACAGCTCCCGGCAATGGATAGCTTACCAATTTTTGAGGAAAACCATAGAGTACATCCTGGCGTTTTTCATCTTCATAATCCATCCATTGAAAATAGGCTCCGGGGAATTTCAGTCCCGCTTTCATGGCTTTTTGCAGTGAGACGATATGGGCAAATTCATGAGTAATCACATTTTGAAGCCAGCGGTGGCTGCCACGTAATTCGAAGTCCAACGGTGACGCCCAGATAATGATTTTATTATCGTAGTAATATGCAGCTCCATTTGAAATATCATCAACGTCGGTAAAAATAATGTCTGTCTTAGTTTGAGGTTCGTAATCATAAAGTCCTGTAATGTGAGGGAATATTTGTTCCGCAACATAAGCACCTTCACGAGCCGTACTTTCAGTACCGTCATAAAAGTGAATTTGAAAATGCTCTGTTTCAAACGTCTGCCAATCAATTTCCGGATGGTTGTAACGAAATTGACCAAAAAGTGTGGCCGATAGTACGGTCATTGAGCACATGAATTTTATACGCTGCATAAACTATTTGATCACCCCGATCTTCAAAATCTCTGTTTCACTTTTTGTACCGTTCGTTGCCGTAATATTCGCGAAGTAAACTCCAGACTCTACATCATCTATATTCCACAATTCCTCGTGAATCATACCTTGAGTCAAATTCTCTATGGTATACTTCTTTATAAAATATCCAGCAAAATCGTAGATCATAATTTCCACTTTTTCCGCCGACTCAACTGCAATGCGTAATTTAACGATCCCATCATAAACCGGATTTGGATAGACATAGGTTTTGTCTTTATCTATCAATGCTGCTTCCGGAGTTCGTTTGGGTATGTTTAAATGTAGCGTTCGCGTATTTCCAAAATCATGATGAGTCGATGTCCACTCATTACCATAATTCTCACTCACTTCATCAAAGAGCCAAATGGCGGATTCGCTCACAATAGCATTTCGACCTTCATATTCACTCAAACAAATGAGTTCTCCATAATCAGTTAAGCGATATTCAAGTTCGCCCTTCCAATTGATGATCATGATCTCATTATTAAAATCTTGGACAATAATCTCGGGATGCTCATCACCAAAAAGATTTTTGATTAAAGCTGGTTGACCATTTGATATTGAGTCCAGTGGAAATCCAGAAACAGTTACGCTGTTAAGATATTTAACCATAATCGATACGTCATAATATGGTTGCGGATCATAAAATGGATTGCCATAATCAGCAAAAATATATTCTACTTCGCCATCAAGATTTATATCTGCTATCGACAGAGACAAATCTTGAATTATATTATCGATTGAACCGTTAAAATTGACAACTTTTGCTGAATAAAAGAAATCATCTGAAGATGGTTTAAATTGATGGTTCCAAGAAGTATCATTTACAAATACAGCATTTGTATAATTCAATGTATCGAGAGAAACAATATCAAAAGTATGTTGAACCGTATTGAAGTCGAAATAACTGATTAATGTATTTGAACTGTCTTTTTCTAAAACAATCAAACGATCTGTTCCATCAAAATTCCCAATAGACAAATCATAGATATCTCTTGTAGAGGAATGAAAATATAACTTATTTGATATGTCCCCTTCTTCTGCAACCCAGAGACTGTCTTTTCCTCCAACTATTTCCATCACTCCATCTTCGTCAAAGTCATGAATCAATCCAAAATGGAGTGATGTATCGGGAAATCCATCGGCAAGCATAGCGTTTGTAATTGAAAATGACATGGTATCATTAGGCAGTCCAATATTGCCAATGCTCAAATAGGTTGTGGCGCCGTCATTGCTTTTCGTATTGGGATGAGTAAATGGCCCAAATTCCAACGGTAGCCCCTCTTGATCGGGATAAAGTGCTTCGTATTCAGGATTGCCCTGGAACCACATATCTCCAAAATAGCCGCCTGTGGGGTCCGCAAAGAGGAAAATGTTGGGATAACCAATATCCTGCGCCCCATCGGCTTCTTCCAAGTCTACACCGCGTTTTTCGCGATTTCCATTTACTGAATATGTGGAAAGTCCAGCATTAATACGATCTTCATCAATATGCCAGATCAAAAGTCCGGAAGCAGGTAATCCAATATCATAGTTAGAAACAGACGTTACGACACCATTCGTATCTTTCTCAATATTAACAGAATCAAACAAAACTTCCACGAACGGCGGATAACGATTTTTTCCGCTTTGTTCGTACATAAGATATCGAGCTGAATCAATGGAGACACTATCCCTATACCAGTTTGTTCTATTCTCTATTAAAAAATGTTCACGTGTGTTGATATCTACTTGAATCAAATTATTTTCTGATCGACTGGCTAATTGTACATGTGTTCCCGGTTTTACCACAATCGGCTCTTCCCAACCGGCAAATTTCCGTGTCCAAGCATCCGGTGGCGCAGGTACCAATCCCCTGCCGTTATTCGATCCCTGATCCATAAGCCCAAAAACGCCAATTCCGCTTTGACCGGATTCCGTATCCCATAGTGGCGGCAATCCCACGGCAAAACCCATCATGAGAGCAAATGTACCTGTTAAGCCAAATTGATATTCACACGGCGTGTCTGACCCGGCAAACATGGATTCAGCAATATCATAAAGAAGATGATTTTGCGTTTCGGGTAAAATAATACCGTGTTCGACAATGGAATTTCCAATTTCAATAGGTCCATTATTATAAGTTAGAAGCATAACAGCATCAACATATGTTGACGGAATGTCTTCTGGAGTCGGATCTAAAAATGGTAATGAAAAATCCTGGCCAATACCCGCATGAAATACAACAATTAAATCCTCATTAGACGGCTCAAATCCATCTTGTGTATATGCCAATTCTACCGCTTCTTTAAAAAATTCAGTCAATCTTTGTTCATATATATCGTCTTCCCCATAGGGATGATAACTATCCATTGTATTTGAAAGCACATAACTCGATTGATTTTCATCCGGATATACCTGGGAATTATCGAGGTCTAAACCAAATTTTCCATAGGAGACTGTTCTGAAATAATAATCCACTGCTTTTAATTGGGATTCAAAATAGGATTTATCATGAGGAAGTGGATCAATTGTGTATTCCGAGCACATATCTAATTCAGCTGAATAAAGAAAATCACCATCTCCAGTCGTTCCATCAAGATTATCACCCTGAAAGGAAACACGTATAACTTTAACTATAATATCTCCAGTTATTTCTGCAGATAACATATTACATATCATCAATATGATGAATACTATTAAAAAGCGTTTCATGTTGGAAATAGTGTTAAATAAACATTATGGAATTTAAAATTCCATATTCAGAGAAAAACGCATTGTATTGGCAAGTGGATGATCCGGCTCACCTGATGTATAACCAAAATCAAATCCATAATTTGCAAAACGTAATCCAACACCAAAAGTAGGATTCATGATTTTTCCAGTTTTATCATAATAATAACCGGCACGAAGTGCAAAATATTTTCCGTACCAATATTCCATTCCAACATTGTGTACGAGTTTATCAAGTTCATTCATAATAGTGCGTCGTTTAGCACTACCCACTTCTTTTTGGCCATATTCATTATAAGCTCCCCAACCGTCATCGCCGGGCTCACCTCCCGTGGCAATCATTTCACCTTCACCTGCGTCAATCTCGCCATTGTTATTGTGATCTACCCAATCGTACCCACCGATAATATGATCGTATTCATCGCTTGATGTTCTTGTCATGTCCATGTCACCACCAATTAACCAATCATCCACCCAAGACGTAAATATTCCGATATAAATCGGATCGGAATGAGCTGTTTCATGCTGTCCATCACTATTGTATTCTGCATTTTTATCCGATTTATGACCTTCTTCGTCATAACCGCCAACGTATCCATCCCCATCCCAATCCATATCAGGATAAGCAGCAACCAGAAGTTTATCTACATCATAGACTAAATAGAGCTTATTAAACTCCGAATTGACGATAGCATAATTAAATCCAAGTGTAAAATTTGTTGGTTGCGGATCGGCTTGCGCCGGATCGATAAATGATACTTTTGGTCCAATATTCGTAACCGTTAATCCAATCGTCAGATCGGGTGTCAGGAATTCTTTCCTTAAATAGCCAATATCAAAACCAAAATCTATTGAGGTTCCCTTGCCCTTTTCTCCTCCAGCACCGAAATTCGTCAAATGCTGGTACGATACTTTTGCATTTATTCCCAAAGATGATTTTGGTGTAAGCAGTGAACTGTATGACAGCGTTAAAGCAGTCATATAACTTGTAAATGTGCCTAAATAATCCTCCGCAGATTCACCCATACGAATTTGTTCACCCAGATTCAGGTAAATAAGATGGCCGCCAAGAGTCCCTAAATAAGGAAAATGCTTACGATAAGCAAAAAACTCATAGTACATGTCATCTGCCAAATTGGGCAGCCAATTAACATGCATGAGAGCCATTTCTGAACCATCTAGAAATGCGAGTCCGGCGGGATTCCAAAAGCTGGCGTAAGCATCATTAGCGACAGCAACTTGCGCTTCGCCCATTCCGCCTGCACGTGCCCCCGGGGAAATGAGCAGAAAGATAGCTCCCGCTTCACTTTGGCCGTATAAAGGGCGAGATAATGTTAAAAAGGCCATGGTTACGACCATGATCAATCGTTTCATTGGTATGTTCTCCTGTTATCGACGGAAAAGCCCGTCTCGTTATTCATGTTTCATTTATAACGATTTTACTTCGATTTAGCTCCTTTTTAACGCCGGCGAATATATCCTTTGATTTCGCCTATAGTCAAGAAATGAATATTTCATGTGATTGTTCCCACATTTAGTTTAATAAACCAAGAGAAATGATGGGGACATAGGTAATGAGTAAAACGACGACAAAGCGAATAAGGAAAAAAGGCAATGTTGCTTTATATATTGTCGGCATATCTTTATTAAAACGATACGCAGATAAAAAGAGATTAATTCCCACAGGTGGAGTCAAAAAACCCAACTCGAGGTTCGCTATAAAAATAATTCCTAAATGAACCGGATCGACACCGAAATGAATACCTAAAGGCATTATAAGAGGTACGATAACAATAATAGCTGAAAAAATGTCCATCAAGCAGCCAACGGCTAAAAGCAATATATTCAGCATAAACAAAAAAATGAATTTTGACGAAATGGTCGATTTGACCCAATCAAGTAATAAACTTGGAATTTGCGCATCCACGAGATAGCTTGTTAATCCCATGGCTACTCCAAGGATAATCAACACACCTCCAATCAATGTTGCACAAGACAAAACGATGCGCGGGAATTCACCCATCTTGAGATCTTTATACACAAAAACTTCAATTATAAATGTATAAAAAACCATTAAAGCTGCTGTTTCTACTAATGTTGTAAAACCGCCAAAAATACCCAATAACACTAAAAACGGAATGAGCATTTCCCATTTAGCTTCCCATAAAGCATCTCCTATATTTTTCATTTTTAATGGCTGTGTTTCACGATTTTGACTTTTTTCCTGAAAAATTGCCCAGCTTGCCACAGCCAAAACAAGTATAATACCGGGAATAAACCCGGCGATGAATATATCTTTTACGGAAACGCCAGCTGTCACTCCAAAAAGAATTGCCGGTAAACTGGGTGGAAACAACAAACCTAAAGATCCGGCAACCGTAATTAAACCCAAAGAAAATAATTCATTGTACCCTTCTTTTCTCAATAACGGATAAAGCAATCCACCCAACGCTAAAATTGTGACGCCAGAACCGCCGGTAAGTGCAGTGAAAAAACCGCAAAGAAAAACGATAACAATGGGTGTTCCACCGGGAATCCAGCCAAATAAAACCCTGAAGACTTTGAACATTCTTTGTGAAGAACCGCTTTCAGCTAAAATATATCCAGCCAGTGTAAATAAGGGAATTGTAGGCAATGAGGGTGAAACAACTATACGATAGGCTTCTGCAGGAATGGCTGCAACAGGAATATATTCGCTCCAGAACATTAATCCGGCAATTCCTCCCAAACCCACGAAGATAGGCGCACCATAATAAAGTGAAATAAGAATTGCCGTGCAGCCAATAAAGAGGATAAAACTATTTTCATTAAACGCATCGGAAAATGCAATAAACATCCACAAGATTGCCATCATCAGCATGGAACTGCGCAGCATTCGGTTATTAAAACTGCTGTAGAAAACTTGAATCGCCATTAATGTAAAGCCCACAGGCATAATCATTTGGGCAAACCAGCGCGGAATATTTGGCGCAATATCGACTGGATATTGGAATTCAACTTTAAACAAACTCCAACTGCCCCACATCAAGGAAACGATAACAATAAACGATATATTTTTTGCAATCCAACGGCCAAAATGGAAATCTTCATCTGCTTGAAATAACGGTTTTGTCGTTAGAGCCAATAATTTATTTTGACGTGTTGCTAGGACAGCCCCGACAAAACCAATCCATAATGTCATGTGCTGAACCAAAACAGGAGATGAGGGAACACCTGACCCTCCAAATAAACGTGAAATTGTTTCGAATGTGGGAAGAAATGCTAAAAGGAAAAATACAGTTAATGCAAGAATATCCTCGCCCCATCGAAGACGTTGAACTATAGGTTTTCTTTCTTCAGTCATTATTCTAACGTTTTGTGCAAAGCATCCAAGGAATCTTTTTCAGCCATGAATTCTATGACCGTATCGAAAATTTCTTCTGATACATATTTTCCTCGCAATTTCGGATACCAGGTTTTTAAATAATTTTTCCAATGGTCTATTTCATCCGGAGTAGGCTGATGGATTTTCAATCCATATTCCTGCATGACTTTAATGGCTTCATCATCCTGATGGCGGGTACTTCGTTGGTGCATTAATCCTATGTCTTGAGCAATCGACTTCATTTTTACTTGATGTTCAGGTGAAATTCGATTCCATATTTTTTTATCAATAATGACTCCAGCAGTCAGCAAACCCCAATTTATATCAAGCATATAATTTGCAGAGCCAAACCATTGTTGAGATAATGCATATAACGGAGTTGTGGCAATAGCATTTATAAGTCCCGTTTGAAATCCTGATAATACATCAATAGAAGCCAAAGGTACAGATTGAAATCCGGCACTTTCCCATAAATTTTGAGTACGGTAATCGCCGGCCCAGGTAAAAATCTTCATTCCTTTGAGATCATCGAGATAAACGATGGGATCTGTTGTAAACCATTTTGCCCAACCAACATCGGCCCATAATAGAACTTCAAAACCGTTTTCCCTCATATCCTCTTCTAATTGAGTAGATAATTTTTCTCGGAGCCAATCTACATCATCATAATCATCAAATATCAATGGCAGAACAAATCCATTCACATCCGGATTAACTTCGGAAAGCCCTTCACTGGAAATCGCAGCAGCATGAATTTGACCAATCCTCATTTTTCGTATCATATCCCGTTCATCGCCCACAACGCCGCCGGGATATATACGGAGCACAATCTGTCCGTCGGTCGCTTCTTTCCAACGCTGTCCCATTTCCACAAGCATTCCATGCCAATCTGTACCTTCCGGAGCCAAAGTTGCCATTTTTATAATGGTTTTTTTCGCACTAATTTCACCAACTAAAAGGAGGCAAAATAGTAATCGTAATAGAGTATTCATTTAGTAAAACAGTTCATCTGTTCTTGAAAGTAACCAGAGTGCCCGTTCACGAGCAATAATATTTCCCAAAGCCAAATTCTTATCATTATCTAAATCCATGTTGAGAGCTTCTTTCAATAATAATCTAAATTCATCTTTTTTCTGTAATGATACGAGTACATTTTCCGCATAGGAAACTTTTGCTCCTGCATCGTGTCCATTTGAAAAAATCATGGCTAGTTTATAATGACGTGTTGCTTGTTCAACATTATTACCCATTAAGTCTGTCCGGGCCATAGAATAGGAAATCATGGCTGAATGAATAGCTCCTGAATTCCATTTAGGATCAATCTCCAGCGCTTTTTCTAATAAATAGCCGACAATTGGAAGTTGAATCACCCATTTTGCCTTGCCCCTGCTCGTACTTATCGCACCGCCATAGGCAGCACCCAGCCAATATAAGTAAGGCACATCATCTTCTGTAAATGTAACATCTTCCATTATCCAATCCACCATTTTTTGCAATTGAGGATGACGAAGTTGTATAGCCTTTCTTCCATGTGAAATCGCTTTCTCAAAGCTTGCCAAAGCATGGGAGTAGAGATTTTTCCCGGCTTCATAATCATCTTCTATCATACGATCAGCTTTTTCAACAATAAATGCGTATGTGTATTGCGTCCGTAATTTTACAGCTTCAAGAAAAAGTTCGGCATCATCACTTGTCAGTTTCTTTTCAGCTAAAAGAACTTTACGATACAATATATCTTCAGCAAAATCGGGATGATGTTCCAAATAATAAGCTGTCGTGCAGGATGAAACCCAAAAGCTCATTAAGAAAAAGCATACAAATTGCAAATTGCACTTTATTAACATGGTGTTGAATTTAGAGGAAATATTGAAAAATAAGAGACGATCAATTCAACAGATCATCATAGAGAGGAAATGAGTCACAAAGCTCTTTTACTGTTGACTTGACGTTTGTTATTACAAATTCATTTTCCGGATTATCGATGACTTGATCAATCAAATCACAAATTGTAAGCATTTGATCTTCTTCCATTCCCCTAGTTGTAATCGCGGGAGTTCCAACCCGTATTCCGCTTGTAACAAATGGACTACGTTCATCAAAAGGAACCATGTTTTTATTTACCGTAATACCTGCTTTTTCGAGTGCTTTTTCAGCAGTTTTACCCGTAATACTCTTGTTCGTCAAATCGATTAAAATAACATGGGTATCAGTTCCACCGGAAACCAAATGATAATCTTTTGATAAAAATGCATCAGCAAGAGTTTGAGCATTTTTTACAATTTGGCTGGTATATTCTTTAAAGGACGGCTGCAGCGCTTCGCCGAAAGCCACTGCTTTTGCAGCAATGATATGCATCAATGGACCGCCTTGGATTCCAGGCATTACCATGGAATCAATCAATTCTGACATATTTTTAACACGCCCGGATTTAGGAGCGACAACACCAAAAGAGTTTTCACTGTCTTTTCCCATCATAATCATTCCGCCGCGCGGACCGCGAAGTGTTTTATGAGTTGTCGTTGTCACCACATCACAATACGGCATGGGCGACGGGTGTAATCCGGTTGCAACCAATCCGGCAGGATGGGCTATGTCCGCCATCAAAAATGCACCGATTTCATCAGCAACAGCTTTGAAATCCTCAAATTCAATATGCCTAGGATAAGCGCTGCCGCCACAGATAATCAATTTTGGTTTATGCTCTTTCGCCAATTTTCTAACTTCATCAAAATTAACCCGACCTGTTGCCCTATCAACTTGATAAGAAACAACATTGAAAAGTTTACCTGAAAAATTCACCGGGCTACCATGGGTTAAATGTCCGCCATGAGCTAAATCTAATCCCATGATTGTTTCACCGGTTTTAACAAACGTGAGTAATGCGGCCATATTGGCTTGAGAGCCTGAATGGGGCTGTACATTAGCATATTCAGCATTGAACAGTATTTTGGCACGATCTCGCGCTAAATCTTCAGCTTCGTCCACATGTTCACAGCCACCGTAATAGCGCTTGCCCGGATACCCTTCCGCATACTTATTGGTCATGACACCACCGGCCATTTCCAAAACTGGATAGCTTACAAAATTTTCAGATGCAATTAATTCAAGGGTCGAAAACTCACGTCCCACTTCACGCATTAAAATTTCAAATAATTCAGAGTCGGCGTTTTTGAGATAAGACAAAATATAGATTTCGTTATTTCATTACCACTTCGGATCTTTTTTGAGTTTTTCATTCACCCAATTATAACATCCACTTCTTGGTGTAACATAACCTTGATTTTTAACATCATCATCAAGCATAAACCATTGAGCTTTTGAGAATAAGACTTCATTTTCTTCTAACCAAGATGTAGAACTATTAAATCGACTGAAACCCAATTCGTCGGCTTTTAAAAAATTTCTATTAGCCAACGTTGCAACAATCCGATCATCTAAGGAAATGGATGCACTTCTACAATCTTGGAATGATTTATAATATACATTGCCTTTTTTACCGTGAGATTCACCTCGAGTCTTATCAATTGAAATAGCCTTATCCGCCCAACGTAATGCTTTTTCATATTTTTGATTAGCTATGTTTACATCACATATTCTCAATGCTATCTGAACATCTCGAGGATTGAGTAAGAAAAGTTCTTCATAAGCATCTGAAGCTTCATCCAATTGGTCTGCATTATAATGAGCCTGCCCCAACTTCCGATATGCCAGTTTGCTTGTTTTATCAAGACGAATCACTTTTTTAAGCACATCCACTGCTTCTATCGCTTCATCCTTGTTGAGTAAACGGTCAGCTAAATCAATACCATATGAAATATTATCAGGATTTGTTCGAAATCGTTCACGATAAACATCCAACGGATCTTTACCTGTTTTTTCGTAAACAAGTGCAATCTCACTTTGAGCTTTTTCATTTGTTGGGTCTATATCTAAAATTTGCTCTAGATAATCAATTTGATCATCATAAAATCCCTGTTCACCATACAGTTCTGCTAAATCCATTTTAATATCCAAATCGTTTGGCATCAATTCACTTAAACGATTCAATTCTGAAATCTGTAAATCTGTTTTACCTTGTTTTGAATATGCATACACGAGGCGTTTTCGTAATTGTACATTATTTGGGAGTTGTTGTAATCCTTTTACCAACACGAATTCTGAACTATCGTATAATCCTAAATATTCATACGAAATTGCATAATATTGGTATACTTCTTCAGGGTCATCTCTATCGCATCCTAAATCCACTAATTCTATATATGCATTAATTGTAGACTGCCAATCCCTGTTTTTATAATATTCCGCTGCGCTGCTTAATAGTCTTGGACAACGCACTTCACGTAATGAGTCAAGATATGCATCATAAGCTGCATCTTCATCTACTTGCCCATCTTCCGGTGGAACACACATAGAAAAAAATAAGGCTATGACACCTACAGTTATTATTTTGTGAAATTGAATTGATTTCATTGATAGTTACCTCATTTTGGTCTTCTTTTTACGAACCATAAATCACCTAATTGCATGCCAATTGTAAAATGATTGATTGTTTCATCTGAAATTATATCGCTAGAACGGATGCCATATCTATACGCAAAATCTATTTGATTATTTGCAACACCAAATTTAATACCAATCCCTAAAGAAATTCCAATTTCATTCACATAACTATCCATTTCTTCCAGAAAGTCTTTACGGTAATAAACACCACCTCTATATTGTATTTTTTGAGCGAATTTGAATGCTATTTCCGGTGAGAATTGTGCTAAACCCAATGACACTTGTTGAGATTTATTTACATAATAAGATAGCAATGGAAAAATAGTTTTATCTTTATATCCCTTATCATTCCAACTATGGGCTTCGATCATTAAATGAAGATCATTCTTCATTAACATATCAAAACCAAAACCGATCTCAAACGGATCTAAAACATTATTATAAATACTGACTTCAGCAGAAGGAGCGCTTGAAGGTGTGGGACTATCAGCATTATCATAATAACCATTATTGTTAATATCTTCAAATGGCTGAAATGAATAATGTTTTATTTTCAATGGATTAATTGCGCCACTGTACATAAAATATATATTCAATGGTCTATTTTTACGACTAAACCTGTCCGATGATAAAAATATTTTATAAAGCGAACCGGAAAATAAATGTCGTTGAAAATAATGGTATGTTCGTTGATCGATACTAAACTTTGAATCTTTACGTAAAGAACCGAATAACACATCCAATTCAACCGCCATGCCTTCATGAACTGTTAAAGGGAATCGAATAGCTGTATACAAAGATGATATACCACCTGAACCATCAGCAGAGCGTTGCGTTAAAAGAGTATCATCATCTATATAGAATTCAACTGGATCATCTTCAATTAAATATTGCTGGGTGAAAAGTGGTTTTAGGCCAAATCCCCAAGCATACTTATCACCGATCGGAACTGTGAATTGTGCACTACTGACACCAGATAATCCATTTACTCCTAAATCACTGGTGAATTCATCACCATTATAATTACCGGATAAATATGCATATTTAAAATTGTTCCAAGTGACAGGATTTGACAGTGAGACATTATGATTAAAAGAAGGAATAATCCCGCGGCTGGCTAAAGCTGCCGATGCAGCATTATGATTAAAAGAAATTAATCCTAAACCAAACGCATTATGGATTGACTGTCCGCTTAAGACAGTAAATAATGATAATATAATGAATCTACGGAGCAACATATTGAATAAAAAGTTTAGGATATAATGAATCATGATCTGCAGAATAAAAATGAACTTCAGTTTTGAGACTATTATTTATATTGCCATAAAGTTTAATACCAAGATTCTCTACATTTTCAAAGTACTGATTTTGAAGGAAGTTCTTAATGTTGAAAACAACTTTACTGTCTAGGACAGATCCACTGGAAAAAAGTGAAGCATGTACATTAAAATCATCTTCATCTAATTTTTCAAAACTAGGTAAAATGATAGTATCATTTAAAGGTACAGCCCAAATACTGAAAGAAGAAATATTCGTATCCGGAACCATGAATAGAGTCAGCTCTGCTTTGTCAAAACTAGTTTGTTTCGGTAATTGAAGAGAATCCAAAAAGTCCATTTTAATTAAACTGCGTAATCCTTTTCCACGGCTGATAGTGACATAAGATGTATCTTGTTCTGTTAAATCCGGCGGAACTATTATACTTAAATCTTGAGAAACAAGAAATGATCTGGAAAGTGTATCAATACTTACATCTGCAGATGTATCAGCTGAATCAGGATAAGTAAATTGTCGAAAATAGACTTCTAATTTAGGTGTTAAGGAATTGGAATAATCATATTCCCTGCTATAAAAACTATGTAATTCCTCATTACCATTTTCCAGGATTAGCATAAGCGAATAGTTCAATGATGTATCAGCAAACGTAGAATCAAATAAACTGATTGCAGGAAACTTTACTGTATAATTAGTTGTAATAGAATCTACTTCAATACTTTCTTCTGTAGCAGTTGAAACGAATTCACTTGCGGCAATTTCAGAGTCAGTAAAATTTAAATAATGTGACTGGGATTCACTGAAAACGGAATCAAGTCCATTCAATGGGAAATAGTACATAGAAAAAGTTGCGGGTATTTCCAATGTATCTTTAGCGACTCTAATAGTAAAATATGCACTATCTATTTTTACAGTTGTGTCAAGAAATGATGATAATGTCCAAGCGCTTGATTCATAAGAATAAAAGGAGGATTTTAATAAAACAGCTTTATATAGAAAATCATCATCCGAACCTAAATACAATTTAGTTTTGCTGCCAATTGTTGGGGGAACCTGGTATGTGACTCCTTCAATATCGTAGAGTTCTTGTGTTTCAAGATTAAGATCACTTTCGTTTAAATCGGCTTTAAGCGGATCTTCCATACAACTTGCATAAAAAACACAGACTAGACCGATCCCAAGGAGTCTAAATTTGATTGATTGTTTCATTAAGTGAATTATATACGTCAGATCAACTGTTAAGTTTCTCAAGGACTTTATCCAGTTTATCAGCTACAGGCTGATAATCTAATGAATCCTCTTCAGGAACTTTAACCGTAAATACTTTTTTCTTATTGGCTTTCACTGTAGGAAGCTTCAGCAATTTTTCAGTAATATTATTAGATGGAGATTCCAGTGCAATAATCATATCTGCGTTTTCAGCAGCAGCTTCGTATGCATTGACCTTACCATTCTTCATAGCTTTAGGGATTTCAAGCCCTGCTTTCTCAAAAGCTTTCTGCCCAAAATCTGTATATTCATCATCCATGCTATGTACCATAAGTACTGTTTTAATATTTTCATAAAAATCCTTTTTAGCATATTCTTCTTTATACATGGCAGGTACAAAAGATGATTGCCACCCATTGCATAAGAAAACATCCGGTTTCCAGAACAAGTGAGGTAGTGTAGCTAAAGTCGCTTTACAAAATATTGAGAAACGCTGATCATTATCGCTCAGGATTCTACCATTTTTTGATTTATATACAAGATTCGTTTGAGGCTTAAACCACTCGTTATCTTCTAAAAAATAAACCTGAACGCGTGTTTTAGGTATGAAAGCACTTTTAGCAGAAAGGACTTTTTCTTCTCCATTATACTCAAAAGGAATATCTCGAAGACGAATCACTTCTCTTAATATATATTTACGCTCACTGACATACCCGTATTTTGGGATAATAGTACGGATATCATGACCTTTATCCTGCATTAGCAGAGGTACTTTTGTTGAAAATGGAGCCAGACTTGATGTATTAGCAAACGGAATAATTTCCGTCGTCATGTAGAAGAGTTTACTCATTATATTATTTTTCTCGGTTATTCAATTGTTAATTGTTTCAAAGCTTCTTTGGAACGATCGTAAAATTCACTTCCTGGAAAATAGTCTACTAATCGTTGAAATTCTTCTCGTGCTTTTACCAGATTACCCATACTTTGAAAAGCCAAGCCCAGTTTTAATTGGGCATCATCATCTTTATCTGTTCCAGCAAATGTAAACACTTTTTCAAATTCAATAATTGCCCGTTTATAGTTCTTTTGTGAATAATAACATTCAGCCAGCCAATATTGACTATTATCTGCAAGATTATTCTGTGGATCACTAACGACGAGTTTTGAAAAACCTTTTATGGATTGACTATACATTCCATTTTGAAAATAGCTCAAACTTTCGATATAAAGTCTTTTATACTCACTGGGGCTGATCTTTGAACTGGGTGAAGCTGGAGTTTGATCATTTCGAACATTATATAATTCAGTGAAACTATTTGCAAGAGTAACAATTTTATTTTCGATCATTACTAATTGCGCTAAAACTTCAAAATTTGTGCTGTCAGAATAGGCTGCTTTATCTTCTAACAATCTTATTTTATTATGAATTGTATTAATTCGATTAATAATCAGGATTGAAACAGAATCTGTTTGTTCTTTTGCTTCAACAGTCGCTTTGAGTGTTCTTTGTAATTCAGGAAGTAAAATATTCAGTTTTGTTTCCAATTCATTTATCCGAGTATTTTGCTGACTTACTTTATCACTCAATCTCTTTACCTGCTTAGATTCAGATTGAGCAGATAAACTTATCGTATTCAATAAGATTGCACAGAGGATAGCAAATTTTCCAAGTCGTTTTAACATAAATAATCTTTGTTTTTGCAAAAGAATAGGCAGGGAATTTACCGAGGATTCAGTAAATGATCATTGTACTTTTTAATAATCCTTGGGATCAATACTCAAATTCATTATAAGTGCTACCATTATATAGCTGGATAAAAGAAATGAGCCACCATATGAAACAAATGGTAACGGTAGACCCTTTACAGGAATCATACCCACAGTCATAGCAAAATTCACAAAAACATGTGCCGTAAAAATTGTACCTAATCCAACCAACACCAAACTGGAAAAACGGTCATCAACATTATAGGCTAAACGCAATGTTCGTATTATAAAGATGGAAAACAATGTTATTAAAATAAAGATGGCAATAAAACCAAACTCCTCGCCTATAACTGAAATAATGAAATCAGATTCCTGAACTGGTAAAAATTTGAGATGAGTTTGAGTTCCTTGTCCCCATCCTTTACCAAACAGTCCACCGGCTCCAATCGCTGTTTTACTTTGGATAATTTGATAGGCTGCTCCGAGTGGATCAATTTCAGGATTGAATAATGTTAATATTCGCTTTTGTTGATATTCTTTTAGCATACCCCATAAAACCGGCGATAGTAATCCTAAAAAAATATTTCCAAAAAATGTAGAAATGCTAAAAACTAAATTAGGTTTTGCTTTATAAATAACATAAATCATTATTATTGCCCAAATTGCAAATGAAATCCAATGAAAAGCTGTCAGAATGCTAATCATAGGAGCCATCATAAGAAATAAATGGAAAGGTCGTGCGCCTACCCAATATAACATCGGCAATAGGGGGACTAAAATAATAATAGCTGATCCTAAATCCGGTTGATTTAATACAATTCCTGCCGGAATTATGACCATAATGATAGGTATTATACTTGCTGAATAATGGTTCATTTCCAAATTATGATCTGATAAATAACGGGCCAACGCAATGACCATGATCCATTTTGCAAATTCGGAAGGTTGAAACCCAAAGGGTAAACCAATGTCAATCCAGCGGTATGTAGATGCAATTTCGTTACCTAAAAATGGTAACAGAATTAAAATAATCATAAAACCATAAAAACCATATATAAATCGATGTATCGTATGCCTTGGAATAAAAAATACAATTATAAAAGCGACTAGAGCGGGTATAAGAAAAAATAATTCTTTAAAGAATGATAGCTGAAATAATGTTCCCTCTTGACCGGTGTTAATGCTTTTGAGTGTAATTAACCCTACTCCGGTAAGAAACAGCGCTATCACTATTAAACTAATGGATGATTCTTTAAATTTTTGAAAAAATAATTGAATCATAATGAGAATGCCAAGTTCATATTTTCATTAGAGGAAAAAAGGAAATCGAATATTCGTCCGGCAATTGGAGCCGCTGTAACTCCGCCATGTCCACCGTTTTCAATTAAAACAACTACTGAAACTTGTTTCTTATTTTTTTCACCATAACCAATAAACCATGCATGTGGTTCACCATGAGGATTTTGTGCAGTACCTGTTTTGCCTGCGATTTTTAATCCAGGAATTTCCGGATTAGCTCTTTTTCCCGTACCATGTGTGGATGAAACAACATTTTGCATATATCTTTTCATCCGTTTCCACGTTTGGTGTGTATAACGATTGACAGAACGTTTAACTTGAGGTTTTTCTTTAACTACGTGCAGAGATGGTGCCCTGCCATTCATTGATAGATTATTTATAAATTGCATCATTTGTATGGGAGTCACTACCAATTCGCCTTGCCCCAATGATAGATTTAATAAATGACCTTTTGACCATCCCCAGCGACCATATTGTTTATTCATAAATTGTGAGTTTGGTACCACACCTTTTGCCTCAGATGCTAAATCAATTTCTGTTCTTTGTCCAAATCCAAATTCATTGCATGCATTTGCCCATTCATCAATTGATAAGCGCTGAACAACATGATAGAAATAAACATTACACGATTGAGCAATGGCTTGTTCTAAATCCATCTCACCATGACCTTCTTCTTTCCAACAATGAAATATCCTGTCACCTAACTCATAGGCACCATTACAGTTTATTTTTTCTGAATAATTTATTTTACCCTTTTCCATCAGCGACATTGCAGTAATCATTTTCAATGTAGATCCAGGAGGATATAATCCATGTGTCATTCTGTTTAATAGAGGTTTATCTGGATTGCTAATAATTTTCTGCCAATCATCTACAGTCGTTTCACCCGTAAATAAATCAGGTGGATAATCAGGCTTACTGACCATGGCCAGCATTTCACCAGATTCAGGGAGTGAAACAAGAACAACTACTCGTTTTCCATCTAACATCTTTTCAATCATTGCTTGAAGTGAAATCAAGAGAGTCGTTTGCAGGTCAATTCCCGGAACTGGATTTTCTTTTTCATAATCAGATGATTGACCTATTTCTCGGCCATAAGCATCAACTTCTACAAAATGAACGCCCTTTATTCCACGTAATCTATTTTCATATACTTTTTCTAATCCCCGCCAACCAACTAAATCTCCATAAATATATTTTTCTTTTTCGTTTATTTCTTCAATAATGGCTTTATCAACTTCTTTGACATATCCTAGTAAGTGAGATGCATTTATTTTCTCTGAAAAATATCGTTCAGGAAATTGGTTATAATTTATACCCGTCAATTCCTGCTTATGTTCTTCAATCCTGCTCAATTGATCGAACGTTAAATCTTTGGCTAATCTTGCAGGTAGAAATCTTCCTCGGTAATATTTTTTATAATTGGTTTTTAATAATGTTGTGTCAATACCTGTACAATAACTGACAATCTGAAAATTCTTTTCCTTATTTATCATTTCTCCGGGAATTACAGTTAATACATATGTTGGATAATTATCGACAATTATTTGACCGTTACGGTCTAATATTAATCCTCTTGGTGCATTTAGAGGTATAGCCCGAATACGATTAACTTCCGCTTTCTTTTTGTAAGTGTCATGAGAGTATACTTGCAAATAAAAAAACCTAATTACCAATGAAAACATGAGCATAACAACGACACCGCTTACAACTACAAACCGTCTTTGAGGAATTAGATTAGCTGCTTTCAGCATGGTAAAAATTCTTAAATGGAATGATTAATTGGAGGACAAGAATGAAACCCATTGTATATCCCATGGTCAATAACCACTTTTCTATAAATGAAATAAAATCAGTCTCATATAAATATTGATACCTTACAAAGCTATATATAAGAAATTGCAAAAAAATGATTCCTATCCAAGCCAAATGAAAATAAAGTGGAATTAAACGATTATATTGATCTTTAAGATAACCTGTTAAATAACCCGTAAGTGAAAATGTTAAAGACGATAATCCAAAATAGGAGCCCACACCCGTCAAATCAGTTAATAATCCCAACGTAAAACCGGCAATTACTCCATAAAAGCGGCCGAATTTGATTGCAGTATAAAGTATAAATATTGTCATAAAATCCGGTCGAATCATGTTGATTGACAAAAATTCAGCAAGATAAAACTGAAGGAAAAACACACATAATAGCATGAAAATAAACTTATTTAACTGCATGATCGTTTTTTGTAATAACAAATATATTTATTAAAGAACCAAGTTTTTCTGCGAATCGAACAGAAACAATTTTCTGAAAACTACCTCTTTCATCCCGCGTGCCGATTACTTCACCAACAGGCAAATCTTTTGGAAATATATCACTGAACCCTGATGTTAATACTCTATCACCAATATTAATTTCTGAATTTTTCTGCACTTCACGAATTTCACATAAGTCACCGTATACCCAGCGCAATATCCCCACAGATCCAGACGGCATTATGTGCACACTTAATCTAAAATTCACATCACTAATAACTTGAACAATCGAACTAGTCTGTCCAACAACAATTGTTTTACCAATAACTCCTTTAGGAGTCAAAACAGGATCATTCAGTGATACACCATGATCTGTCCCGACATCAATCGTAATGGTACTCATATTTGATGAAATACCTTTATTGATTACTTTTGATGGTAATAAAGTAAGTTGGCTTTCTCGCTTATAATTAAGTAGATATTTTAACTGCTCGTTTTCTGCAGCTAAATTCAACATGGATTCAATTTGCAATTGTAGTTGAATATTTTTTTCTCGCAGGAGTGCTGCTTCACCTTCAACAATAGCCATAGAACGAAGCCAGGCCACAGGTTTATACAAAACGGAAAAGAAATCGTTTGCTTTTCCTCGGAGGATAGCTATATCACGTGAATCATTCGAGAGAATTAGAGTAAATGAAATGAGAACTGCGAGAAAGAAAACAACGTGATCACGTTGCCGAATTAGAGCGAGGTAAATATTCCTCATAACATTTGGTTAGTAATTATTGATATCTGCTGAAAGAATTGTAACCGTTTAATAGATAATTCAATCAATTACCGAATCAAATCAAAACAGGTTCGTATTTACGAATATCATCTAAAACCATACCGGTTCCTTTTACGACAGAAAGTAAAGGATCTTCAGCACGATTAACTGGAACATTCGTTCGTTCACGAATAATCTGATCAATGCCCTTAAGAATACTACCTCCGCCTGTCATAATAATTCCTCTATCTAAAATATCGGATGCTAATTCCGGAGGTGTTCTTTCCAATGCTTTTTTGACAGCTTCAACAATACTGTTAACCGTTTCTTTTAATGCTTGGCGAATTTCATCTGAAGAAACTTCAATTGTTTTTGGGATTCCGCTGACCAAATCACGACCTTTAACTGAAATATTTTCAGTTTTCATTCGCATGGCTGATCCAACTGATTTTTTGATCGCTTCACCCGTTGCCAAACCAATTTCTAATTTATGTTCATTACGAAACCACTGAACAATCGCTTCATCCATTTCATCGCCAGCAATACGAATGGTTTCCTTAGTAACAACACCATTCAAGGCAATAACAGCAATTTCAGTTGTTCCACCGCCAATATCGACAATAATATTTCCAATGGGTTGACTAATATCGAGACCAATACCAATTGCAGCTGCAACAGGTTCTTCGATTAAAAATACTTCCCTGGCATTCGCTCTTTCACCTGAATCTTTTACAGCACGACGTTCAACTTCTGTCACACCCGACGGAACACAAATCACCATACGGGGACGGGCCAAACGATTAATATTTATTTTGCGAATAAACCCCTGCAGCATACCATCGGTCATATCAAAATCTGCTATAACACCATCTTGTAGAGGTCGAATGGTTTCGAGCTCACGGTGAGTTCTTCCAACCATGGCTTTTGCTTCTTTGCCTACAGCGACAATTTTTCCATCATGGACCGAGCGCGCAACGATGGAAGGTTCATTGATCATAACACCCTTGCCTTTTATCCAAAGCAATGTATTGGCTGTACCTAAATCAATAGCGATATCGCCTGAAATCCATGAAAATGAATTGTTAATTGCTGATAGAAAGCCCATTATTTATTATCTCGGATTATTGAACTGTTCAAAATGAAGATACAAAGTTAAATCAAAAATGATCGATTATCATTATGAATTACACCTTTTCAGGAATTGATTGCAATAATGTTTGAGTATACTCATTTGCTGGTTTTTGAAATACGTCTTGTACCGATCCTTTTTCTACAATTTTCCCTGATTTCATTACCATAACCCTATGAGCAAAGGACTCCACAACATGGAGATCATGAGTTGTAAATAAAATTGATAATCCATCTTCGTGAACCAATTTCATCAGCAAATTAAGTATCTTGGCTTGAACAGAGACATCAAGCGCGGAAACGATTTCATCACAAATCAATATGTTTGGTTTCACTGCCAACGCTCTGGCAATGCAAGCACGTTGGCGCTGGCCACCGGATAATTCATGCGGATATTTTTCTATCGCTTCTTCAGACAAATCTACTTTATTCAGTAAGTCCAACAATTGTATTTCACTATCCACTTCCGGGTGATGGAGTTTGATCACTTCCTTTATTGCAAAACCAATGCGCATTCGCGGATTCAATGAACTCAATGCATCTTGGAAAATAATTTGTATTTCTTTGCGCAATGAATTCATTGCATTGGGATTATACACGTGTTGATTATAAATGTAATTACCGTTGAAATTCTCAATGAGACCTACAATTGATTTGCCCAATGTGGATTTTCCGCTGCCACTTTCTCCAACGATGGCCAGAATTTCTCCTCGGTGCAGTGTGAGGTTAATCGAATGGAGTGCTTGAGTTAACTGGTTTTTTTTAAATAATAATCGCTGGCCGGGATAGTATACTGAAACATTTTCTAATTCAAGGATTGGATTATCCAAAAGGTCAGTCTATTTCAACTCGGCTTTGATCGCCAAGGATAAATCGGTGTGTGATCGGTTTAGATTGAGACCGCAAAAGTTCCACATCACTTCCCAAAAGTGACGCTTCAATTCGGCGGGAAATATTACTTATTCTACATTGATGCATTAGAATGGAATATTCTATTTCACTATTGACAATCTTGCACCCGTCACCAATTGCAGAATAGGGTCCGACATAAGCTCCATCAACTGTAACATTCTCACCAATAATAACCGGACCTCGTATATTTGAATTTATTACGTGAGATCCTTTACCAAGTACGACCCTTCCGGAGACAGTAGATTGTTCATCAATGGTACCTTCACGCTCATCTTTAATATTATCCAAAACAAGACGATTTGCTTCCAACAGATCAGATGGCTTTCCCGTATCTTTCCACCATCCTGTTATTTCAGAATATGAAACACTGTATCCTTTTTCCAATAAATATTGATGAGCATCGGAAATTTCCAATTCACCACGGTCGGATGGCTTAATATTATTCACTGCTTCAAAAATATGACTATCGTAAACATAAATACCGGTAACAGCCAGTTTACTTTTAGGATGATCAGGTTTTTCTTCAATTCCAATAATTTTCCCATCTTTTACATCTGCCACGCCAAAACGATTTGGATCAGGTACTTTGCTTAACACCAAATGACAATTTGAACTGTTGGCTTTAAAATCTTCAATAAATTTATTAATTCCACCCACAAGAATATTATCTCCAAGGTAAAAAACAAAGGGATCGCTTTGGATGAATGATTCAGCAATTTTTACTACATGACCTAAACCAAGAGGAGCGGATTGTTCAATATATTTAATTTTAAGTTCAAAGGAATCTCCATTACCGAATGCTTCAGCTATTGAAGTATCGCCCTCATTTATAATAATTCCAACTTCATCAATGCCTGCGTCATGCGCATATTCCAATGCGTAGGCTAACATCAGTTTATTCGCAATTGGAATCAGATGTTTATTCTGGGTATGAGTAATAGGACGTAATCGAGTTCCGTGCCCACCGGCTGTAATTAATGCTTTCATAAATTATATTCCTTTTTAAACATTACAAATCTTCCATGTACCATTCTATCTACCAGACATCATAGCAGCTTTGCACAATTTATCTGCAACTGCATTGTCATCCCTCGGAATATATTCCAATGACCATGAATCGAAGTCATCCAATAAATTTGTTGCCTCTGCGTGAAGCGGAATCATGTTTTCATGCTTTACCCTAAATTCACCATTTACCTGATTTACGATTAATTGGCTATCCGAAAAAATGCTAATGCTGGCGACATTCATTTCCTTGGCCATACGTAAGCCATAGATTAATGCACTGTATTCAGCTTCATTGTTTGTAGCATCATCATAATATTCAGAAAAAGAAGCAATTTCATCTCCTTCCTGATAAAATACTCCACCAATTCCGGCTGTTTTAGAATGGAGATCAGCCGCACCATCAACATATAGATCGACAGAATTGCCGGATGAAAGTTTTTGATGTAATTCTTCCAACGTTTGGTTAGAACGATTTTCGGCAGAAGCCAGCAAATCCTTGATAGCGCTTATTTCGTTTTGTTTCAGTTTCATAATGGGGTGGAAAAATATAACAGTTATATTATGTAAATAAATCGAATCCTTTATTGATTTTGAAATCCATTATCTAATATACGGATTCGTCCCGTGTTGCGCCGGGCATTCCTCCCAATAATAACACCAATTACAAAGTATCATGGGTTTTGGAGGAAAATCAGCTCCCTCCTTTTCTTTTAAACGAATTTCATTTATCCGCTCTTGCATTGATGTTGACAGCAACTGTAATTGTTCCATGGTTCGCTTTGATCTGATTTCAATTCCGTAACGCACAAAATGCCAAACGAGTGTAACGTCTTTTACATCATCCCGCTGCTGTTCAAGAGCAATCTGATACAACGCTAATTGACCATCTTTATCTGCCTGACCTTGGCTTAATGCACGTTTGCCTGTCTTATAATCATGAATCTCAAATTTCCCATTCCCATCATGATCCAACCGATCCATAATTCCCTTCATCCGATATGAATCATCTCCACCCAGCATAAAATCCATTTCCAACTCAATCCCTTCAACGCGTTCCGCAAAGGGCTGATTTTTGCGATAAAATCTGGCGATACAATCTTCACCTAATCGAAAATAATCTTCTTTGCGCTCACCTCGTTTCGCGATGGCGATGCGATCATGCCATTTTTCTGTCCATATAGATTTATAATAATCGTGGATGCTGTCGATAATCGGGATGCGTCCTGATTGAACTTCCTTATATAAAAATTCCAATGCTTCATGGACTCGCTTGCCCATAAATGCTTCAATCCCCTCATCTGGTTTACGGATGAAGTCAATGTATCGAAATTTGAATTGTGCAGGGCATTTTTTATAAGATTCCAGCCCGCTGTAGGAAAATCGCTCTAATGTACTCACCAAGCACGTCCCGTAATATAAGGAGTCGTCAGGCGATAATCTCCAAAGCCATTTTCATCAAAAAATGTAAAACTGCGATTAATGCGGTAATAATGCCAGGTTTGATTGGCATTGCGATCGCTGCTCATGAAAATTCGTTCAATATCATCCGGCGGCCCAAAAAGAATATAGATCATTCCCATGTCTGTACGCCAACCCGGGGTGAAAGATGTGAAATGCTCAATGGCGTATCGCACCCTGGAATAATATTGTTCCATAAGCTCATTGGTGGCTGTTTCCGGAGTTGGATCCCTTTCTTTCCAAAATGTATAAAATAAATCTTCCCTGTCTTTTTTCTTAACTTTTGACAGTTGTGATCGTTCATCGCTTGTCAAAATGTAGCGCATTTGGTCCATAGCTTCTTCCACATCGCTTATGTGAGAAGAAACACCCGGACGTTTGATTTTCAATTCAATCGTTTGTTTTTCAGATTGACCTTCTTGCTTGAGTATTACATACAATTTAGCCCTTAAGCCATGCATTTCTTCCACGGGTAAAATTAGTTGATGATTGAAATAATTATCTGAAGTTGTAAACACAGTATCAATAGATGAAATGGGTTCTCCGTCTGATGTCTTTAAATCAATCTTGAGTGAATAATCTCCAGCACTAACATTCCCTGTAATTTTTATTGGAATAAATGACTGCACGAATTTGATTTCATTTTGATAACTGGCCATTAGTTTCTCACCACCCTGCCATGAGCCCGTATAATTTACCAAAACCAATGGCGGAAATAAATTCAGCCCATCCGTGTATTTTGTCAAATCCACTTTCTTTTCTCGAACACCGCTATTGCGAGTATCAATATCCAACACTTCACTTACAATTGTATATTTACCGGGATCCACAACAAAATCATGCTCAATAAAAAACCAGTTTGATTTACTGACCGTTTCTAAATAATCCGGTGCGTTCAAAGTTTCCTGTATTGATTTATGATCTATTTGCTGCCCATCTTCATCTAATAGTGAAATGCGAGCTTCAAAATTAGATTCAAATCCACCATTCTCTTTTACGAACTGTAAAGAAAAACTTGGAATCATTATATGGGTATTAAGTTTTATTTTTCCTGTTTCTGATGATGCCTGTGGTGACACCAAAAGGTGAAACTGCTCTATGTTCGATACTTTTAAATCTTTTTTACCTCGCATGTTTCTTTGGCCGTTTACAGCTGACAACACCAAAATAATGAGAAGTACTGTTTTAATATTCTTCAATCTTTTGTCCATTTAAATTTAATTAAACCATTAGATGTCCCTAGCCAGAGATGTTTTTTATCCACGTTCATATCGTGTACCTGACCTAGAAAATCATAGTGATAATCACGGATGAATCTATCTTTTAAATCGTAACGAATAAAGCCATCATTAGTTGCCAGAAAAATAAATTTTTTAAATCTAACCATTGCTGTGATTTCCCGGCCGGCAAAAACGGATGCATCAACTAACTCTTTCCAGGATTTTGACATAAGATCAAAACTCCATACGCCATGATTTGTACTTACCATTATTTGGTTTTTATAGTGCTCCAGGACTTTAAAACCTGTAAGCACATCCTCCATACCTTCCATATCACCCAAGGAACCCACATGTTTAAAGTTCGTCACTTTTTCTTCACGTAAGTCAACAAGGGTCAATTCATAATTTGATGCAATCCACAATTGGTTGTTTATGAGTTCAATATCATAGATATAAACATGATTAAACATTTTTTCAAACCCAATTTGGTTCACGCGTTTACTGCGCTGATTTAACCGTGAAATTCCCGACGATGAAGCAATCCATACAAATTCACTATCCGCTTCCATGTCCGTAATAATTTGCCCTCTGAATCCTCTAGTTTCATCCAAAGTTCGCCAAAAATCATCTTTTTCATCATAGACAGAAATCATTTCATTTCCGCCATACCAAATCTCATCGCCGGCACGGACTGCGCAATAATAAGGTCCGGAGGTTAGATTGGCATAATCATCGTAACCGGTAATTTCCATAATCTCTCTCCTGGGATCAAAATAGCTAAACCCAAGCGTCCTGTTGGAAAAACGACCACCAACACTAAAGGACTTTTCGTCCAAGATAAATTGTACATCATTGTTCCCAAGTCCGGCAGTTAATGGATCTAAAAACTTCAAGCGATTATCACCAATAAAAATTGTACCGTCCGCCATACCTAAAACGACATCTCCTTCACGTCCTTCAAAAAATGTAGTTGCTCGCACATCTTTACCATGGGGATTTATTGCACCATCGCCAAATACCAACCAGCCGTCTGAAAGTGAATATTCGTTTAATCGATCAATTGAATAATCTGGAAACTGTGAACTGATGCTCCAAAAAATATTGCTTTCATCGGGGAATGTATAAGTGCCTAGAAAAATTCCCGAAATATGATCCAGTTTGACGTATCCGCTGCTTGTCTGAACCCAAATATAATTAGGTGAAGAACCCATGCGCATGATGACAGTCCTCAAAGGTAAACCCCATTCATCAATATTATCTATATACCAATTCCCTTCCCGGGTATGACTGGAATGAATATACTCGCCTGCCGCTATCCACACATTTCCTGTATGTCGATCGAAATGAACAGCCGAAATAAAATTGCTTTTCAATCCTTGAGCAGTTGTGAGCGATTCCTCCAAATTGTGACCTATTCGCTGAATGCGTACTACTCCGCCGCTTTCCGTTCCAATATACATATAGGAAAACCCTTCGGTAATAGATGTGATTTCGCCCAACTGTCTATACATTACCCAATCAAATGGATCATAGCGATTATCCGGCTGGGAGTTGAGCTGACATATGAACGTCAGTAAAATTAACAGGGGTTTGTGTTGAATAATCATCGAGAAATTGATCACAACATTGGTTCAGAAAAAGAAGAATCAGGAATGATGGTGATTGAGTATTTCAGTGAGCATGTCCAAGTTAATAGGAACAACTCCCACTTCTTCGCACACCCGACCCGCTGCTAAATTAGCTAATGCAGCGGCTTCTTCCGGAGTGGCTCCTGCAACTTCAGCTAATGCAAAAGTTGCAATCACAGTATCGCCGGCTCCGGAGACATCGTGTACCGCGCGGGCTTTTGTGGGAATTTTAATAGATGTATCAGCTGTGGTTAATAACATTCCTTCCGCGCCGAGAGTAACTAAAATATAATCTGCATTTAATTTTTCTTGTAGAGTTTTACTTTCACTTTCAGGGTCATTTGAATCCATCGCTTGGTAAAATTCATAAGAGTTTGGTTTGAATAATCGTACACCCTTGAAAGCGAAAAAATGATCCTTTTTTGGATCAACATAAACAGGCACATTATTTTCTTTTGCCAATGAAAGTATAGAAGTGATCATTTTTTCAGACAGCATACCTTTATTATAATCAGCCAATATAATTGCGTCAGAATTTTTTATATTTTTTTCAATGGATCGTTTTACAGAATTAATTGATTCACTTGAAATGCTATCCAATGATTCGAAATCTGTGCGTACAACTTGTTGATTTTGGGCAATAATGCGTGTTTTTACAGTCGTGGGGTAATTTGCTTCTTCTACCACTGCTTCCACATTCATCCCCCGGTCTGACATTATCTTAAGTAATTGTTCACCGTGACTGTCTTTACCAATGACCCCGGCCATGGAAACGCTTGCGGTTAATGACGCAATGTTCAAA
The DNA here is from genome assembly GCA_014381755.1 of Fidelibacterota bacterium. Classification (GTDB taxonomy): domain Bacteria; phylum Fidelibacterota; class Marinisomatia; order Marinisomatales; family TCS55; genus UBA2126. The sequence continues at coordinate 5,766 of JACNLB010000081.1, read as the reverse complement.
CCTACATTGGCTGCTCCACCTGGATTATGGGTTACGTCTTTGACAGTTACGACAGGAACGGGTGCTTCCGGAGAAATACGATTGGTTTCACCCCACATATACGAATCCAGCATAAGATCACCAATAACAAGAATATGCTTTTGACTGAATTGATCAGCCAACGCACGGAAACGTGTGCTATCCATTAAATGTTATCTGTTTGTTCAGTGGGTTCTGAAGGCAGTATCAACGCCAAAACAAGATAGAGTAAGATGCCAATTCCTGCACTCATGAATGTACCGAATACCCAAAGGAAGCGCACAAAGGTACTATCAATCTGTATGGATTCTGCAATTCCTCCACACACACCTGCAACTTTACTGTCAGTTTGAGACAGATGCAATGGCAATCCCGTTCCTTCATTAATCAAGGAAGCCAAATCAGAGCGTTTTGTATAAAGTAAATAAACACCGAATCCCAAAATAAGGACAGCCAGAAAAAGATTGATGCCGCTATCCCAAAAACGAATCCAAATCATATGTAAAAGATCATTGTGCATGAAAAACAGGATGAGTCCGACGAAAACCAACAATGCTCCCCACAGGATGGTTTTATCATTTTTCGTATGTGTAATATCATCCCGGTCAAAATGAGGTGCTGAATATTCATCGGGGATTACGATCATTGCTAAAAAATATGCCAGTATTCCCGACCCGCCAAATAAGGTGAAAAATATCCAACCTAACCGGATCAATGATGGATCTAAACCGAAATATTCGGCAAAGCCACCGCAGACTCCGGATATAATTCTGTCTTTTCGTGATCGAATGATACGTTTCATAATCAGATTAATTTACTAATAAATTCCATCAACTTAATTGCGATTTCGACGCTGATTCTGTCGTCCTTGATTACGTTGAGGTCGTTTATTTTGACTGGCAGAACGTATTTTGGCGATATGGCCTTTATCCAGAAATATCATGACTGAAACTAATTTTTGGATGCGAGCCGGGTTGGTTGCTGACACGACAATCGTCGTACCTAAATTGCGATTCATGCGCCGTAAACGATTACTGATATCATTCTCCATTTCATCGTCCAGCATGGATCCATAATTATCAATAATCAACACTCGGGGATCGCTTTCCAAAGCATCCACATGCTGGATCCACTTCAACTCGCCTTGTGACAATGTATCAACCGTCTGATCCCACATAAAGCGGCGAAAGCCATTATTAAAATACTGTTTCCGAATTTCTTCACTTCGCTTTCCATGATTACTTGTAAAGAATCGAGATACACTTTCTTTACTCTTGGAATCAGTCATGGATAAAAATTTAATTTCATCCGGTGTTTTAAGCTTTCCGAATAATGACGTTTTAAATTCATTTCCATCATATAACAATTTTCCTTCGTTTGGCTTTTCAATACCGGAAAGCTGTTTTAACAATGATGTTTTACCCGATCCGACCGGACCCACAATACCGTAGATGGTGCCTTTGTGAATTTGCAAACGGCCAATTTGCAAAACGTTGCGTTGATTATAGACCTTCTTCAGGTCCTGTACTTCAAAAATAAGTGTTTTTCTATTCATCACTCTTTCCTTTCGTTGAGTAATGAATCGCAGGTCAATATGTTCGTCTAGGAGTGTTCCTCATTTTCAAGGAATCGTTCGGCATCGATGGCTGCCATGCAGCCCGTGCCCGCAGCAGTTATAGCCTGTCGGTAATAAGAATCCTGCACATCTCCACAGGCGAAAACGCCGGGATGTTCCGTGGCTGTACTGCCGTTTTTTGTGACAATATATTTTTTCTTGTCTAACTCCATACTCTCTTCAAACAGGCTGGTATTTGGAATGTGCCCAATAGCCATAAATACGCCATCACACACTTCTTCCCGTGTTTCATTATTGGTTGTATCCTGCAATGTGACACCCGTAACTCCCGATTCAACTGTGCCATGGATTTCTGAAATAGTCGAATTCCAATGAAAGTGAATCTTGGGATTATCAAAAGCTCGCTGCTGCATAATCTTGGAAGCGCGTAATTCATCTCTCCGGTGGACAATCCATACTTCAGAAGCAAACTTGGTTAAAAATGTTGCTTCCTCCATTGCGGAATCTCCGCCGCCAACCATAAGCACTTTTTTATCTTTGTAGAAAAAACCGTCGCATGTTGCGCAGGCAGACACGCCGCGTCCCATGAGTTTTTTTTCTGCTTCGAGTCCAAGTAACCGGGCGGTTGCACCGGTAGCAATAATAACGGTTTCTGTAGTGTATTCTTCGTCACCAACCCATATTGTGTATGGGCGCTGGCTGAAGTCAACTTTGGATACGTGCTTAAAATGGCATTCAGCGCCGAAGCGCTGGGCCTGTTTGCGAAAAAGGTCCATAAGCTCTGGACCCATAATACCATCAGGGAATCCGGGGTAATTTTCCACATCTGTAGTGATTGTTAACTGCCCGCCGGGTTGGCTGCCCTCAAAAACGAGAGGTTCTAGATTGGCTCGTGCTGCATACACTGCAGCCGTGAGTCCGGCCGGTCCGGATCCGATGATGATGACCTTACGATTCATATAACTGTTAGTTAGTAGGTTAAGAACAGTCTTCGGTTAAAGAACTGCGTCTAATCGTTTTGTTATTTCCTGCTTCGGAACCGCGCCAACGATGGAATCCACCACGCCGCCGTCCTTAAAAATAAGCAGGTTTGGAATACTGGTTATGCGGTATTGCATGGATATTTGGTTGTTGCTATCCACATTTACTTTACCGACTTTTACTTTTCCAGCATAATCGCCGGCAATCTCCTCAACTACCGGTCCTATCATTTTGCAGGGGCCGCACCATTCCGCCCAGAAATCCACTAAAACGGGCTGGTCGGATTTGACTACCTCTGCATCAAAATTCGAATCTGTAAATTCGTGTAAGCTGTTTGACATTTATTACTCCAAATGTGTCTTGAATTATAAAAATAAAGCCGTCCAATTTAGAACTTTTATGAATTGCTGTTAAATAAATATTTACTTTTTGTCGGTTAATTGACAAAAAAGACATGTCATTCTGATCCCTGACACGAAGTGTGGGGTGAAGAATCTCAAGAAACCTTTATTAGACTACGGTTGAGATCTATTACCCTTATATAAATGTCAGGATTCAAGATGACAATGATTATTTCAGCAAAACCATTTTCCTGGTTTTGACGACATCCCCAGCTTCCATTTTATAAAAATACACCCCCGCGGAAACTGGCTGTCCCAAGTCATTGGTTCCATTCCACATCACCTTATGTTTACCACTCACCTGTTTACCGTTTACCAGTTTCCTCACTACCCTGCCCAATACATCATAAATGGTGATTTTGACTTCCGTATTTTTATGCAATTCATAATGAATATTGGTAATTGGATTAAAAGGATTGGGATAGTTATGATGGAGACGAAATTTCTCTGGCATTGAAATAGCTGGATCAATACTAACACTTCCCCTATGCAGCCAATCCAGAGCCTTTGTCAATGTTCCTACTAAGCTGATACCTATCCAAAAATATAAAGGAGAAGTGTTTAAACTTAATGGATCATAACCCAGAAAAACAACTTTAGCTCCGGATGGTAATTCCCTGTGAATAGCCACTGCGGCAGTATCATCATTTGTTGGCATATCAAGTGAATCCAAGGCACCGGTAATACTGTACATACTGATTGAGTTTTCATTGATTGGATATAGTTTTTTAAGATTTGCAGAAAACCCCAGTTCATAGTTGGGATCATAATTCAGATCTAGAGAATCACCCAAAAAATAGTATAAATCACCACTTATAGGATCAGTTGCAATTGGAATAAATCTAAATTTTGCATCGCTTGCCCAAGGATTATTCCAATTATGTAATGATTCTGCTCCAGCTAATCCTAATATATCATATTCAAAATCACCCGCAGTATATGTTGTGTATTCTACGGGCAACTGAATCCAATTTTCACCTGTTAAAACATAACCTGAACTATCATCATCAAAGAAGCCACTTGTCATCAAAGAATCGCTAACAGTTAAATCTACAGGGTCATCCATTGTTACTTCAATAATATATTTATATTCACTCAACAAGCTTGCATTTGGGATTCCCCAATTAATATCCCATATATCATAAGAATTATAATAAGTACCGCCATATAAATAATAATTCGTTATCCATGTTCCGAATCGATTTTGATTAGAAATAAATAACATTTCATGTTCAACTTGGAATATTGAATAAGAATACGAGATTGTAGAAAAATATGAATAACAACTGGAGTTACCAACATCACTGAATTTTATATACCAAAAAACAGATATTCCTGTTGGTTGGCCGGGAACAGTACACTCCCATTGCCCATCGATACTATCCCCCTCTACCAAATACATTTCTATAGAATTCCAAGTTCCTGACGTAGAGTCTAAAGCATACATAAAAAATACAGAATCAACTCCTGCAGGACCGCCGCCCGGATTATCATCTAGTAAAAATATGCAAGCAGTTCTATCGGATGTTAGATAAGTTGTCGGAAGAGGACATACTTCATTAAAAACAGGAGGCCTGTCACTTGTTATTTCAACGGCCATTTCTATCCTGATCATCCAGTGGCGGATATGCCAACCGCCGTTTCCAGATGTACCGCCGCAATCGTCATAAAACTTTAAAAAGGGGCGTGTATTAACAACTCCTTCCCCTTCTTCATAGAAAAAACCGACTTTATCATTATCGCCACCGCCATCACCGGTATACTGAAATAGAATGCCAATCCATTCATAACACTCAAATTGATATTCATCACCAAAATCCTGAAGATCTATCCAATTATTGAGGTTACCGGATGTTATATAATCTGGATGTGTTTGCGGTGTCATTAATACAACATTATCACTATCGGGCCAGACTACACCTTGGGGCGGAACATCAGGTGGCCCCACGCCCGGTTCAGCAACTAAAAGTGGATCGGTTATATTCATAGTTAAAAAGTCTGATGGATCACATATCCCTTGGGTTCCCCCGGGAGTATACACATTTCCGGAAATGTACAAAGTTCCAGTGCTATCCATGTCATATCCACCAATCCAGCCATTATTACCAACCATTAGATTTGGATATTCTTCATCATTAATATCATAAGGATATTGCAGTTTATGCACAGACACAGTCAACTCCTGGTCGCCGGTTCCCCATTCATATACCGGTATATTGATTCCTTTTATTACACCATCACTCGGCATTTTAAACGACATCAGCATTGCATCACCGGGGTTCATGATAAACTGCCCACTCCAATTACCATCAGCCGGATAATAAGCGAGTGTATCACTTATATCACGATTTGCATTGTACTGGGGCGCACGTATGGAGATACTCCGCTCAAAAATGATGTCATCCTCCCCGCTGCTTACCGTGACAAAGATAAGGCAGTATATCCATAGTCCTGATTTTGATTTACAGGAGAGCAATATTTTTTTCCCTTTTGGAGAAATTAAGAATTATTAAACAAAAATAAAAGTTATTCTGATGACGACCCCGACTTTTTGAGAGAGGAAGAAAAATCTCAAGAAACCTTTGTTAAGATGACAGTATTATTTAAGAGTTTCTTTAATTGACAAGGTGGGAAGTAAAATTATTCGTTTATCAAAAGTTGGTTTTTCCCGCCTTGTCAAGGTAGTTCGTTTATAAGACTTTGATTGAAAACCGGCAAAGAAAAGTACATTCGGTATCCTTGATGGATGTGAACAATCCACATTCCTAATCTTAATCGATACTCCTAATC
>JACNLB010000006.1 GCA_014381755.1 Fidelibacterota bacterium | reverse complement strand
TGGATCCTAATCAGCAGATTGCGCAAAAATTAAATGCAACACTCCTCCCAACGTCATTACTCATTAATCAAAATAGAGAAATTGTCTGGTTTCATCAAGGCTATATCCCCGGAGATGAAGTTGAAATTGAAAAGCAAATTTTAGCTGTTTTGGATTACAAAGAAACCAAGGACAAGTCTGAGTGAAATCTCTATTAATTCTTCTTAGTTATTTTTCATTATTAATTGGTCAGGTGTCTTTTTCGGGAAATGTGGTAACGCGCATTGGCGAAAGCAGAACCGGGTATTACTACAATGAATCATTAATTAATAACCAGATTCAATTCGGCCGATTTAATAGTTGGTTTCAATTTGAATTCAGCGATCCACCTGAGTTAGGACGAAAATTCAATGGCTTAAGGAAACTCCGCCTTGAATACGTAAATGGTCCTTTACAAATAAAGCTCGGTGATATGTATGAAATATGGGGCAGAGGATTAATCCTGAATTCCTTGGATGATCAGTCTATTGATAGAGATACAGGGATTCGCGGAATTGGGATAGAATACGATACGGATGCATTTAACATTCAATTTCTCACCGGCAAAAATGATTTTTCATTTAGTACAATTTATTCTCCGGGATATGACAGTCGTGTACCGAATTATACAACCTCTCATAATTTGTATGGCGTAAATACAGAATGGCGGCTGAATAGCCATTTAGGAGGATTAACTTTTCTCCAATCTAAAGAATCACATCCGGTTAACACATTTCCTGCTGATACACTTGATTTAAAAAATCGACTTTTGGGTGCCCATTATATTTATAATAATTCAATAATGGACATCTATGTAGAATACTCAAAAAACTGGTCAACAACGTTAAAAAGTGATAATAATAAATATGAAAATCATCTTGATGGCAGAGGGTTTTATGGAAATGCAAATGTATATTTTTCTTCAATTTCTTTCAATTTTGAATATATAAATTATCGTTTTGGTACTTTAGATCCAGCCAATAGATGGAACAATATAGACAATTACGGTATGGCACAAGAATTTCAAAATCCTCCTATTGCATCTTTAATCCATTCAACCACACTTTTAAAAAGAGTTTCCCATCAGACTGACTTTAATAATGAGGTTGGATATAAGTTGGATATACTAGGAGCAATTACAGATAATTATGAATTTTATGGATCCATTTCACGAACAAGTCGATCACACACCTGGATCCAAAATGACGATTATACATGGGAAACAGAAGGGGAGTACGCTTTAATTCCATTATCTAATCCCAGAGCAACACCGTTCAATTCTATTTATGGAGATATAACGGGATATTTTTTTGATTACGCACTTCATTTAAAAGCCGGTTATGCAGTTTCAGAAGATATTATAGATCTTGTTTTTTATTCTAAAACAGATACAAGTAAGAGTTTGAATTATACGTATCAGTCAGCTAAAACATTGCCACTGCATACAACTTACACATTTTCAAACGGATGGAGTATCGATGTAAAAATAGAGACACAGTGGCTTAAAAAGGGTTTATGGCGTTTTAGAGAAATTAATGGAGTCATAGTTGCTGACAGTTTAATAAGCGAATTTTATGATGAAAATGGTAAACAAATAGATACACAAAAAAATACATTTATCAGTATGAGTATTGGAAAAACTCCCAAATGGACAGTGGCATTTACACTAGATAATACGACCATTAGTGAAACTTTATTTGGTTCACCTTCAAATGATGAGACAACTAGTTCTAATTCATTGGAAGATCTTCTTGGATTGGATAAAGATAAAAACTGGGCAAATGTTGAATTTGTTTATAATATTACATCGTCAATTAGAATCTCAATGATGTATGGCTCATTAAAGGGAGGCTTGCTCTGTGCGAATGGAGTCTGTCGTATCATCGAGCCGTTTGATAATGGGTTTAAAATGGGAATAACAGCAGCATTTTAGTTACAATTCGATAGCGTTTGAAAAACGATAATAATATAGTAAATTTTAGAAGCTATTAATTAGGGTAGGCAAACACATGAATAAAAAAACAATGTTTTTCTTTTTAATCATCTCTTCACTTCTTGTAGGAGCGAGTAAAAAAGCACTCAGTGAATTATTAACGTCTACTACGTGACCATCATGTGCTGCTGCGGAGCAACAGCTACACAATTATACAGATCCAGATCATTCTTCTTATGTAGGAGATGATGCAGCATCAAACTGGATTCAAATACATTACCATGTTTGGTGGCCTGCGCCTGGGAATGATCCTTTTTATTTATATAATTCGTCATTGAACCAAGCACGTAATAATTATTATGGTAATAATTATACACCCCATATGTTCACAGGAGGTAATGATTCCGGTTCCAGTCCGTCCACTTGGCGATCTCATGCATTAAGTATGATAGGAGATGATACACCTGTCACAATTGAATTGAGCAGTTGTGAAATTGATGGATATAATATTGACTTAAGTGTTCGAGTAAGTAGTGAATCAGATCTATTATCAGTTAATACTCGATTGTTCGTTGTAGCCACGATCGATTCAGTTTATTATGATGGGTATAATGGTCTTTTACATCATCAAGCTACAGTTATAGAAATGCTTACCTCCAACACCGGAGATGCTATTTCCTTGGACGGCACCAATGATGTGCAACTGAATTACGAATGGACAATGGACTCTAACTGGCCAAACTTAAGTACGGTTCAATGGGATATCAGCGATCTGAATATTGTAGCGTTCGTTCAGAATTATACAACCAAGGAAGTTTATCAGGCTGAGGCGTCTAGAGTAAATGAAATGAACTTTGATACGGATGAAGATCTTGTAAGCAATTGTGATGATAATTGTCCAAGTACTTATAATCCAAACCAAGAAGATATAGATGGAGATGATCTCGGCGATGCTTGTGATATGTGCGATAATT
>JACNLB010000049.1 GCA_014381755.1 Fidelibacterota bacterium | reverse complement strand
TCATTGGGAATTAATTCTCCAAAATGCAGGCGGAGAATATTACTTGGGGCAGGGAATTAAAATTGATTCGTTGTATAAATTATTTAAAGAAATATTCAGAAACTAAACTTAAATACGGTTCAATCCCTCGGCTGAACAACGGCTAATTTTAACACAGCATCACCTGTCTCTGTTTCAAAATGAATAATATACATACCGCTGGACACTAATCGTCCGGCAAGATTTGTTAAATCCCACGTTTCATATTGGGTTCCGTCAGAATGCTTGAGGATACGAACTAAATTCCCTGCTAAATCAAAAATACGAATGGTGGCTGTTTTCGGTAAGTGGGTAAACATGATTTTCCGCTCGGATGGGGTACGCTCTTCCGGGTTATAAGCAAAATATGGGTTTGGCCAAACATTGATCAATTTCGGCGAATAATCAAGTGTCTTTGGTCTTAAACTATCTGTGCTGAAAAAGAATACATCATCGGATCGGTTTGGTTTATTCATGATCCAGCGATAAATCGTTCCCACTTCCGGCATGGCCAGTTCTGCTGCTGCAGAATCCAAAGCGCTGCCTGTTCCTTCTATTATGTCTCCACCACCCAAATAACGGTTCCAGTTCATTAACCGTGTACGAGCCAATACTTCCGTCCAGCTTCCGGAGGAAGCGTTTCCTATACCAGGTGAGAAAAATGAATCATATCCGCCAGTTCCTGCAGACATATCGTCGGGATTCCCCCAGTAAACCCAGTCTGAAGATGGGTCGTTGTCGGAGCTGGAATGGGCATCATCTCCCCATAAATCAAAGGCATCAATATTGTCAGATGCCGCACCGAGACCGGTACCGTTTAGGATTGCCGGCAACATTCTGTAATCATCGCTTTCATCCTCTGGTGTAGTTCCCAAGTTCCAGAGTTCGAATGGTACGTTGCCTATAATGAGCCCATCTACAAATCGTCGATATCCCATACCATTGGCAAGAGCGTCTACTGTAAATCGCATTTCGAACTCCTTTGACATGGCCCGGTCAAAATTGGATCCGCGGAAAACGCGAGCATAGAATGACTCCATGTCATTTGCGGTACCACCGCCATGAGTCACGAAAGCCCAACCGCCTTGAGCTTGCTGAGTTGGGTAATCCGGAGCTGTAAGGAAATTTATCCACAGGATATTTTCGCTAATGTTTTCCCCTACGCCAGGAATTTTACCATTTGCGTTCTGTGTCTGCCAGATACCCTTTAAACCATCCTCTATCGAATTAACATGAACCTGAAGACCATCAACGATTGGATTTGCACCATTCCCTACATGCATACCCGTTTTCAGATCAACGCCTCCTTGAATAGTTTCTCCGGTAATTAATTGATATTCATCTGTTACATCAAACAAATCCCAGACAATTAGACTTGAATCTTGCTGCCTGAAACGAACTTCATAATCATGGCCTGTTATTTCATATGGATCAACTACCAAAACGGTTACGCTTCCATCTGAATATCCGGCTATCCGGTCCGCTCTAAATAGCAATGATTGGTTTTCAGTCTCTTGAAATTGAGTTGATGATCCCGGACGGACAATCAATATTTCCTTTTCACCTTCAATGGTTTTAGGATATGCGTTTTCTGAATATGCATAAGCTGTTACTGCAAAATAATATTCTCTATTGGAAAGAATAGGTGTATCATTATTTAGTGCATCTATATCAATTATGATATGATGCTGAAGTTCGCTGTCGGAACCATATTGTGTCCTGACGTAAACATAATTTCCATAATTCTCGTCATATACATCGTCCCATATTTCCGTAACGCCATCTACAATGTCGTAGGTTGCAATGCGCTTCACTTCCCCGGCGCCATGGGTTGTTTCCAATTGATATACATTATACCCCTGAAACGTATATGATACAGGATTGCCCAATGTATCTTCGCCAAAAAGGGCGTCGGTTGAAAACGATTCTGCCGCATTAGAGTTTAGATCCCAATTTAAGAGAATTGATTCTCGGAATGGAGTTACGGCTACCTGATCCATTGTTGGGGGTAAATCTGTTTTAAAATCTCTATCAAATGCTTTTTGTGCAATCTGATTTGCTTTTTTGAGTTCTGTAACGGAATTCAGGGCGTCGGTTCCCCGGGTGATAATGACAGCAAATATCACTTCCTGGGAATCCCCCGGTGCCATGTTGAATGGGCCGGCACTCATTAAAAACCGGCGGTCTCCTGATGGATGATCGTCTGAATCAACCCAAACACCATCTCCAATGCCCGTATTGTCATTAGGATCATCAGAATACACGAATTTGGTACTTACACCAGTTTCTAAATTTATAATAGGATCTCCGTACCTGTTCAATCCCTGCATAAAATAGTAGACTTCCTCCACATTATTTGGATCCGCCCACGGACCATAGTATAATTTAGTAAACGAAGTCATTTGTAAATTTTTATAATTATAGTGAACTCGTCCAAAGGCTTTTGCAGTATCTCCCAATGACGGCGCCATAGGTCCCCGAAAAAAATCATAGCCAATGGCTGGGGGATTGCTACCATAAACACTGTCATCTCCATCGTTATAGCAGTAACCAAGACTCATAATTGTATCACACCCAACAAAATCATCACCTGCATCACCTAAATCCGGATCATCCCATAAACTAATATAAGCTGAATCAATAGGTACATTTCCCTTGTGAATTATGAGTGCTTTTACAAACATCATATCAGCAGCAATCGTATTATTATCATACCCCCAAATGGACATTTGGACCTCAACCCCTAAAGGAAGAGAGTTAAAAATTGTGTGTTGAGCAGTATCCAAATCATTCATGACGTACCAAATCATCTGGTCTCCTAATATGTCCGGTTTATCTCCTTCATAGGGATCATAAACACCGTCACTATCAACATCAATCCATGGAGCACCAAGTTCCACCGGCCATTCCAACACATCCGTTGTTATTTGGTTTCCTCGATTAATTTTATACAAACGATGTTTGGGGTCGTTTGGGTCGCTCCCGGCAGGTCCCGGAGAATACTCTGGACGATATTCAGCTACTGCAGTTCGAATATCTCCATTCACTTTTCCCGCCAGCCAAATACCGGAGGCAAAATTAATATATGTACTTTCTCCTTTCGGCCACTCCATTCCTGAATGCCCTGTTATGCGATGGGAAACGATCATTCCATTATTTTCCAAATCAGTACGGATTCTGTTTACATCAAACTGCCCTTGATCGTTGATGGTGATATCTGCGGTTTTGGAGTTACGAGGAGGTCCGGATTTAGGAAATATAATTGAACATATAAAAAGTCCAAAAAGCATCCAATTCTCTATTTTCTGTCTATTGAATAACATAGGACCTCACATTTCACTTTAGCGTTTTGAGGTTGTAAAGTGCAGATGGAATTTACACGATAATGTATAAATAAAAAAAGCTCCCGCAAGAGGAGCTTTTTTTATTTTAAGAGTTGTTTTCTAACCTGCTTTAGAAGGCGATCTTTAATGAGTAAACCATATTATTATCAAAATAGTCTACAACGGATCGTTGTGCAACTTCCAGCGATACAACCATATTTCCAATTGGATAGTTGATTCCAGCACCAAATGTCGCTCCAAAATTTGAACCGGCATATTCATCCCAATCACTTTGATCAATATCTTCAGGTTTTTCATCATCAACGCTTGCCATGGCTATGGCACCGCCAACCCAAACAGATGATGCACCAAAGGCAAGATTATATTCACCTCCGAGTCGGGTCTGATTGTTTGAAAAACTGTTGTTATTGAAGGAAGCCATAAGGGAAAGGTTTGGAATCACTTCATAGTTGATTGACATGTTCAATTCAGCTGGCATTTCAAACCCTTCAGAAACAATTTGGAAGCTCTCATCCAATGTACCTTCACCTGTTTCTTCAGGTGTATGTTTCTGTTCGAGGTCTGATCCTGCATATTGCATTTTTGATCCCAGGTTGCTCAGCATAACTCCGATTTTAACCGGAAAATTAGCAAAACTATACTGAACGCCCATATCCACACCAAAACCGGATGCTGTCGTTCGCATAATGCGCTCTTGGATGAATTTAAAATTCACCCCAAAACGCATACGGTCAGCAAATGCTTTTGACCACGAAGCGCCTACAGTCATGAAATCAGGTGAAAATGTTTCACCGGTTCCTTCCGTGTTTTCTGCGGATGTTCTGACAATATCTCCAAAATCAAACGATTTGATGCTCAAGCCAAAAACACCGGTTTTACCGGTATTGGCAACGAGCGCAGCATAGTTTACATCAATGTCCGCTAGATAGGTCATATTTGTAAATACTGTTTCGAATGATTTATCGAAATTGGATGCACCGGCAGGGTTATAATAAAGCGCGTCAACGCCACTAACAGTAGCAAGATTTGCACCGTTTAATGCAATTCCATGTGCTCCTACAGGAACTGATAATTGCATTGCACCTGCTGTGCCTCTCGACTTAATTGTCCCAGCAAAGGCTGTAGCAAGTAACGCACCTGCAACAACTAGACTAGTGTATTTTGTTTTCATTGTTTTTCTCCTTTTGCTGCTGTTAATAGACGTCTATGCGTTCTTCAGGTTGAATAACAGCTATCTTTAGTATTTTATTTCCAGCACTTGTTTCAATGTGTGCAATATACATTCCGCTGGCAACAGGAATATTGAAGTTATTGGCTAAATCCCATACTTCATATTGCGTTTCATTGTCATGAACAATCTTTCTAACCAATTCACCGGCCAGGTTAAACACACGAATTGTTGCCGTCCCTTCTTCCGGTAGATGCGTGAACGTAACTATTCTTTCCAACGGTGATCTTTCTTCCGGATTATTAGCAAAGTATGGGTTAGGCCATACATTAATACTTTTAGGATCAAATGCGGCTTCGCCTGTTTTGTAATCTGATGTCTTGAGTGTAAAAACATCATTTACAGTATTTGGTTTAGTCGTTGCAATCCTAAAGATTGTGCCTATCTCAGGCGACTCTGCTGAATAATCAGCAGGAGATGTGGCTGTGGTTACATCACCGCCGTTCCAGATCATGAATGTTGTTCGTGAAAATGTATTCCAGGCATCCAACGGGCCACCTGGATCGGTCCATCCTGCTCCTGAATACCAGGCAGGTAAACCTCCGTAATTATCCGGGGCTGCGGCCATAAAGTTATCATAGCCCTGTGTCCCGGGAGTATTGTCCGTCGGTGATAATACATACACACGATCTGTCCAGGGATCATTAAAAGCACCTGATGTTCCATGATCAGCATCTTCGCTGCCAAATTGAAGATTCCACTCGCCATTCCCATCCTCATCAAGAAAATATGGTATTAACTGATAATCATCAGATGGATCGCTGGCTACGCCTATGTTCCACCATTCGAAGGGAACATCAACGACGCTTTCATCTACCCAATAATTAATAGCTTTACCTGCTCCAGTGAAGCGAACTTCAAAATCATCAGGGATAATATAACCTATTCCTGATCCGGGCACTGCATAACCACCTGTGTATGGAAAGACAGCGCCTAACAAGGCATCTTGATCCACGCCATACTGGGGACCAACATTGAAGAACCATGTCGCTTCTGTTGTGGTTTGCTGATCTGTATAATCACCATCGGCAATTAAATACTTGGGAAAATACCAATAGGCAAGAGCATCCACTGGAGATGCAAGTTCGCCTGAAGCATTAGCAGTTACCCCAACCCATTTCAAGTCATCGGGCGCACCCGTAACTTGTATCTGTAATCCTTCAACTATGGGGTTAGCGTCTAGACCAACATTATTTCCTGTTTCCATATCTGTACCAGTCTGAATGGCATTCCCCAAAACAAGAGTGGTACCATCTGTTGTGTTATCAACATCCCAAACGATAGCTGAACTGTCATCATTAAAGTGAAATGATATTTGATAGTCGTCTCCCGTAACGAGTAAAGGATCAATAACAATTCCTACAACTGACCCGTCAGAAACGCCTACACTATGTTCAGCAGCAATAGACGAAGTACCATAACTTGTCACAGCATCTTCACTTGTTGTTGCGATTTGTGGACGAATAGTCATTATTTGCTTCGAACTTTCCAACGTTCGTGGAATACCATAAGGATTATAACCGTAGGCTGTAACAGCATAATAATACGCTCTATTTGTCTTTAATGGAATACCCGCATTTAAGCCATCTGTATCAATTTCGATACTACGCTTAATACCACTATCAGATCCAAATTGTACTCGGCGATTAATAGTTTCACCAAGAACAGGATCAAAAACATTGTCAAAAATTTCTTCAATACCATCTATCAAATCATAGGTAGCTACTCGTTTGACAGCGCCTTGGCCAGATGCGGTTTCTAATTGATATACATTGTATCCTTGAAACGTAAATAAAGTATTTTCACCTTCAAACGTGGTGTCAATAAAATCTACTACTTGAATAAATGTATATGTTGTGTCAAATGTAATGGTTGTATCGGTTCCTACAATTGAAGTATCTGATGTTACACCAAAAGTAATATCCGTAGTCCACGTCGTATCAAACAAAACGGGAACAGGAAGTTTATCAATAACATCAAGGGCTGTGTAGCTTTCTACACTATTTACACCATCATCCCAATTAAGAATAATAGCGTCTTGTGCAGTGCTTACAGCAACATTAGGAGACGTGGGTGATGGTGGCAATGCAAATTGAATATCGTATGCAAGTTGTGCCAATGCATCTGCCTGTTTAAGAGCCGTAATTGAGGTCAACGCATCGCTTCCGCGAGCAATCAACATACCAAACACAACTTCTTGAGAGTCACCGTCTGCAAGCGTAAAAGGACCTGCATTCATTAAGAAACGACGGTCACCGGATGCATGATCATCAGAATCAACCCATACGCCGTCACCAGCGCCTGTATTGAGGTTAGGATCATCAGCCAGCACAAATTTTGTGGCTTCACCCGTTTCGGTATTAATAAAGGGGTCTCCACTTTTCATCAAACCATTCATGAGATTATACATTTCGACGGCAGAATTAGGATCTGACCAGACAGGATCATCTTCATTAATGTATTTTGTAAAGGAACTCATTTCGAGGTTTTTAAAACCCGGGATAGATCTTCCATAGGCAAAAGCTGTATCTCCTGCAGATGCCACAATGGGTCCCTGAAAAAAGTCATATCCAATTGCCGGTGGATCACCACCATAGTCATGGTCTGCTCCATCGTTATAGCAAAAACCTAAACTGAGGGTTGTATCGCAACCTACAAAATCGTCCCCTGCATCACCAAGGTCAGGGTCAGACCATAATCCAATAACCGTAGAATCAATATCCACACCACCTTTATTAATTATCAATGATTTGACAAACATCATATCGCCAAAGGCATCCGGTCTGTCGTAACCCCAGACTGTCATTTGCACTTCAAGACCAATTGGTAATGTGCTAAAAATAGAGTGCTGAGATTGTTCGCCATCGTTCATCACGAACCAAATTACCTGGTCGCCAATGAATTCAGGATAATCATTGCCAGTGGGCAATGGATCGTATGAACCATCACCATCCACATCAACCCAAGGGGCACCCAAGTCAGCGGGCCAGTTCTGGAAATCATCGCTTGCCAACGGATCTGCAAGATCGCTTTTATTCACAATATAAAGCTGGTGATCAGAAGCCCCGGCATCAGAACCCCAGGGACCGGCTACAAATTCAGGTCCATATTCTGCAACTGCTGTTCGAATATCGCCATTTACCTTACCGGCAATCCAAACGCCTGAAGCAAAGTTAATATATAGATTGGCATCCTTGGGCCATTCCATACCTGAATGACCGGTAATCCTATGGGATACAAGCATCCCATTGTTTTCCAAATCATCGCGGATGCGATTCCCATCAAACTGCCCGGTATCTGCTTTGTATAATGGACCCGGCAAATTTTTCATACCTCTCTTTTCTGCTACTAACCATGTAGTCATCATGGATAAGAGCAGGGTAAAGAACAATACGTTTTTAATCTGTAAATACTTTTTCATTATTTTCACCTCTTATTCTTTGAAATTATAAGCTGTATGTTAATCCAATTCGAATTATCCTTGGACTTTCCCAACGACCGGGGTTTTTCAAGCGGTCTTCGTAAAAAGATGCGCTTAGGGGATTTCCTTTAACCCAGGTTTGTCCCGCACTGGTTTCGAGCCAGCCATCTTCACCGGCAGAACCTGTACCTTCATATACACTGTTTACATTTTCTGTATTCAGGGCATTCAAGATAAGCACATAGGCTGCTAATCCTGTTCCGGCAATGTCAGATAGATTTATTCTTAAATCCAAAGTTGATGTCCATGGTTTATACGCTGAGTTAACACCGGCTATTGGTCTATACCATCCTCGACCAAAAACTGCAGACTGCATAACAGATGGGGTATAAGCAGCGCCACTACCAAATTGATATAGGGCATTCACACCCAAATCAAAAAGGCCTGCGACTTTACCCGCTTGATAATCTACCATAACAGAACCTGTATGACGTTGATCGTAATCAAGAGGATTTACGGATGTTGGGTAACTATCACCAATCCAGGCAATATTGAAGTTTGTTGCCGGATCAGATCCTGTTCCGTTTGCCCATTGCATTGTATAGTTCACATCAATTAACACGCCACGCATCCGCCGCATTTTCAATGCAGCTGATAATCCTTTCACAACACCATAATCACCATTTTCGTATTGGGCCCAAATAAATTCAGCTCCATCCACCATGGCACCTTTGCGATTGGACATGGCTGTATAATCGCGGATTTCTTTATAATACCCCGTTATATCCACAGCGGCAAAAGCGCCTAATTGCTGTGCAAATCCGATTTCATACTGTGTAGTACGTTCTGGCTTTAAACTACCATTGGGAGATACAGTCATATTCCCTTGGCTCAGGTTTGCAGCAAATTGCGAATCAGATAAATATAATCTGTTTAAAATAGGATGCTGAACAAATTTCCCGTATTGGGCATGCAAAACTGTTTGATCTGTCACGGGGAAGGTAACGCCAAGCCGTGGTGAAATATACGTATAGGGATCAATTGTTTTATATCCGGAAGCATCATGATCAATTCGACCTCCGTCTAAATAAATTTCATCCCACGTTGTTGGTGCTTCTGATCCAAAATTAAAATTGTCATAACGAAGACCAATATTCAACACGAGATCTTCCAGTTCAATTTTATCTTGAAGATATGCACCCATAATTACCGGCTGACCGGGAGCAGATGTACCGGTAGTGGCATCGTAGCTATCTGCTTCATTTCCTTGCTGATCATACCCAATGTTCATGGTATATGCATTCCTGTATAACGTATATAACCAATCAGCATCTGTTACATCCTGTCCGGATTGAGACGCTTTGTTATATCCTTCTGCAATTTCCATGGGTTGAGCTAATCGATAGTCCCGAATAGTATGTTTTCTCCATTCAAAACCTGTTTTAATCTCATGGTTCCCCATTTGATTTAGATAATCCGCTTTGGCTCCAATATAACTGATATTATTTTTTCGGTATTCATCATAAACGCCTCCATAGCCACCAAACGCTGCGAAATCCTGTATCGTAAGAGGATTTTGTCCCCAGTCTCTGAGTTCTTCGTTACCGGCAGCATTTGGATCGCCATAATCCATTATATTGTCTCTATGACGATTATCACCATATTCACGGGCATAGTTATAGTAACTTAAATTAACTTTCGCGAAAGATGTGGATCCTAACCTTAAAGTAAAATTAGCATATCCTGATTGTGTTGCAGATTGGTACCAGGGAGTATTTTCTGAGTTAAGAAGGGTATAAGTATGGGGATAATCTCCCTGACTCATTGAAATGCTTTCTCCTAAATCTCCTCGAGAATCTTTTTTCGTAAAGGAACCACCGGCTTTTACTTTAACCGATTGCATATCATATACGACATTTCCTGTAACAATATCACGAGTAAGACCGGCATTTTCTTTAGCGCCGTACAAACGTTTATAATCAGAATAAATGATTGAGGTGGAATCACTTGTAAAATCTACTAAAACAGTTGATTCTGCAGATTCAGCCGCTGCACCAGCAGCAGAATCACCTTCTGCACGATTCATTGAAGGATAGTAAGAAACAGATGGACTTGCGTCATCCATACTTATCCGCTCAAAACTACCAAAATATCTAATTTTATCTCCCAGAGGGCCACCAACATTAAAACTCATTAGATTATATCCATAGCTGTGCAGAGCATCTTTATCTTCAGATGCTGCTGATCCAAGGTCGGATACAAACTCTGCACCCATGGAAACTTTTTCACCACCGGTTCGTGTTGTTGTACTGACAACACCGCCATTTGAATTACCAAATTCAGCGTCAAAACCGCCGGACTGGAATGAAATTTGTTCCATGGCATTATTACTGACAACACCAGTATTTGAAAGCGTGAATGGATTAACAGTATACACACCGTCAACATAATATGCCATATCGCCGCTACGGCTGCCGCGAACATAAATTTGACCGCCGCTGCTTACTGCGCCTGTCTGCAATGCCACTAAGTTTTCAATACCGCGGATGGCAATGTTTTGAATAACGTCTTTATCTATGGTTCGAGTTGTGTTTGTTGCGGATGTATTTACAATAGGTCTTTCTGCAGTAATTTCAACTGCTTCACCTTCAAGAGCTGCTATCTCTAATGAGAAGTTTAAACTTGTTGTTTGATTTTCAGATACATTTACATTCTTCATCGTAACGCTTTTATATCCAATGTAATCAACTCGTACGGATTGGGCTCCAACCGATACAGCTAATATAAAGTATTTACCATTTGCGTCTGAAGCACCACCATTGCTTGTTCCCACAATACTAACGTTGGCACCCGCAAGTGGCTCACCAGCTTCGTTTAAGATTGTACCGGAAACTTTTCCGCTTGATTGCGATAGCAACATCGTTGGAAAAATAACCAAGGCTATCGTTAAGGTAAGTAGCTTTTTCATAAACTAACCTCTCTTGTTTTATTTAAGAATTAAACACAATTCTACTCATGAGAATTGGGGGTTTTTTAATTATTGGTAACAATTTAATGTTAATAACGTGGGGAAAGTATAATATATTTTAATATAGTCCAACTATTTATTTTACGAGCATTTTATCCGAATTATATAATTCTAATACTAAATAAGTTATACGAATAATTTGATTAAATTTTATATGATCATTTACAAAACTAAATTTATTCTCATGCTCATATTGCAAAATAAAATATATTATATTGTATTATTGTTTGTCGTTTTCGGCTATTCCTCTCCTGTCATAAGCGGAAAAGTGGTTGATATTAATACAAACGGTGGAGTCGCCGGTGTCCATTTGATCATCATTGATTCAAATACAGGAACAACAGCTGATGCATCAGGCTATTTCAATTTGGAATGGTCCGGGAATTATCCAGTCAAGGTTCAAGCATCTCATATTGGATATAAATCAAGAGAAATCATCGTGCTTAAACCTGGAAACATATGGATTGGTTTGAAATCCAATGTTTTAAAAGGCGATGAAGTTGTCGTCATAGGCGAGAAAACATTCAGTGGGAAAGAAGTATCCAGCGGCGTTGAACATATTGATTTAAAAAATGTTACAAATCAGGGTGTGCGTGATGTGAGCGAAGCAATAGATAAAATGGGAAGTGTGGTTGTTTCTACCTCTGAGACGGGTCATCAAACGATTAGTATCCGCGGAGCAAATGCCAACGAGGTAGCTGTGTTTCTCGATGGAATTAAAATGAATCGTCCAATTGATGGTGTTGCGGATTTATCTTATATAGATATTAATTCATTAAATAGTGTGGAAATTATTAAAGGAGGAAACGGCGTTTTATCCGGTTCGGGAAATTTTGGTGGTGTTGTGAGATTAATTTCCAAAGATCCCAATAATAATTCAATTTCTATTTCACGAAACATAGGACTAACAGATGAAAGAGATCAAGACCTCTCAGGAGAGTTAAATCTTCGATTAAATCGAATCGGTTTTAGTGGCAGATTTTCTGGTAAATCCAGATTGTTTGACGGCAGATCATTATTTACAACCATGTTTTCGAATATATCGGCAATAGCACATGTTCCTAATGGAAAAATAACCGCCAGGCGCATGATCCTCTCAAATTCGTTGAAATATCCATCCGGGTCAATAAATACCTCTGATAGTCTTTCAATGAGTCTCATTACATACAATGGACCATTATTCAATATTAAAGGAGTGGATATTTTATTCGGAAAACGAGAGTGGCGCTGGACAGATACTTTTTTTAATAATATTAATCGAAAACTATCCGAAGACTCCCACAGGATGTACATTTCTAAGACTTGGTTGTGGAAACAGTGGAGTGGAACACTTCAACTGGAACAAGAACAGTTGAATTTTAATGGTCAAAACGATATTAGTACATCCGACTCTTTAAATTATTATAAAGATTATATAGATCTTCAATCCATTGATAAAGCCTGGGCTGGGGTTTTACGATATACTGCTAAAGCAGATGAGCCAAGGTTGGATTTAATTAGATGGGAGATAGGATTAAGAAACGGAACTATAGACTATGATCATAATCAGATTATATCTGAATATGATACAACGCTCATAAACGTCAATCATTACGAGGATAATAATAGCCAAAAACTGAAATCGTTTCGGCTAGGTGTATTTGTAAAAGGTTCTGGTAAATATTTCGAATACAGTTTATTTTTTAACCAAGGATGGAATAAACGATTTCCCACACTTAATGATCAATTTCTTTGGTATACCTCTTATAATGAAGAAACGATATTAATGTATGATTTGACAGATGAAGAAATTGACTGGCTTTATTCTACCCGGTCATCTGAGAGATTGATCTCCGAACATGTTTCTACTACTGAAGTGGGCTGGTCAGTATTATGGGATAAAAATACAATTGCTCCTATTAATAAATGGGGGTTGAAGGGGAGTATATTTCGAAATCATTTTATTGAAAAAATATCCTCTCGACAACTGGGCGATGGGCTGTTAGTGCCCTACAATACAACGATAGCATCCATCAATGGAGTGGAAGTAAGTATGGATGCAACAATGTTGGGAATATTTCGCGGTATAATGGTTATTCAAGGAAATGCGGCATTGATGAATTTCAGTAATTTGAATGTATTCCCAAACAAACCGCAATCATTGGCGGCCGCCAGCATCAATTGGCGACGAGGAATTTTAGACTTAAATATCGGTCATATTTTTGAAGGTCCAAAAATGATTCATAAAGGCAGAGAGGTTTTTTACCAATCGGAAAATTTAAATAACACAAATATGACCGTTTCTCTCTTGAAAACAATTTGGAAATTTGATATTGGGATTACATACACTGTTCGTAATGTGTTTTCTTCACAAAACACAACTGTTAATTATTCTAACTGGTCCGCTGCGGATCCATTTAATTATTATGATTCACATAGAAGATTACTTTCTTTAAAAATTAGTTATATTAATTGAATGGATTACTTATTATGAAAACATATTTAACAATTTTGTTTGGTTTAGTACTCCTTTCATGTGAATGGCCATTCGAAACAACACCAACAGATGAGGATTCATTTTTTACCATAAGTGTTACTCATAACATAACTCGTATTGTTGATTCGGCTGATGTTGATATTTCTTGGAGTGAAATCACTATTGAAGATTTTTCTCATTTTACTATTCAAAGAAAATCTGCACTTGAATCTGCTTGGCATCAACGTGCTAAAATACCCAATCCTGCTATAACTTTTTATACGGATATGGTGAATGATGATACAACATTTTATTATCGAGTCGGAATTTCAGATATTAACGGAAATACTCGATGGGGAGAAGGATCAACAACTATTCCCCTTACGAAAAAATTAATTGTTCCGGATGATTACGATGACATACAAAATGCGTATTCAACACCCGTTACTGATGATGGTGATTCCATAATTGTATCACCCGGGGAGTATACCGGCTCATTGGGGCTTCTTGGAAAAAATGTAGTGGTTAAATCAACCCACGGATACACAAAAACATCCATCATCGCTGATAACTATAATCGCTGTATCAATATAAATAAAGGTGTACTTCAAGGGTTTTTAATTACTGGTGGTGCGCCTTCGGGAAACACCGCTGCCGGTGGCGGAATTTATGCAAGTGGAAGCGCCATATTAAAAAACAATTGTATATCGGATAACACTGCCCCCAGACAAGGGGGCGGTGCTTTCATAACAGGAAATGTTAGTTTATATAATAATGTGTTTCATAGTAACTCTGGAGCATTGGTTGGCGGCATCATTATTTCAAATGGTTCAGGAAATATAATCAATAATACCTTTGCTGATAATGATTCTGCCGGTGTGGCTATAGACAACCAATCTTCAGTAAACTTCATAAACAACATAGTCGCCAACCATTTTTATTTTGATTTATTGGTTGAAAACTCAACTCAATCAACCATTGCTTATAACAGGTTTAAAGAATCAAACAATCAGGACGACAATATCTCGGATGATCCTTTATTTGTTTTACCGGGCTTAATCCCATGTCTGGATTATGAATTGTCTGATGGCTCACCCTGTATTGATGCAGGACACCCGGATCTAGAATACAATGATTTGGACGGATCTCGAAATGATATGGGTGCTTTCGGAGGTCCGGCGAATTAATTATATTTTCTCAACAATGCTTTAGAAAAACAAGATCCCTAGGGTTTTCTGCATAGTGTCAGTTTACACCAATTTTCTA
>JACNLB010000143.1:9934-15096 GCA_014381755.1 Fidelibacterota bacterium | reverse complement strand
TCCTATTTGCGTGATATTATGCGTTTCATTCATGTCATATATACTTAAATTACCATACTAAAAACTTATCACCTGGACTCCACCATATTCAAGGATTATCATGAGTAAATTATTAGAATCCTTTGCAAAACCCTGTGTGTAAAGAAAAAAGAGATAAAAATTTTCTGCTTAAGGAGGAAATTGCAGTCAATAATGGCGTTATGGACAAAATTTCCAACACAAAGCAGGAAGATTTTAGCCTTTTTAATTTGTGCATCAGGCTTTTCAAAGGATTCTATTAAATCAAATTCGAGACAATATTCGGACCCGCAATTATAGCTACCGAACAGAAAAAACCTATATTGACTGGGTTAAGCGATTCATTAAATACCATGACCTAAAACATCCATCTGAAATGGGCGCAAAAGAAATTAGTCAGTATTTAACCCATCTTGCTGTAGAAAGATCCGTTTCAGCGTCCAACCAAAACCAAGCGAGTAAAGAATTAAAATGGCAATATGTTTTTCCGTCTTCCAATATATCAAAAAATCCCAAAACAGGTGAATGGATGCGTTGGCATATCCATGATTCCAGTGTGAGTAGAGCCTTGAAGAAAGCGGTCAAATTAGCCGGCATTGAAAAACGTGTTTCTTGTCATACCCTTCGTCATAGCTTCGCAACACACTTGCTTGAAAATGGTTATGATATTCGTTCAGTACAAGAATTGTTAGGTCACAAAGATATCCGTACAACAATGATTTATACCCACGTCATGAAAAAGGGTCCGTTGGCGGTTAAGAGTCCTTTAGATTAAAAAAACTAAAGCTGTACGACAAACATTCTTGTTTGTCGTAGTGCAAACAGGAATGTTTGCACTACAATTTAATTTAAATTGTTTAAAAAAATGTTTGCACTACTTTGTTTTTGCAAATTGATGAAAGTTTGTTCAGTATTACAGATCATTTTTCCGACCTCCAATTTTCATTAAAATAATAGTAAGAATAATCATTACCATCTTCAACTAAGCCGGCCTCAAAAGGGTTTTGATGTATATAAATGATAACATTGTCCAATTCTTCTTTATTTCTGATAATTCTATCAAACGATTCATGAATCCAATTAATACCTGTTTTCCCTCTAGTTTTATTTATAAGATGAGATGAAACACCTTTCATGCCTTTCATTACGTCTTTCAATTCATAATTACCAATCAGATTGAAAACTGCATGAACATGGTCCGGCATAACTACAAATGTTAGTAAATCATAATAAATATCTTTTCCAGATAAAATGTGTTCAAAAACTATTTCTTTTTCAGGATTGGATAATGCCCCTTCAGAAAACGTAAATGTAACAAAATAGACTGCATCTTTAATTGTCGAGTGAGGTAGTTTTCGTTGTTTGATTTTCAATTGTCTGTCTTTCATTATTTTAATTACTCATACAGTGTTTACCTTTACGACAAGCAAGAAGGTTTGCATTACATTATTCTAAATTTAGCTTTTTCAATTTCGGTGTAATAACAAAAGAACAGTAGGGCGCATTTTTGTTATTATTATAATAATCCTGATGATAATTTTCGGCGATAGTATATTTCTGTAATGGTTCGATTTCGGTAACAATCTTTTTGTCAAAAGACTTTTGGGCATTGGCAGTGGACGTTTCTGCAATTTTCTTTTGCTCATCAGAATTATAATAAATGCCGGATCGATACTGCGTCCCCACATCAGCACCTTGACGATTCAACGTCGTTGGATCATGTGCCAGCCAAAATGTTTCTAATATTTCACTTAATTTTATCTGCTGGGGATCGAAGGTAATCTTGGCAACTTCGGCGTAGCCGGTATGACCTGTGCAAACATCATTATATGTTGGATTATCGGTATGTCCATTTGCATACGCTGCTTCCACATCGACAACACCTTCGATGCGTTCGTAGACGGCCTCCACGCACCAAAAACAACCGGCGCCCAGGACTATCGTTTCATTTTCTGCTGACATGATGTGTGCTCCTAAAAATATGAATAGAATAATATGTTTAATCATAATTAATCTTGGAAAATATAACGAATTATACACGGTGGCGCGCAAAATTGTTTCATAAAATAAGAGAAATAAATTTCACCTCTTGAAAAATAAAAGAATTGAATTATACGATTGAAACAATATTTCCATATCCCCACCAGCCTGTGCTACGCCTCCGGATGGCAGGCGAGACCCCTCATCATACAAGGAGGGGATTTAGGGGTGGTGTTAAATACAAAAGGAAGGTTACAATTCTTTAAGGTCTTTATGAAGATCTGTCAGCATCGCTTTGGCATCACCAAAAACCATAAGAGTATTGTCAAAGCCAAATAACTCATTTTGAATTCCGGCGAATCCCGGATTCATCGTTCGTTTGTTGACAAGAACTGTTTTTGACTTATCCACATCCAAAATGGGCATTCCGTAAATAGGACTTCCGGTGTCATGTCGTGCAGCGGGGTTGACCACGTCATTGGCTCCAAGGACAATGGCCACATCACAGTCTTCAAATTCAGGATTTACTTGGTCCAGATCGAGTAATTGTTCATACGGAACATTCGCTTCTGCCAAAAGCACGTTCATATGTCCCGGCATTCTTCCCGCTACTGGATGAATAGCATAAAGAACTTTTTTACCCATATTTTCCAAGAAATCAGCTACTTCGCGAATTGCATGCTGGGCTTGGGCCACAGCTAATCCATAACCGGGTACAACGATGATTTTTTCCGCTGCTTCCAGGATCATGGCCACTTCTTCTGTAGACGCACTCTTAACTTGGATTTGTTTGCCATCACTGCTAGATGCTTCTTGTACCAAACCAACTGCACCAAAAATAACATTAGCCAGAGAACGATTCATACCTTTGCACATGATGTTAGTCAGAATCAAGCCAGACGCACCCACCAAAGCACCGGAAATAATGAGGCCATTATTCATCAGTACAAAACCAGTGGCTGATGCTGCGACTCCGGAATATGAATTCAATAAAGAAATAACGACCGGCATATCCGCTCCGCCGATGGGAATAGTCAACGTAATTCCAATCAAAGCAGCAAGAGCAACTAATCCATAAAAATAAGGGTCGGCATCTGCTCCCATGGAGACGGTATAAACACCCAGAAAAACAATAGAAATTGCAATAAGGGCATTCAAGATTTTCTGTCCGGGAAAAACAATGGGCTTTCCGCTGACAAATCCCTGGAGTTTCCCGAAGGCGATAAAGCTTCCGGTAAATGTCAATGTACCCACAAACACACTAATGGCAATCGTGGCTGAATTGAATGTGGAAGGATTGGCCGGATTAAAATATTCCGCAGCTGCGACTAAAGCCGAAGCACCACCGCCAAACCCATTGAAAATGGCGACCATTTGCGGCATTTGTGTCATTTCTACTTTTATGGCGAAAAAGGCACCGATAATCGCCCCGATAATCATACCAATGGCAATGGTTTGAAAATCCAGAAGATCATAAGAAACAAGAGTGGCAACGATAGCGATGAGCATTCCAACAGATGCAATTGTATTACCGCTCCGGGCTGTTTTCGGGGAACTTAATCGTTTAATTCCCAGGATAAATAGAACAGCGGCAAGAACGTATGCGATATTTGTGTATTCCATTATTCGCCCCTATTTCCGCTTAAACATTTTGAGCATACGGTCGGTTACCATAAATCCGCCCACAACATTGACCGTTGCAAAAATGACAGCAATGAGTCCCAGCCAGGTTCCCAATTCACCGCCCACTTTTGTAGCGATAATCGCACCCACAATAGCTATGCCGGAAATTGCATTCGATCCGGACATTAAAGGTGTGTGAAGAGTGGGAGGGACTTTGGTAATAATTTCAAATCCGACAAATATTGCCAAAATGAAAACAGTAAAAATATTAATCATATCCATTGGGTTATATCCTTATGATTTGTTTAAAGCTTCTTTAGTGGGTTCGTGAGTGATTTGACCTTTATGAGCAAAGAGGGCACCGGAAATGATTTCATCGTCCAAGTCCATTTTAATTTCACCTTCAGGGCAGAGGTGTTTCACAAACGTAATAATATTTTTTGCATAAAGTTGAGATGCGTGTTTTGGCATTGTTGCAGGAAGGTTTAATGATCCATCAATTTTTACTCCATACGAAATTGTAATTTCACCCGGTTGTGTTAATTCACAGTTTCCGCCATTTTCCGCAGCAAGATCCATTATGACTGAACCGTGTTTCATTCCTTTTACCATATCTTCAAAAATTAAAATAGGAGCCGGTCTTCCGGGAATTAATGCTGTTGTAATAACCATATCGGATTTAGCAATATGTTCTTTGATGAGCTGCTGCTGGCGTTTTTTATAATCGTCCGATGTTTCCTTGGCATATCCACCTTCGCCAACGCCGTCTTCTTCATCAGATTCAACTTCTACAAATTTTGCTCCTAAACTTTCTACTTGTTCTTTCACCACAGGTCGGACATCAAATGCTTCCACTTGGGCACCGAGCCGTTTCGCAGTGGCGATGGCTTGCAGTCCGGCGACACCTGCGCCCAGAATGAGTACTTTTGCTGGAGGAATTGTTCCGGCAGCTGTCATGAGTAACGGCATGTACACACTCAAGTGCGCAGCGCCAAGTAAAACGGCTTTATATCCGGCAATATTACTTTGTGAACTCAATGCATCCATGCTTTGAGCTAATGTTGTTCGAGGAATAAGATGCATAGAAAATGCTGAAATGTTTTTCTCTACTAATTTTTTTACATGTTCGGTCTGAATGGTTGTTTGGAAAAATGACACATAAGTTGTTCCATCTTTCATCATGTCTATTTCGTCTAATTCAGCCGGTGCCACTTTTACAATAAGATTTGCTTGGGCAAATAAAGATGATCGATCAGAAACAATATCTGCTCCGGCATTATTATACTCATCATTTGAAAAATGAGAATTTTCTCCAGCTCCGGATTCAACGAAAACCTTCATCCCACTTTTTACCATTTCTTTTACAGTGGCTGGTATGGCAGCAACACGGTTTTCACCGGGGAGAGTTTCTTTTAGAATGGCAACATTCATTGATTAATCCTTGATTTATTATTCATATTTAGACTTCAAAGTTAAACACAATTTTCTATTTGCTTTAAGATAAGAAATGAACATTTTTTCCCAAAAAAGATCAAATATTA
>JACNLB010000143.1:0-9839 GCA_014381755.1 Fidelibacterota bacterium | reverse complement strand
TAAGTAAATCATATCGAGCAGACGTTATTTAATTGACTATGGGAAAGCACCATCATTTATTAATTGGATTTCCTATTTTAACCAAGGATAAAAAAGAAAGATTATAAACAATAATGAAGAGTGGAGAAAACTCAATGAAGTTAATCAAGAATCGTAAACAAAAAGGTTTTACCATGATTGAAATCATGGTTGTAATCGTGATTGTGGCCATTTTAGCAGCCATTGCTTTACCGACGTATTTTGAATATGTTAAAAGTGCCTATGCCGCCGAAGCAAAATCAGTCATCGGTAATGTTGATAATGCAGCTAAAATGTACTATCAAACATATGGTGAATGGCCCAGTGATATTGAAGAAATGGAACGCCGAGGCCAATTGGAAGTGGAACGTTCGACTAAACTGAAATGGACATTTACACTTTCTTTTAGTGATGAAGGCGGACAAATCACTGCTGAAAGTACTGAAGAAATGAAAGGTGGCGCAGGAAGAATGGTTGTGTATGATCGAGACCGGGGAAGATTTTTGGGCTACGGAACACCAGATGATACAGAATAATTTATGAAAATTGACGAAATGCTAATCTATGCTCTGGAAAGTGGAGCATCTGATTTGCACATAAGTACAGGTTCAATTCCAATGGTGCGCATCAACGGAACTATGAAACCGCTGAATATGGACGCAATTACCGAAGAACAGATTGGTGGTGTTATGCCTCAAGTCATGAACGAAGATCAAATCGGTACTTTTCGAAAAGATAAAGAAATTGACTTTTCTTATCGGATAGACGGTAAAGGTCGTTTCCGTGTCAATTTTTTCGAACAAATTCGTGGAATCTCGTGTGTGTTTAGGGCTATTCCCGAAGTGCCAAAAGATTTTGATGAATTGGGCATTCCACCCATTATGGCAACATTAGCCATGAAAGATCGTGGATTAATTTTATTGACAGGCCCAACCGGATCGGGTAAAAGTACCACCCTAGCTGCCATGGTTGATCACATTAATCAAAATCGTCAATGCCATATTATAACAGTTGAAGATCCCGTAGAATATTTTCATCATTCCAATCAAAGCCTTATCAACCAGAGAGAACTGGGAGCAACGACGCACAGCTTTGGAAATGCTCTCCGCGCCGCTCTCCGCGAAGATCCAGATGTCATCCTGGTGGGTGAGATGCGGGATTTGGAAACAATTTCTCTGGCGTTAACAGCTGCAGAAACGGGACATTTGGTCTTATCAACACTTCATACATCCAGTGCAGTGAAAGCTGTGGATCGTATTATCGATATTTTTCCATCCAGTCAAAAAGGTCAAATTCGCTCCATGATGTCCGAGAGTCTTGAAGCTGTCATTGCTCAAAAACTTATTCCAACCAAAGATGGCAAGGGCAGAGCTCCAGCCTGTGAAGTTATGATGGCGACGATCGCAATTCGCAATTTAATTCGTGAAGATCGCATTTATCAGATTGAATCTGTTATGCAATCCGGCGGAGTGGAAGGTATGCAAACCTTAGATCAGGATCTGCAGCGATTGGTTACTCAAGGTAAAATAGATCGCTCAATGGCAGCACAAATTGCGAATAATCCAAAACTTTTTGGAGCGGATGTCCTCTGATGAAACGTCGTTACCAATCCGGATTTTCCTTTATTGAAGTCATGATCGGTGTCGTGATTATCAGCGTTGCAGCGTATGGAATGATATTGAGCGCCACCCATGCTCGTGGTGTATTACGCACAATAACCATTAAAGAACGAGCCATAGATGAACTCATCGGTTATGTTGAACACATGAAAGGCCGCATTGCTGACGGAAATATGACACTTTCAGAAAAATCTGGAGATTTTATGGGAGAAACAGTGTATCTCTTTGGCGATGAACAAAATGATGTCAAAATCCCTGCTAAAATATTTTATGAAAATATAACGCCC
This sequence comes from Fidelibacterota bacterium, assembly GCA_014381755.1. Lineage (GTDB taxonomy): Bacteria > Fidelibacterota > Marinisomatia > Marinisomatales > TCS55 > UBA2126. Next base: position 7,915 of record JACNLB010000143.1, on the reverse strand, counting down.
GTTTTCACTGATTCAATTAGTTATATTGATCGATATCTTCTCCATGCTTGGATTGAGTGGGAAGATTTTTCTACACCCAGGACAAAAGTTGTCAAGAGGGCCGATATTGAAATGGTCATGCTGGAGTTTCCACAATGAAACGCTTTAATATTCCAAAATGGCAACCGGGATTGATGATCATTGAAATGGTCACAACTATCGTCGTTTCCGGGATATTGATTCTTGGATTAGGATTGAGCATGCGGACAATTTTGTATCATTATCAGGATGACACCGTGCTGAATGAAGTCCGCCAATACGGTAACAATGTCATGCGGGAAATCATGAAAGAAATTAGCTTATCTAGATTTATCAACTTTGATAACACCTATAATTTTTTAAGAATAGATCTAACCTCATATGATGAATTTGGTAATCCAAAAAACATAACGATTAGTGCAAACGCAATTGATGGAATCCTTTTTAATTACAAAATACCGTTGAATGGTACGTTGGTTTTACCGAAAAAAGGATTATATCGAAACAATAATCAGCGCAATATTTCATTGAAAAATTTTTACAGGGAAGAAACAATTGTTGTGAGTTCAAAATTGCAGCGATTTGCAGAATCTACTATAACATTGACGATGGATTTAGAGGTGGAAACAGTTAATGCACCTGGGGGAAAGCATGTTGAAACACTGCGATTTCGACGTAAAATATTTATGCCCAATAAATACATCAGTTTAGCATCAACTTCTGGATCTATGAGACCTCCTTTATGAAGCGTTTTTCACAAGGTACAGTTACACTTACCGCAGTCATATTTATTTTTGTAAGCTTACTTCTGACGGTTAGTTATTTGAAATACGCCATGTCTGCAGCTGTGATGCAGAAATATCGTTTTGAGGAGTCTAAAGCTCTATTTCTTGCAGAAACGGGTATTAATGTGGAAGCATTACCTGTTCTACCAAAAATCACCAATCCCGTTCAGGTAATTACTGACGGTGTAATGTTTAGTAAAATGGGCACTTACAGTGATGTGTATTGCTCAACATTTACAGATAATATGGGTCAAAATATCTTTATGGCTCGCGGAAAAGGTACGAGCACATTCAAAAATACACTGGGAAAACCGGTGAGTATTACGCGGGAAGCAATCCTGCAAATGATTCCGGAAAGTTTTGCTCATTTCATGTATTTTACCGAATCGGAAGAACCGGGAGGCGGACCTGGTTTAGGTAGCTATGTCTCATTCGGCGGAAGTGATATATTAGAAGGGAAAGTACATACAAACGGACAGATGCAGATGAGCAACTGGGGCTGCCCGGATTTTACAAATGCCCAGGTAGCTGCTGTCCAGGGTATAGCATATGGTAATTGTGATCCTGATGGCTGGCTGTCAGCAAATGATGAAGCCGATGGTAGAGATTTTCCACCTGACAATGCCCGCCAGCGAGCAATTGAAAATGCAACATATGTTTTTACTGCCGATGATCTATTATTTAGAAGTTCCGGTAATGATACGCTCATTATGACTGAAATTGAATTTGTAGATAATGGATTTATGTTATCCCAATGGTCCTATTTAATTCCACCAATTGGCGTGGAAGGACCGCCGCCCACCACATTCCGCTGGGATTTAGACACATCTCCCAATTTGTTAACGAATCGTAGGATTGCCTTCGATGCCTCGTGGGATACCACATCAGGAATTTACCCTACCGACTCACTTTTTATCGATAACGAAGATTCGGATGGAAATGATATTTCTAATGTGTTAGATGAATATGAAGTGGGTGATACTATTTCTGTTTTTGCTTCTGATCCTGATTCTAATAAAAATTGGTTGGGAGAGATTATTTCAATTAGTACGAGTGTAAGCGGTGCCATTTTTCAGGTCGCGGGCATTTTTCAATCATTTGATAATGGCTTTGTGGATGCAGAAGAAGTGACTCTGTCGTTTTTTGCTTCACCGGACAATTCAATTCCATTCAATAGCTTCGCATATTATCATAGCCATCCGGATAACGGATGGAGTCTCTGTGATACGAGCGGATTTCATCATTTTGATTTTGAACCGCCTCCGGGAGGTGCAGATATAATGTCACCAACCATGTTCTATTCCGGCAATCAAACAGTGATTTATATCCGCAATGGACAGGTTCGTGTTAAAGGATCAGTGGATGGTCAATATACAATTGTGACTGATAAAGATACGTATTATCGCCGCAGTGATGATTTTACTATTTGGGATAGGGTCTGGAATAATATCTGGATTGTAGATGATCTTATCTATACAGATTCCAATACATTAACGGGTGAAGTGATTTATGGTACGCCTAATAGGCTCGGATTGTTTTCAGGGTCAAACATTATTCTTGCTAATACGGAGGCAAATGGAGCAAGAAACAAAGCGAATGGTGAGCATTTAATTGTCAATGCTGCTATGTTAGCTTCAGAAGGATCTGTCGTCGCCCAATACTGGCAGAATACTATTTCGAATGCAGCATACAGTGGACCAAATTTTGCTAATAACGGAGCATCTTTAGCTGATGGACGAGGACCCCGTAGAAATCCAACGTCTTCATTACCTACTTATACCGGTAACAGTGATTTAAGGGGTTATTTTCGATTTTGGGGTTCCATGTCACAAAACAAAAGAGGCTATATGAAGCGCAATGCACCCGGCCCCTATAACGTTTCTCCCGGTATTGGTTATGATAAAGATTACCATTATGATTATAATTTTACAGATTTTTCTATTCCACCTTACTTCCCGCCGGCTTCCAGAGAAGATGGCTCTATGGCATTGGTAATAAAAGCGTATGGCGAAATCCCCATAAATAAAAATAAAGGAACGAACCAATGATTCTTGGCCTCGACATAGGCAGGCAGTACATAAAAGCAGTTGTGCTCGATAAAACAAAAAGCGGACATAAACTTGTCAATCATGGATTACGGCTGGTACCGGAACCTAATCAGACATTTGACCCTGAAAAACTCTCCCAACCCCATTGGGTTATGGCCGTTCGCGAATTGATGAAAGAAATGAAAATAAATCCCAAACGGGTGAAACATTTAGTCACAAGCTTAAATGGTACACATGTAAGTGTGAAACAGATTACAACAATGGACATGCCAGAAGAAGAATTGCTTTCGTCCATGACGTTTGAAGCGAGAAAACATATTCCCATGGATGGATCTGAAGCAGTGATCGATTACCAAATATTTGGTTCAAATCCAAAAGAAGTGGATAAAATTGATGTTGCCCTTGTAGCTTGTACTAAAAAAACATCAAATGCCCATGTAGATTTACTCAAGGAGATCGGTTTTAAACCGGGCATTATTGATGTGGATCCCATTGCGGTTATGAATTCGTATTCTTATGTTAATGAACTTCCTGAAGACGGTGTAGTCATACTGTTGGATATTGGCGCCATCTCCAGTGCGTTGACAGTTTGGGGCAGGAAAGATATGTTTTTTACTCGTGATTTACCTATCGGAATCCATGATTTTGTTAAAGCACTTGCCACGAAAATGGATAATGATTATATCAGTTCCCAAGATCATCTTTTAAAAGATGGCGTAAGTTGTTTTAATAAAAATGAATCAACAGAAACGGAAAGTGGAATTGGAATTGCAGAACGAAATGTCTTTGATAATTTTGTAGAAGATATTCGCCGTTCACTTCGCTATTATGCAAAGACGACAAACCAAAGCTTTTTTACACATTTATATTTAACCGGTGGAGGTTCAGCAACAGAAGGATTGATTGAATTAATTCAAAGTAAGTTGAACTTGGAAGTGAGTGTTTTTAACCCCATGAAGTCATTTGAGGGATACAATGAAGATGCTATTGTCAATCCGGCTCAATATTCTGTCGCAGTTGGTTTGGCATTACGCGGTGGAGGTTTTGACGCATGAAAAAATTTATTTCCATTAATTTAAATCAATCCGAAAGTCGCGAAACAATCCGTGAACAATGGAAAGAACGCAGCCGATGGGTTGTGTTTGGGTTAATCACGTTTTTTCTCGTGTTTGTCAATGGAGAAACCTGGTGGATCGGACGCGGTTATTCAAAATTGATTGAACGCAAAGAAGTTGAAATCAAAGAGGTAAAAATCCAAATCAGTGCATTGCGTAAAGAAGGTAAAAACTTATCTAAAGAAGACATCATGTCATTAGCTGATTTAGAAAATAACCGCATTCTTTGGGCTAGAAATATGCAGCTTATTGGTGAAATGACTCCAGAAGATATGGCTATTACATCGATGAAATATAAAAAAGATAAAATTATTATTGGTGGTGTTGCTGTCGTGTATGAAGATAGAAAAGATTTTGATATCGTTCATGAATATATTAGCAAGCTAAAGCGTAACAAATTGCTGGGGGAAAATTTTTCTAAAATAAAATTCAACCAGGGTTCACTGAAAAAAATTCGAGAACAGTCAGTCGTGGAATTTGAAATTGAAGCAGCATTAAGGGTATCAGTTAAAATAAAAGGGAATATATCATGAAAAATCGTAATAGCATGATTTCCTTGATTTTATTTGGTTTAACCATTCTTTTTTGGTTGAATCAAGGCTGGCTGATTGGTGAAAAACCGCTTGAGTTAAAAGCGCTGGAAATGGAACAACGAGAATTGAATGAACAATTAATCAGTGCTCAAATTCTGGCTAATAAACTTGACCAGGTTTATACTCTTTTTGACGAAAACCTTGCGTTGTCAAAACAAGATTTATTAGCTGAAGATGCATCCATTCCTTTTCTAAAAAATCTAACAGAAACAATGAATAATCTTGACATCACATTGCTGAATGTGAAACCCAGACCGAGGGAAGAGAAAGAAAACTATTTAAGAACACCTTATGAATTAATTATTAAATGTACCTATGACAAATTGGGGAAATTTATGGCTGAAATTGAACGGTCCCCCAGGCTGATTTCAATCAAAGAATTTCATGTTAAAAATGGGATAGAGCGAGTTAAGAGAACTGCAACAGAAAAAGATTTGTTAGAACAGGTTGTTGAAATCCGTTTAGAAACATTGACACTCGTTAAATCCAAAACCAAGGCTATATAATGAATAATAGAAATAAAACCATCTGGACAATTTTAGTACTGCTGAGCGTCATATCTATCGGCGCAGCCGGAATAAAATTATATCCCATTAATAATAAATGGGATGCTGCCAATAAGAGGGCTGACAATTTACAGTTTGGTGCAGATGAAGAATTAGAAGGTGTTATTGATTTTCTTGAACAACGTCTAAAAGAGCGAAATGCTTTTGACTTTACTTTAGAAAAAGAACCGCTTCGATTAACGAATGTACTTTATCTCACGGATGCTCGTGGACGAATGCTGCGTTATAGAAATACAAACAAACTCCGTGTAACCCATATTATTGATGGTACGTCTACCCAATATGCAGGAATTCAATATCGTGGACAAAACTACACTGTTATTGTTGGTGATTCAGTCGCCGGCGGCGAAGTTGTTTGGATTGATGTAGATGAAGTTGTCATTGTCAAAGGAGCATCAGAATATCACTATCCCGTAGCGGGATTAGCCGAAGAAGAAAATGTAACTATGGAAAATAATTCCAGAAATGAGTTTTAAAATGAAAAATATACTAATTTTACCCATCCTATTTATACTAACTACCGGTTTGTTGGCTCAAGGAAGTCCGAGTACAATTTCTGCTAGTGAAGCCATAAAACCAACCTTGGTTCGAGTTCATGCTGAAGATGCTCATTTGCCGAGTATTCTTTCTATCCTTGCCAAGGAAAGTGGTTACAATATTGTGACGGACCCAAGTGTGAATCGTCAGGACAAAATATCCATTCATATGGATGATGTTCCTATCGAGCAAGCTATTAACCTTGTCGTTCGAGCTGTTGGTTTAAGTTATGAGATTGTAGGCAATTCATTCTTGATTGCTGAACCCAAAAAACTGCTGGAAGAAGTAGGGATTACATCCCATGTTGTGGACTTAAAATATGCTGATGCAGGGGAAGTAAAAATGTTTCTGCAAGATTTGACAGATCAAATTCAAGTGGATACATCAGGCAATAAACTTCTGGTAAATGCCTCGCCGAAGAAAATTGCAGAAATAGAAGAAGTAATTCGCAAAATTGATAAACCGGCAACACAAGTGATGCTGGAAGTTCGATTGATTGAAGTTGGAGTTGATGTAGAAGAAGATTTGGGAATTGATTGGTCAAGATTAGCCCATTATACGAATATTTTTGCAGAAAATGGTATACCACCAGCAGGAATTACCGGTGCAGGAAGCACAGTACCCGGATTAGCCCAACAACAGGATGAAGCAGGAACAGGAGTTATTGAAGATTATGGTTCTCTTCCATTCGAAACACTTCCGGAAAATATGCTTTTCAATCGATTGTTTTGGAATGATAAAGATGATCAAAACATTATTCCTACCCAGTTCAGCAGACAGATGACAGCCTTTGATGTTACACTCGATTTTTTAATTAAAAATAATAAAGCGGAAATTCTGGCTGATTCAAAATTAGTCACATTGAACGGTCGCAAAGCGTATATAGAAATGGTGGATGTTGTACCATATATTTTGAGTTCAGGCGGCGTTGGGGGACAGGTTCAAGTCCAAAAAGAAGAAGTGGGAATTAAATTACACGTGTTACCCAAAGTGAATATTGATGGGGATATTACAGTACACGTTATGCCCGAAGTATCATCGATATTTGAATTTATCGGTCCAGATAAAAATATTCCCCGTACAAAAAAACGAACATCCTCCACAACCATCCGTGTTAAAGACGGTGAAACAATAGTCATTGGCGGCTTAATCAGCAGGGATCTTAAAGATACAGAATACAAAGTCCCTTACTTGAATAAAATACCTTTACTGGGCAAAAAACTGTTTACCAGCAGTGACATCATCGAAAAGAAAACAGATCTTATCATTCAGATTACACCTTCTGTTATAAAAATGGGAATGGTTGGAATTACGAAAACAGATGCAATGATCGAACTTGAAAATTCTTTAATCATTCCAGATGAAGAAAATGTAAAAGAAAAAAATGAAGATGACGATGCTGTTGAAGAAGAAACTCCTAACACATCAGAAAAAGGAGAAAGTGATGAAAACTAATATAAAAAAATTATTCAACATACTTTTAATTGCAACAGGGTTATTGATTGTAAGCTGTGATGAAAGGGATCCGGCAAATGCTGATTCATCTGCAAGTACAACTTCCGGTGCATATAAAATAACTGCAGTTGCACAAGCCTATGGGTTTGACGATAATGGTAATGCAGTTGCTGTGGGAGAGGATCTGAAAGGCCCATTTGTGACAACATACATTGTTGTTCAATTATTGGATTCACTCAATCAACCTCAAAAAGATGAAATGATAACGTTTTCGGCAAAAGCGGCCGGTTCTGACATTGGTTCGTTTGATACTCGTACACCTAATACAAATAATGATGGTTTAGCAGCTGTCCAATTTTCCGATGGGAATGTGGCTGCCTATGATAATGGTACAACACCAACCTACGAAGGTGTGGAAGTAACAGCGGTTTATACAAAAGGCGGAACCGATTTTGAATCATCCGTTCGTTTTGATGTTTATGATACAAGCGCTGTAGAATTGTGGCCATATCAAATTAATCTTACCACGAATACAAATGCAATCAAACTCGATGACGGAAACACCAAAGCTGAACTTTCTGCTCGTATTAATTCCCGTCAGTATGGTAATCCGATTTCAAATGTTGAACTCTATTTTGAAAGTAATAATGGTCGTTTAAGTGTTTTGAGTGAATTGACAGATACTCTTGGTGTCGCAAAAGTAGATTTTTCCGATACTGGTGATCCCAATGAGATTGGTGTTTCTACTGTGTCAGCGCGCTATCAGCACCCGGTTTTTGGATTGGTCATGGATTCTGT
>JACNLB010000135.1 GCA_014381755.1 Fidelibacterota bacterium | reverse complement strand
TTAAGTACAATGGCAACGACAGTGCCTTATTGGGATTGCGGTGAATTCATTGCCACTTCCTACATTTTAGGAGTTCCCCACCCTCCGGGAAGTCCTCTTTATTTGATATTAGGGCGTATTTTTTCAATGCTGCCATTAAATACGGATATTGCATATCGCGTTAATCTTATGTCGCCAATTGCCAGTGCAGTAGCGGTCATGCTGCTCTATCTCATTATTGTTAAAGTGATAGCAAATTATCGTGGTGAAATTCGCTCACGGCAAGATGCGATTGTTGTCTTTGGAGCTGCTTTCATTGGTGCCATGACATTTGCTTTTACAGACAGTCACTGGTTCAATGCCGTGGAAGCTGAAGTCTATGCCATCAGTACATTTTTTACTGCCATTGTTGTCTGGCTTATTCTCCATTGGTCTGACCGCGCAGATGAACCGGGCAGTGAACGCTACATTCTCATTATTGCTTATATGTTTGGATTGGCTATCGGTGTACATATACTAAATCTTTTAACTCTGCCATTCATTGCACTCATCATTTATTTTCGTAAAATGGAATTCGAGTGGAAAACGTTTTTTCTCACCACACTAATCACATTCATTGTTTTTTTGGTTATTCATAATGGAATTATTATTGGTCTGCCCAAGCTGGCAGGTTCTGTTGGTCTTTCGGGTGTTATTATCCTAGTATTATTAGTGTTTGGTTCAACGGTCTGGTCAATTATAAATAAACATCAATTAATGTCGTTGGCACTTTCGTCTGCTGTATTAATATTAATCGGATTTTCGAGTTATTCACTCATTTTTATTCGATCGAATCAAAACCCCGCTATCGATGAGAATAATCCGGAAACCATGGCAGGCGCCATTTCATATTTACAACGTGAACAGTATGGTGAAATAAGTCAATTTCCTCGTCGGTACAATGGGCTTCCGGCTAAACATGAAACCGTCGGCCGTCCATCAGCCGGAAGAAATAAATATTCTTCCAGTCAAAACAGGAAATACGCGTTCCATAATGGTTCAAAGCAATGGGATTTCTTCTGGAATTACCAGATTAGAAAAATGTATAATCGCTATTTCTTATGGCAGTTTGCAGGCCGAGGTCCTTCCGGAAGTGACTATACGACAGCAATGGGAGCCAATAATCGGCAAGATGGCGTTCATTGGTTGCAGTTTGGACTTCCACTAGCGTTTATTTTAGGTATAATTGGTCTCGTACATCATCTCCGCAAAGATTGGAATATTTTCTTTACGGTTTTTACACTCTTTTTTGTTACAGGCTGGCTGCTGATTCTTTACTTAAACCAAGATAATCCTCAACCTCGCGAAAGGGATTATTCCTATGTTGGCAGTTTTATGGCATTTGCCATTTGGATTGGCGTTGGTTCTGCTGCATTGAGTGAATGGATTACGAACCTTTTGAAAAAGCCGGCAATGGCGAAAAATGCTATTTTGGGTGCATTGGTTTTGCAGTTGATTTTTATTCCCGGAATTATGCTAAATGCCAACTACAGAGAACATGATCGCAGCGGAAATTATGTCGCCTGGGATTACAGTTATAATTTGCTTCAGTCTTGCGAACCGAATGGAATTCTTTTTACCAATGGTGATAATGATACATTCCCCCTTTGGTATTTGCAGGAAGTAGAAGGAATTCGCAAAGATGTTGCGGTGGCTAATTTGAGTTTGCTGAACACACCCTGGTACATTAAGCAGCTCCGGGATTCACGCCCTACTTTTGCAGAATATAATGATCTAATCAAAGAACGAGAGGGCGATGAAATTATCGGTCAGCGGTTTGTTAAAATTAGTGATGATGATATTCGAAATATAACATCCGGTTTAACACGATGGAAAACTCGTGAAGTCACATTTCCGGTGCAAAGTGACCAACAGATTACGTGGAGTGTTAAACCCACATTTGCAAAGCAGGCATTAAAAGTACAGGACATGATGATTATGCAGATCATCAATGATACGGATTGGTCATCACCTATTTATTTTGCTGTTACTGTTTCCCCAGGGAATCGCATCGGACTTGAAAACTATTTAGAAATGGAAGGGTTAGCTTATCGTTTACGTCCGTATAAAACCAAAGGTATTAATGCTGAACGGATGGAATTTCACTTAATGACTGAATTAGGTGAAGATACATGGAGTCGTGATTTGGTTGGAGCCGAATGGGAAGAACAGGAAGGAACTCTTTGGTATCGCAGTCCTCATGAAAAATATTTATTTCGTAATTTGGGTAATGAGGATGTTTTTTATAATACACAAGTCATCCGTCTGTTGCAAAACTACCGTAGTGCATACATGCAGTTAGCTGTTCATCATTTCATGGATTTTCAAAAACTTCAGTCATCTAAAAAGACAGACGAAGCAGAATTAAAAAGAGTCAAAGTTGGAGAAGTACTTGATAAAATGTCAGAGAATTTACCTGAAAATCCAATCCGAATGGATAACAGGGATTTACATTATCAGGTTGGCAGATTATATATGGGCATAGGAAATAAAGAAAAATACAGCGCAGTGCTTTCTGAACTTGTAAAGCGCAATGATAACTCAGTACGTGATCGTGTTGAATATGCTCAATCGTACATGGAATTAGAAGATTATGACACCAGTTTATCAATCTTGAAAGATCTCTACAATGGATATAATACCATTGAAGCAAAAATATTGGCCAGTAATAGAGATCGAAAAAATATTAATTCCAATATGTGGAATCAATACAGGAAAAATTATCCGGATATTGTAAGTCATTTGATTATCAATTACCGCAATCTTGGATTGGATGAAGACGCTAAAGATTTATTAACGATCTGGCTGGAACGAAATCCAAAAGATAAGCAAGCGACCAAGCTATTAGAGGAATTGGAAAGCGGTGAGGGGTAGTTGGTGAGTGGTAACTGGTAGAGAGGTGATTGGTAGAACAACTCACTGCTAACCAGCTACCAATAACCACTAACTAATATGTTTATTTCCATAATAATCCCGCATTGGAATGGAATCGATGTCCTTTCTGAATGTCTTGAATCCCTCAAAAAATCCACGTATCATGATAAAGAAATTATCGTTGTTGATAATGCATCTTCAGACGGTAGCCAAGAGTGGATCAAAGACAATCACCCAAATATAATTTTAATCGAAAATGATCAGAATTATGGCTATGCCGGTGGGTGCAACCGCGGTGTCTCCATCGCAAAGGGAGAGTGGTTGCTCTTTTTGAATAATGATACAATTCAAGAACCGGACTGGCTGGAGCATTTAGCCAAAGCTGTTGAAAATAATGATGACGTAGTCGCCATTCAACCTAAAATCCGTAATTATTACGATCGAAAATTGTTTGATTATGCGGGAGGCGCCGGTGGTCATTTGGATTTATTTTGCTTTCCATTTGCAAAAGGGAGGATATTTTTAAACCAAGAGGAAGATAACGGTCAATATGACACTGCTGATGATATTTTCTGGGCATCGGGAACAGCGATCATGGTCCGCAAAGACGCTTTTGAGGCTGCGCATGGATTTGATGAAACATTTTTTGCCCACCAGGAAGAGATTGACTTATGTTGGCGATTCCAGCTTATGGGCAAGCGTATTGTTTTTGAACCCAACGCAGTGGTGTATCATAAAAATGCTGTTTCACTTCCCATGTATTCATCTCGAAAATATTATTTAAACCACCGTAATTCGTTCTTAATGTTGTTAACGAATTATAACCTGCCGCTGACACTGTATTTTTTACCGGTGAGAATAGTTCTTGAAGGAGTAGCAATTGTCTATGCACTGTTTAAATGGGATCTAAAACATTTCGGTGCTGTCTGCAAATCATTATTCTGGTTAATAACGCATCCATTTATTATTCTAAAGAAAAGACGTCTTGTTCGGAAAGTGCGAATTAAAAATGACAGGGATATTTTGCAGAAGTTCTACCGTGGAAGTATTGTATTTGCCCATTACATCTGCGGTATTAAGAAATACAGCGATCTTTAATCTAGAGCTTTCTTGTAGATTTCCAAGTTGTCCGGGTCCAATTCCATCATATCTCGTAGCATATTTTTCTGACCCAATAACTGCAATATCTTTGCCAAATCATTGGTGTGTGCTTTCAGAAACATCATTGTATAATGTTCTCGCGGTGATCGATCATATACCTCATCAAGCCCTTTGATCATATTTTTATATTCTAATATAGCCTCATCCATTTCGCCATTTTGGAAAAGATCCATGGCGTAATAAAAAGAAAATTTTGCTTTTCGTAATCCGAAATTTGTACTCACATTATTTACTAGTTTTGCTCTGTCTGACCATCCTCGTGAAAAATCACTTGCTGTGCCACGCAAGGCAATTTCTCGACTCATTTCAAAAATTCGCGTCCCACCCATGGGTTCGTACGTATCAATTTCACCCGCTAAAACAAGGTTTACATAAAAAGCTAAAAAGCTGGCCAATGGATCAAATTGTACAAGATCGAAATATAATGCACCGCCTTGACCATAAGGAAATTGAACAGATTTATCAAAATATCGCTGATCTGTGCCTGTAGTAAAAAGGACTTGAGCAAGGTATGTTTCTTGAGCACCTTTCTGGGCTGCACCTTCAAAAATAAATTGAATATGGAGTGGAATTTTCAGATCGCTGTAATCCTCATCCCAACGCGTCATTTTTATAAAACGTGCAATATCCTGTTTGAGGGGTAAAATATTTTGTTGTTGGTGGACTTTAAGCAGGCGGTTGTCAAAAACAACCTTCACTTCACCAAACTGCCCGTAGGCAAAACTGGAAAAAAGGAGTGTTATCCATATCTGTCTTATACCCATCACGGTTGAAAATAGAGGTAGTTTTTGATGAGAGCAAATGAAATTATGATGCTGTGCATGATTTAAAACAAGTTCCGTAAATTCTATGCTATTATGGCCAATATTCATCATTTAATATCAGAAGATTTCATCGGTTCCAAGGTCCTGCGGCTTGTGGGAGAATTGGGTGCAGAGCGTGGGCATGATACCTATGTTGTGGGCGGTTACGTACGTGATCTATTTCTCGGACGACCGTTGAAAGAGATCGATTTTATGGTTGTGTGCGATGGTGTGGAATTTGCTGAAGCGCTTGCAAAAAAATTAAACGTAAGAAAAATTGTTCCATTTCCTAAATTTTCTACTGCAAAAATTCCTTACAAAGCTATACCACTCGAAGTAGCCGCTGCACGTACTGAATCCTATGATAAAGATTCCCGCAAGCCCAAAGAAGTTATTTATACAGATCTTAATGGAGATTTAATACGTCGCGATTTTACAGTCAATGCATTAGCTGTGGATCTCCATCCGGATCGGTTTGGTGAATTGCATGATCCTCATGGCGGGATTGTAGATTTAAAAGCAAAAATTCTAAAAACACCGCTTGACCCAAATGAAACATTTTCTGAAGATCCCTTACGTATGATGCGGGCTGCATATTTCGCTGCAGCTTTAAACTTTGAAATCGAAGAAAAATGTTTTGAAGCGATATGCAAACAAGCCGATCGAATCAGCATCGTTTCTCAGGAAAGAATCACAGTTGAACTTCTGAAAATATTAGCCACGGAAAAACCATCCATTGGATTGATTATTTTGCAAAAGACGGGATTGATGAAATATGTTTTTCCTGAAATTGATAAAATGTTTGGGATGGAGCAAACAAAGGAATGGCATCATAAAGATATTTTTTTCCACACGATGCAAGTTGTGGACAACGCCGCTCAATTATCTGAAAAAATGGAATTACGTTTTGCGGCATTGGTTCATGATATTGCAAAACCAAATACCCGAAGGGTGGACAAGAAAAAAGGGTATACGTTTCATGGACACGATGCAGTGGGTGAGCGAATATTAAATAAAGTAGCCAAACATTTGAAACTTTCGAATGAACTTCGGGATTATCTTAAAAAACTCACCCTTTTACATCTCCGTCCCATAGCGTTAGTAAAAAAAGAAGTAACTGATTCAGCCGTTCGCAGAGTCATGGCTGCAGCCGGGGAGGATTTGGATGATCTTATGACATTGTGCCGGGCCGATATCACTTCACGAAATCCAAATCGTGTTAGTAAGTATATGAAAAACTTTGAAATTGTGGAAATAAAAATGTCCAATGTTGAGGAAAGAGATGCAATGAAATCATTTCAATCTCCTGTAAGGGGCAAAGAAATTATGGAATTGTGTGGATTGACGGAGGGTAAGGAAGTGGGAAAAATCAAACATGCTATTGAGGAAGCAATTCTGAATGGTGATATTGAAAATGAGTATGAAGCATCAAGAGAATACATGTTAAAAATTAAAGACGACATTTTAACTGAATAAAACGTAATGTTAAATATGAATAATCTAATAAACGTATTTCTAGAGCCGAAAGAAACATTTAGTTCATTGCAAGAACAAAATAATTGGAAAAATGCTTTTTTACCCATCATTATTACAGCAATAGTGGGTTTTATCAGTATGATTGCATTGGGAGAATTATTAACGGAAGTGCAAATCCAACAAACTGAAAAGTTCATCATGGAAAGTTCACAAATACCCGATGATCAAAAAGAAGAAATTTTAGCTGAAAGTTTGGAAAAATTTACACATCCGACAAGGAGCATGGTTATTATCGGATATATATCCAGTACCTTATCCACACCGGTTCGAATCTTAATGATGAGTCTGATTGTTATGCTTATCGGAAATTTCTTTTTTGGCGGGAAATCAACATTTGGTAATATACTTGTCATGACGTCCTATACGTATATGATCGCTGTTTTGGAATCACTTGTAAAGATTCCTCTCATGGTTTCTCAATGGCGTGTGGATATTCATACAGGCTTGGGATTATTGGGGATTGGTGAAAAAGGAAGTTTTTTATATAATTTTATGAACGGAATGGATCTTTTCGCCTTTTGGCGAGTAATCATACTTGCCGTTGGTATGAGTGTTTTATACCGCCGGGAGGTAAAACCATTTATAATCGCTTTGGTTATTTATTGGATATTTCAGACAACCTTTTTCTCATTTATTGGGTCACTATTTACTTAATCTATGAAACATCTATTTCACCTATTCTGTTTTTTAACCTTCGTGAGCTTGGATGCACAAGTGTATTCCCTGGCAGATTGCATCGAGATTGCGTTACTGAATAAAGAATCATTGAAATCAGCAACTTTGGATGTACAGTCTGCCGCCGCAGGGAAAAAAGGTTCGTTGAGCAATATTCTGCCTACGTTTAGTTATGGTAATTCATGGAGTGAATCACATTCTACAAAAGGTGTAAACACATCAGAGATGGTGTTATTAGGTGATACCCTATCTTTTTCTACTCCTTACGGTGGTACATCAAATAAGTATGGAGCTTCATTTTCTGTCAGTCAGCCCGTTTATGATGGCGGACAGTGGTTGAACCAGATCAGATCGGCAAATAATACTCTAGTTATAAGCCAGCAGCTTGCCCGTCAGCAGAAGATTAATGTAATCCTCAATGTACATCAATCATTCTATGAATTTTTAAAAGCACAGCAATTGTTAGATGTCTCCAAGAAAAATTTAGCTCTAGCACGTCATCAAGTGAGTTTGGTAAAAACCCAATTTGAACTAGGGGCAGTTAAGAAAACGGATTTATTGAAAGCACAGGTTTTAAAAGGAAATGCTCATTCGGATTTATTAATAAAGGAATCGAATCTACTTAATGCGAATCTTGTTCTCCGAAACAGCATGGGCTTAGTGGGCAGCGATATTCATTATGAAATTGTAGATACCGGACGACCATTGCTTCCGATACCGAACGTTGAGCAATCTGTGTCAGAAATGGTAGAATATAGCCCCACGCTGCTTGTGTTCCGCTCGCAGATTGCCGGGGCTGAATTAAACAGAAAAATTTTAGTCGGTACGCGCCTCCCTAAATTAAGTGCATCAATGGATTATGGAACTCTTGCGAATGATTTTGATAGCATGACTCAATTAGATGATTGGTCTTCGAGCGTTTCTTTGTCATTATCCGTCCCAATTTTTACCGGATATAGTTTATCCACAAAACAGCAGCAGGCAGAAATAAATGTCCGCAAACAGCGATACGATTATTTAACTCAAAAACATGATTTAATCGTCCAGTTGGAAAATTTGATCAATATTCTGGGGAATTACCAGGAGTTAATACCCATCAGCGAACAAGTATTAGCTTCAGCTGAAGAAGATATGAATTTGGTTCAGGAACGCTATAAACTTGGATCTACAACAATATTAGAAATATTGGATGCTCAAGTTTCAGTCAGCCAAGCGCGAAGTTCATTGGTAAGTACAAAATACAATGCACGCATTCAGGAAGCTCAATTAAGAGCACTATTAGGAACGCTTGATCAAGATTACAGATAACTAGGGAGTAAATTTTGTCAATGAAAAATAAAAAGAAAAAAATATACATCATCGGCGGAGCTGCGGTGTTATTAATCATTATTATTGCTGCTAATATTTTTCGTGAAGATGATAGTGCTATCAAGGTAGAGGTAGAAGACGTTCAACGAGGAACGGTTGTTCATAAAGTAAACGCCAGTGGAAAAATTCAACCCATTAGGGAAATCAAAATCAGCGCAACGACATCCGCATGGGTGACAAAAATCACCGTCAAAGAAGGTGATCGTGTACAAGCGGGACAATTATTGATTACGCTGGATGAAAAACAGCATTTGGCGGCAACAGAACAGGCACAATCTTCAGTCAATTCTGCTAAAGCAAGCCTGAAACAGGTACGTGCCCAGAAAAAACGAATGGAGTCTCTCTATAAACAGAAATTGATTTCAGAACAAGAACTTGAATCTATCACTGCTCAACATGAATTGGCCGTAAACCAATTGCGGCAAGCCAAAGCAGCCTTGAGTTCCAGAGAAGATGAATTATCAAAGCTGAAAATGACTGCCCCCACCAACGGAATTGTGACCAGAATAAATATTGAAGTTGGGGAAATGGCTGTTGGCAGTATGTTTCAGGCTGCAACGCTAATGACGATTGCTGATTTGACAAAATTGGAAGTGGACGTGGATGTAAATGAAAATGATGTTGTGTCAATTTTGTTGGGTGATACAACAGAAATTGAAGTGGATGCGTTCCAAGATACAATGTTTTTTGGTGTTGTGAGTGAAATTGCCCATGTAGCTGAAACATCCAATTTTGGTACACAAGAGCAGGTCACAAATTTTAAGATAAAAGTTCGCATGTTGGATGTCCATCCCAAAATCCGTCCGGGTATGAGTGCGAATACAAATATAATTACGGATATAAGGAAAAATGTGCTGACCATCCCTATTCAAAGTTTAACAGTCCGTCCGGAAGGGTATGATAAAGAATCTGGTGAAAAGAAAGAAGATGGGGAAGATGAAGACAAAAAATACAGAAGTGGAAATGAAAAGAAAAAAATGATTGAATTGGTTTTTGTTGTTCAGGATGAACCGGAAGGAGATCAAGAAGTTAAAGGGAATAAAAAAGGCCCATTTGCCATAGCCAAACCGGTAAAGGTGGGTATTAGCAGTGAAACACATTATGAAATTTTAAACGGATTAAACGAAGGTGAAAAAGTAGTAAACGGGAGTTATAAAGCTATCAGCCGAGATTTAAAACATAATAGCCTTGTTCGTTTAGATGAAGATTAATGGCTGATTACCCTAATTATAAAACTGATTTACATTTGATATCCCTTTATATTTACACCACCCCTAAATCCCCTCCTCGTATGAGAAGGGGCCTTGCCTGCCTGCTGGTAGGCAGGTGGGGAGGTGAAGAAATACTGAAGAAATCTTTAAAATTTGAATGGACAATTAATGGCAGATTTAATTAAACTGAACGGATTACAACGGTATTATGAAGTGGGAGGCGAAACCGTTAAAGCGCTGGATGGGGTAGACTTAATTATCAATCATAATGAATATATTTCCATTATGGGACCTTCCGGTTCAGGGAAGTCGACCATGATGAATATGATCGGCTGCCTGGATTCACCCACAGATGGCACCTATGAATTTGAAGGTGAAAAAGTTCACGAAATGGATGACAATCAACTGGCATCTATACGAAATAGGAAGATTGGTTTTGTTTTTCAAACATTTAATTTATTGCCCAAGTTGACGGCTTTGAGAAATGTAGAACTCCCCTTGATTTATGCCAATATTCCAAAAGATGAGCGTTTAGAACTTGCTGAAATCGCAATGGATAAAGTGAGCCTGACTGATCGTATGCATCACAAGCCAAATGAACTGTCCGGTGGTCAGCGACAGCGGGTAGCCATTGCCAGAGCATTGGTGACGAATCCTTCCATTATTCTAGCGGATGAACCTACCGGAAACTTGGATTCAAAAAGCGGTGTAGAAATCATGGATGTTTTTGATGAGTTGCATAATGAAGGAAATACAATTATTCTCGTGACTCATGAGGCCTATATTGCAAAACATGCCCACCGCACAATTCATATTCTTGACGGTCGCATCGAAAAAGACGCTCAAAACAAAACAACAAAACAACGTAAACAACCAAGTAAGAAAAAAGCGACTCTCTGAACATGTTTGCTTATGTTGAATCCCTGCGTATGGCCCTTAGTGCAATTTGGGATAATAAACTGCGTGCGGCATTGACCACACTTGGAATCATTATCGGTATTTTAGCTGTGACGCTTATGGGAACTCTTATTTCCGGATTGGATCGATCCTTTGAAAAGAGCATGTCCTTTTTGGGGAGAGATGTGCTGTATATTTCCAAACATGAATGGTTTGGCCAGGAGGAGTGGTGGGAGATCCGCAATCGACCTGATCTAAAAGTAGATTATATTGAAAAATTAAAAAATCAAAGTAAATATGTCATAGCAGCAGCTCCGGTTGCCATGCGATCAGTTAATATTACCCGTAAAGATGAAATGGCTATGGGAATAAATCTGGCCGGAACAACACCGGAATTTGCCCAAACAGCTTTTATGAATATTGAATCCGGTCGTTTTTATACGGAAGGCGAGGATCGCAGTGGGGCGCGAGTTATTGCCATTGGTTATGATGTGGCAAATGCGTTATTCGAAAATGAAAATCCCATCGGTAAAAAAGTGAAAATTGGGAATTATGTTTTCCGCGTGGTTGGAGTGACAGAAAAACAGGGAAAATTTTTGGGATTATTCAGCATGGATAATCGGGCTATCATACCACTGGGGACGTATCAGCGCTTATTTGCCCGCCGAGGCTGGATGCGATTGGACGTAAAAGTGGATGATGAACATATTGATGAAGCCAAAGATGAAATTATAGCTATTATGCGTCGATTACGCGGTTTACGCCCGGAAGAAAAAAATGATTTCGCTGTAAATCAGCAAGATGCATTCCGACAACAATATCAAACCATGAAAATTGCCATCGGTGGTACCGGTTTATTTATTACGGTTCTTTCACTGGTTGTGGGCGGAATTGGAATTATGAATATTATGTTTGTATCTGTAAAAGAACGGACAAAGGAAATCGGCGTCCGCAAAGCGGTCGGTGCAACCCAGGGAAGTATTATGCGACAGTTTTTATTGGAGGCACTGTTCATTTGTTTATTTGGCGGCGCCGTAGGAATTGTACTGGCATTAGGCGGTAGTTTTTTGATTGATAAATTTGTATTTCCTTCAACCATGCCTGTATCTCTAGCTCTTATTTCATTGATTTTGAGTTCGGTCGTTGGAGTTGTTGCAGGTTTAGCGCCGTCATACAAAGCGGCACGGCTGGATCCCATTGAGGCACTGCGATATGAATGAGTTGGAAATTGGATTAGGATTAGGATTAAGATTAGGATAGTGCAGAAGAAAAGCCATTTTAAAAATACGCTGAAGGAAAGCTTAATCATGGCTCTCCAATCTATTCGCCAGAATAAATTACGTTCTTCATTAACTTTGCTGGGAATTGCTATTGGTGTATTTTCTGTCATTGGCGTTATGACAGCCATAACAACCATGGAATCATCCATACAATCGGGGTTGAATGTGTTTGGGGCAAATACATTTTCATTCCAAAAATATCCGGCTATTCATTTGGGTGGTCATGGTTCCTGGCAAAAATATTCAAAACGTAAAAGTATTACTTATAATCAATACGAAAAACTGAGAGAACGAGTTAAAACAGCCGCATTTGTCAGCGTGAATGATGATGCCTGGGGAAAAAATATCAAAAATGGAGATAACCAGGCAAAGCGAAATACGGTACTTTATGCAGGAGATGAGTGGACGGCGCGGACGTATAATACGACGATAGACGACGGCCGCAATATTACACATGATGATGTACATTACGCCCGGCGAGTGGTTATTTTAGGCGGCGATGCCCTGGACCAACTTTTCCCTTTTGAGTATGCCATAGGGAATTCTATTACAATTGATGGGATTGAGTTCCTCGTGATTGGCACCGCCGAAAGAAAAGGGCAGTCCTTTGGAGAAAGCCAGGATAATTATGTTATTATTCCCATTTCTACTTACTTACATCATTTCGCCCATCAGCGAACATCATTAGTAATAACTGTGGAAGCACCTTCAACTGAACTCTATGATAAAACACAGGATGAAGCTGTTGGAATAATGCGCACGATTCGCAAAGTTCCGCCCGGTGATGAAAATGATTTTGAAGTCGTTTCAAACGCTCAATTATTAGACACATTTGGAGCATTTACCGGCGGCATAAAGATGTTTGCTTTTGTCATTAGCATTATAGCTTTACTTGTGGCTGGAATTGGAATTATGAATATAATGCTCGTATCTGTATCCGAACGCATTAAGGAAATTGGTATTCGTAAAGCGATCGGTGCAAACAAACGTGACATTATAACACAGTTTCTTGCTGAAGCTGTTTTTTTAAGTGAGATTGGCGGTGTGGTCGGTGTGATTTTAGGAGTAGTTGGTGGAAATGCCGTAGCGCTGATGATGAATATACCGGCTGTCATTCCCATGAATTGGGTTGTGTATGGATTGGTTGTTTGCTCATTCATCGGAATTGGTTTTGGAATTTATCCTGCCTGGCGAGCGGCTAATTTGGATCCGATTGAATCCTTGCGGTTTGAATAGGATTTGGTGAGTGGTTTAGTGGTAACTGGTGGAATGGTAGCTGGTGAGTTTACCAAGTGTTATTGAGTTATAATTAAGGCATTCCAAGTTTTTTACAAAATGTGGTAAACGGTAGAATTCGAATTCCGTTGTTCAACACATCTTTTTCCTGTTTTCCGTATTGGGACACCCAAAAAAGTATTGGATAAGTGTATGAAGTCCAAATATATCGCTAACAATACCTGCCCTGTTCTTTTTCTCTTGATAGAAAAAGAACCAAAAAGATCAAGGCTGGACTATATTTGCTAAAACTTCAGACAGTTTTACTAAAAGAAAAAAACTTGTCCGCGTGTCATTATATTAATTTATGTACAATAATGAAATACGGACTTCAAACAGTTTTTCTTTTTTAACGTAAAACCATCTTCGTTTCTTAACGCAAATAAACGTCAGGCCGTCGCCTTTGGAAATTTTATCATTAAAATCAAGACAATGTTGAGGATTAGAATGATTTTCTGTTTGTCGCGACCGGAGCTTTAGCGTAGGCGGGTTTGAGTCCCGACAAAGGGTCGGGACGAGTTTAAATCATTCCCGCAACATTGGTGATGATTGATAAAATTTTCAACAGCGACTGTTTCTTTTGCAGCCGTTTTCTTTGCGTCAAAGAAAATGGCGAATGGTCTGAAGAAAAACACAAGAATAATTCAGTTTTCACAATACATTAATCAACAGGTTTCTCATTCGGGAAAGGGGGTTGTTTATTGATCGCTTGCTTAATAATGATATAGTGTCGTGTCAAGCCTTTACTGACGTAACCAAGTCTGGTTATTATTATCATTAACTTCGTTGAATATCTTAATCATAGCTTCCGGCTATGAATAAACCATTCGCCTTGTTTCTGACAATAATACCTGCGACTTTTTACACACTACACACTTGACACAACACTAGGTGTTAATTCGTCAGGTTCGCATTATTGGAATGACCCTTCATTTTCTTCTGGACATACATACTGAAAAATACCACATTTTGCATATTGGGACACCATAATCTCCATTTTCATCTCTGTATCTTACACTATATTTAAACATAATATTCTACATCGAAAATGTGCGGAAGTCAGGAGATACGGAATGTGGATTAAGGCATCCCCAATGCTTTGCAAAATTTCACAAAGGGTATGATTCGAATTCCGTTGTTCAACACATCTTTTTCGCCTAAATGTACCTGGTAAAAGTCGGGAATATCTGTACGATCTCTAAAATAAGGAATTGCCGGACTCAATTCTTTTTCCCCTGTTTTGCATTCTACGGCAAAGAGCGGCTTTTTATCTTGAAGTACGACAAAATCAATTTCCCGCTTATCTGTGTCACGGATAAATCGCAATTCCATATTATACCCCTCGGTATCTTCTCTTAAATGACAATATTTTAATAATTGACAGGCGACCAAATTCTCAAACTTATATCCAATTTCATCTATAACAGACCAATCCCATAAATAGAGTTTTTGCTCTTTTTTAACGGCTCGAATTTTGGGTGCCCCGTAAGGAGAAATCCTGAAGGAATAATACATTTGGTCAAAAATAGAGACCCATCGTTCACATGTATCTGGTGCTATTTGTAATAATATTCTCAAGTTTCTTATGGATAAAGGTGCACCCACACGATTCGGAAGTTCTCTAGCCAATAATTCCATAAGACTTATTTCTCGTACATTTTCTAAATCACGAATATCATCATAGATAACTTTTTGAAGTTTTTCCCGTTGCCACCGTCGCCAGAATGTTTCCTTTCCTTTGAAGAACGGTTCGGGAAATCCGCCAAACATTAATAATGAATCTAAATCAGATTTTGTTGGATTAGCGTTTAATTCCATTAGGGATAAGGGATGTAATCGATAATAATGATATCTGCCCTGCAAAGAATCACCGCCTTTTCGATAATAATCTAATCTCGCTGAACCAGTGACTATAAATTGAATATCACTTTTGAAGGTATCATAAAATCCTTTCACCAAATTTCGCCATTGAGCGTATTTGTGAATCTCATCAAATATGACCATGGACTGATCTTCTGGCAATTCACCTTTGAGTAAAGCAGAGCGATTTTTCACATTATCCCAATTTAGGTATGCTGAATGTGTATAGTTTCCGTTGGATAAAAAAGTTAAAGCTAATGTGGTTTTGCCTACTTGACGGGGACCGCCGATAAAAACCATTTTACTTTTTAAATCTTCTTGAACAAAGGGCTGTATATATCTGTTAATTTGCTTCATGAGTATTATTTGGTGTATCTGATATTACTCATGAGTATAATGAGATGCAACTTATATTACTCATGCA
>JACNLB010000131.1 GCA_014381755.1 Fidelibacterota bacterium | reverse complement strand
CTCTGGATTTCGCTCCAAATTGAAATCTAAAAACGGTCGTTTATCCATTTTATTTGTTTCTTCAAAATCAGAGAAAAATTGGTAATGAATACCATTAGTCAAAATTCCCAAATGAAAACCATCTGCATATCTAAAATAACCATCCAATTGTGCCCAATGATCTTTCAATTTCTCTCTCCAATGTTTACACTCAATAATCATTATGGGGATTTTATTAACAACAATAGCATAATCAACATTTTCACTTCTTCTTGATTTGATTTCATATTCTGGAATAATCTCATCTGTATTAAAACTATCATAACCTAATGCATTAAAAAATGGGAGAATAATTCCTTGTTTTGTTGCCTGCTCATTTTTAGCTGAATTCTTTTTAGATTTGAGATTGCTAATCAATTGTTCAATTTTACTTCTCATGTATTCACTCCAAAAGTTAATAGATATATGGAATTTAATGACATTTTCTTTTCTATTTCAAATCTTTGCGGAAGTTAAAAACTTCCCAAAGAAGACAGAATTATATTAATCGGTGTATGGTTCTTCACCATAGATAAGAACATTCTTCAATATATACACTGCTTCTTCTAGTCGGTCTGCTTCAATTTCCATGGATAATTCTTCTATCCGATCAGCAAACTTTGCCAAATCCTTTTTTACTTTTGGATCTATATCGTTTATAGGTATTCCGTCAATGATTGCATCAATCGTATTTTTGATCTGCTCCGGGGCTGTCGTCCATTCATCTACCATTGTTCTTGCTGATTTTAGGACAGTTCTGTCGTTATTGGTTAATTTCATTTTTATTTCTCCATTTATATTTTTGCTACTTTCAATTTACAACTGTAATCCTTTGCGTCCCGATGAATCGGGACGCAAAGATGTCATTTTACTCTTACAGGTCTTTTTTAATGTAAAGCGTACGATGCCGAGGTGCAAAGTAACCTACGAATTCGGAGGTTCCGTTAGGCGGCATTTTATCACACCCTACACAATCCGTTGCGAAACCGGCAATTTCATCATAGAGCCTTTCCATGACATTTTGGTTAATTCCATTATGCTTCATGTAAACAGACAAAATATTCTTGCCGGATTGGGGCAAGAGTACTCTCCTATCAAAATAAATGGACAAAGATTGCTGAATATCATCCATGCTGCGTCTGACGCTTTTGATAAAATTCTGTAAACGGTCATATTTCGTTTTGAAATAATATTCTTTCAAATTCCCCGTTGTATTGATCATGAACCGTACGTGATGTGAATGCTTCGCCATGGTTTTTCCAAAGCGTTTGTTTAGGAATTGACCGTCGTATTTATTGTTGACTTCAATTTCGTCCGGTTCAAACATATAATCATCTTCTTTTTCACAATCAAAGTCCCAATCGTCATCTTCTTCGTCATCATTTTCCAGACTTGTTAAGATTTCCTTTCGGGAAAAAGTAACGGGGCCGTTTTCCAATTTTTTGTAATTAACATAAAGAGTTTCATCTAAAGAAAAAACATCTTCTATTTCAATCTCAAAAAAAGGCGCTTTTCTTCTCTGTCTTTCCACATCAAAAATATGCAGAATTCTATCTGAATACCGTTCAAAAGGATCACCATATCCATCCGTTTCCAATCCCCGCATCCCTAATCTACCATTATTACTTCTGATAAAAGTAATCTGCAGTAGTTCTCTAAATTTGTAATTCCTGAATTTGGGATCTCCGTCAATGGATTCAGATAATTCCAAAAGCCAATCAGGAATTTCAGAATTGGAACAAATTGGGTGTTCCACGATCCAGTGGATCATTTCTTTTTTAGTAAGGGTGTCGCACATATTGTACTCCTGTAGTTTATTTTGGTTTGATTTCACCCTTACTATACATCCAATATTTATTTTCATGTTTGGTGCACTTTTTATAAGTAATAATATCTTGTATATAACAGTATAACTGAAGATACAGAGAATGTAATGCTAAAAATCTAACTTTTACAAAAAAGATCCATTTTGAAACATTTCAAAGGTTTCGACAATTGAAAAGTTTCAAATCTCACTCTGTAAACGTCCAGTAAATTCCTAAATTAACCATCCGTCCCATGGGGGGAAACGTTGGGTTATGCTGGATTAGAAAACCTCCTGCTTCCTTTTCAGGAAACAGTTTCAACGACGTCGGTTCAATTGCCTGTAAGATATTACGGACTGACCACGTTATGGTCATGGATGAAATAGTTACAGCCACTTCTGCATTCAATAACCAAATATCAGTCGTGTTAGATAAGCTCGAACGAATGTATTCATAGGGAAAACTGTCTATTGGATCAAAACCAATCAATTGTTCTCTGTTTAGCAATCCTTCTCCGGAAAGTCCCATTTTCAACGCAAAACGATTCAATACACTTTCGTTTTTATACTGTAAATCAAACGTGACAATATCGTGGATACCATCAAATAAAAGGGTACCGCCTGCTTTATTGAAATAACTTCCTGAAAAAGTAAATTGTTTTAATAAATTTGTATGGACTAAAATTCCTGTCTGAAAAATCAAATATTCCTTTTTATCGTACACCATGGAGGAATAATCAGCGATTAGACCGAAAACAGTACTGCCAACTACACTTTGTATATTTAAGTGTGCGAATCTGTTTTTTACAATTCCATCACCAAATGATATCAAATTGAAATGGTGGGGTTTTGAAGATTCTTCAAACGATCCTCGTAAATTGAACACTCCCCATGATTTCGAAAAATCTACAGCAATATAATCGACTATTTTAGAGTTGATCTGCGTCAGGCCTATAGCTGTTTTAACACCCAATAGATTGACTTGACCATAAAGTGTTTGCCAGTTGATATTTCTGGATGTGGAATCATTTTTACTGATGGATTGTATATTCATATCCAAGCCAAGTAGCGGATTTAATCCACCGAAGGACAACCCTCCGAGTTGTTGATGCCAGCGAGTTCGATTAATGAATTGCTTTTTCCTGTTGGAATACCATGATGTATCCACCCTGCGCCATTGCTGGAACAACGCTAAATGAGATGTCCACTGCAGTTTTTCACCGGGTGATTGTGCTATGAGTCCGGTGGAGAATATTTCGTCTTCCAGCAGACCATTGGCATCTCCCGAATCTGGCAATCCTGATTCTGTAACAAATCGCGCTGCTGCTGCGTTGATTATCCAATCATTATGTTCTGATTTATAATCCACTTTATATGATTGCTGCATGGGCGATGGTGATCCCAAAGGATGAAAAAACTGCCCTTCTCTTCCGGCATAACTCCGTTTAAACAGATGAAGACCTGCATATCTCTTGGCTGATTCATAATCCACATCTATCGCCAGTTGATCATAATTATAATCTCCCCTAATATAATCAAGGGTTGTTGTTATAACAGCTGAATCCGGTGCATGGTGACTGGTGATAGGTAACAGGTGACTGGTGCATGGTGAAAATTGGGTAATGATGTTTTTTCCATATCGCTGTGGATAATGGGAAAAGGTGCCATCAAATAATAAGGGGCCAGATGTCCAATCTCTATTCCAAAACAACCTCCCGTTTATTGATGTCATTCCAAATTGCCCACTCCAGTCGTAGGGCAGTTTTACTGATTGTCCAAGTAAATAAGAACTAATAAATAAAATACTTATCAGCATAATACCACCTCCCCTAAATCCCCTTCTCGTATTAGGAGGGGCCTTGGCTGCCTGTGGGTCGGAAGTCCTAAAGTTGAATTTTCGTTTTATTAATAATTCCATTAGACGAGAAATTTTGTTATTCGAGGTACACCAAAAGCAAAAATGAATCCATTGGCAATTTGATGCAAAAGTGTAAAACCAATCCCAGAGATATAAAGTCCCATAGTACGTGAAAAATCAAAACCGGCGCTTAAGGGATAACTTAACGTAGTCAACGAATCAAAAATAAAAGTGAGAATCAATCCGGTTATTCCCACTGCAATAACTTTATTTAATGAATATTCTTTTAGCAAAAATATTCGACGAAGAATACCGCCGGTAAACCCTACACCTGCCATTCCCACAATTTGAGCGAAAAATAAAGGCGGGAAGCTCAAGCCGGAGCCCAGGGGATTCATGCCGGAAAAAATCATTTCTGCTGTACCGCCAACGATTATGCCCCAGGCCGGACCCAAATAAAGTCCCGCTGTAAAAATAATAACTGTTATAAGTTCAACATTGGGGATCATGAGCAATGAGAATCCTGCTCCAATGGCCAGGGCAGCAAAGATCGATGCCCGCACCAATTTATTTAGATTCATCCATTCCCTTGTATAAAGCAGCGCGAAAAATATTTTTTCTGTCTGTCCATTTACCACCTTGCTGATCTTCATCGATTGCCAGCTTCATAAGATTCATTTTTGCATCGAGATTATCTATTAAATGTACCAACAGAGCTTCTTCAAAATTAGGTTGCTTTGGACTTTGCCATTCATAGCGTCCTTGGTGAGATAAAATAATATGTTCCAGTTTTTGCTGAAGTTCTTTCGGAAATCCTTTTATCCCGACAATGGTTTCCCGAACCATATCTCGGCCAATGACGATATGTCCGATAAAATTTCCTTCATCGGTATATTCCGTTTCCAGATCAGAAGAAATCTCGATCAGCTTGCCAATATCATGGAGCAAAACACCGGCCATGACCAGGTCATGATCGACCTTATATAATGGTGTAATTTTTTCTGCAATTTTCGCCATGGATAAAACATGTTCCAAAAATCCCGAACGATAATTATGATGCATCATGACGGAGGCCGGATGAATGAGCAGTTGTTCCTTATGCTCTCGATATATGGAGGAAACGACTTTTTTAAGATAGGTGTTTTTCATCTTGCTAATAATCTGTACAACTTTCTTCCACATCGTTTGTGGATCGTAGGGAGACGCAGGGACGATTAGAGCAGGCTCATATCCATAACGGCCATAATGCTGCACAGAGGCGGTATTAATTTTTTTAATTACTAGTTGATGTCGGTCCTGGAACGATTCAACATTTCCTTTTACAGCGACAGGATTTCCAGCAGAAAATTTTTCATTATATTCATCTACTTTATCCCAAACTTTGGCATGGACGGTGCCGGTATTATCCCTTAAGATAACATCCAGGTACAAATCACCGGCGCGGGTATGGCGCAGATGTTTTTCGACGCAAAGGTAAAATCCCTGAATGGATGTGCCTTCCTTGAATTTGTTAATGGATACAATCGGTTTCATATCAATTTTAATATTACCACCGAAATTACGCAGGAAGAATATTAGATTTGCCAGTCAATTAAGTTGTAAAAGGTTACATTAGGTAGTATATTGAAACATATTAAAAGAGGTTTGTATGAGTAGTATAGCAATTAAATTAAACGAAAAATTAATAAAATCTGCAAGGGAAAGAGGCAGAGTTGAACACCGATCTGCGCCAAAGCAGTTAGAGTTTTGGGCTAAAATTGGCCGAATTGCTGAAGATAATCCTGATTTACCTTTTGAAATGATTAGGGATATCCTTCTGGGGAAAGCACAGGCTGAAGCAGGTGAACTGGATCCGTATGCCTTCGGTGAAGGAGAATGATTCAAGTCCTTCAGACCCCTCTTTTTAAAAGACGGAAAAAGAAATTATATAAATGGCAGATCACTATACTAGATGGAGAAATTAATAAAATTGTAATGAATCCAACCATTGGGCAAATGAAAAAGGGTGATTTGACTGGCGTTTATGTACATAAGTTTAAAATGAAAAAAGATCTCTTTTTGTTAGCGTATACATTTGATCCTGCAACACGTACCTTGATCATGCTAGGCAGTCATGAAAATTTTTATAGAGATTTGAAAAAATATAAGTAACCATAATTATATAACTGAAAGTGATTATGCAGAAAATGGACCCAGAATTATTATATAATTATTTTTCGAAATATTGGTAATAACACTATTGAAGAATTACGTTTCGATTTACCATTACCAACCCTTCAGAACTACGACAGGCATTCTTGCCTGTCGTAGTGCAAACAAGAATGTTTGCACTACTTTAAAAGGGTGTAAATCACCATTTCTAAATTTCATAAACGAAACAAAAATTATTAAGCAAATAATAAAATGGGGACAATTTTATATTTAGTCTGAAAAATGACAAATCACTTAACTTAATCTATCTACAATGAATGTTACCATAAATCCAGTATCATATTCCAACTCCAGTGACCGCAAAATTTTGCAGGCGTGTTTGCAAAACTGGTTCAGGAATCCAAAAGATCTGCAATTTACAGATCCGAGGATGTCCTATCCGTTTGATTTCAGAAAATGGTGTGCATTATCCTATACTGAAGAAAATGTCAAAACGTTTGTCATAAAAAAAGATAAATGGATTGTGGCTTATTTGAGTGTAAAAATCGTTAATGAATATGAATTTGCTCATCTCTTTCATTTATTTGTAGATCAGGAACACCGGCAATTGGGTTTGGCTAAAATGCTCATTGAACATGCAATTGAAATGGCGCAAAAATTAAAATTGAAATATATCTCACTCCGTGTTAGTCCAAAAAATGAACGGGGAATCTTAATTTATAAAACAGCAGGATTTGAGGAAAATGGTGTCACAACCCAGGGTAATATTAAAATGAGAAAAGAAATATAATGGGAGATGGTTACTGGTGAGTGGTAAATGGGAGATGGAGTTTCAGCTTTCAGTTTTAAACTTTTCAACTTTTTCTTTTATATCACAATTATCACATTTCGGATCAGCGTCTCCCTTCTTCCAGTTGCGTTTGATTCGTATGGCTGTATAAACAACTGCTCCAGCTAATACTGTTAATGCTAAAAGTGTCTGAATATCCATATTAACCAAATCCCAACATCAAACCGCCTTGGTAAACAATGAATGAAGCACCATAGGCCAACAGGTTCATGTACACTATCATAAACAAGGGCCATTTCCAGGAATTTGTTTCATTACGAACAATGGCAAACGTGGCCATACATTGGGCGGCAAAAACAAAAAATACCATTAACGATAAGGCAACAAGTGGTGTATAGATTGGCATTCCAGTTTTGGGATTCATGTCAGATTTCATGGCATCTTTCAACTGAATGACATCCTCACCATCTGACTCCACGTTGTATATAGTTGCCATGGTGCTGACTAAGACTTCCCTTGCAGCAAATGATGTGATTAATCCAATTCCCAATTTCCAATCAAATCCCAAGGGTTGAATGACCGGTTCAATCGTACGTCCAATTTTGCCTGCATAACTATTTCGTATAGAATTTTCATTACCACTGGGATCATCCACTTTTGGAAAAGAAGCCAAAAACCACAGCACGATAGAAATAGCCATGATAATTTTGCCTGCATTTACAACAAATAGTTTTCCCCTATTTAACACTTGGCTAAATACAGATCTCCACAGTGGTGTTCTATACGGTGGCAGTTCCATTACAAAGGAGGACTTCCCTTCTACTTTTATGAAAATACTAAATACTTTTGCCAAGAGAAACGCAGTTGATGTGCCCAGGAAATACATCATAACCAATGTCAATCCCTGGAGATTTATAAAACCAAATACATTTGCTGCAGGAATGAATGCGCCGATCATTAATGCATAAACCGGCAGTCGTGCACTGCAGCTCATGAGGGGCAAAATTAAAATGGTAATCAGACGTTCTTTCCAGCTGTCAATGGTTCGGGTAGACATAATACCGGGAATTGCGCATGCGTAACCACTCATTAACGGCAAAACGGATCGGCCATGCAAACCAATCATGGTCATGAAGCGATCCATCATAAACGCCACCCTAGCCATATATCCTGTATCTTCAAGCAATGTCATGAAAAACATAAGAATTAATATTTGGGGCAAGAAAATGAGAATTGCACCCACACCTGCGATAACACCTTCCACAAGCAAATCTCGCAGCATGCCGGCGGACATTAGATTCAATACTTGGTTCCCAAACCAAGCCACACCGCTATTAATCCAATCCATGGGAATAATTGCCCAGGTAAAAATGGATTGAAAAATAAAATATAACATTAAAACGAAAATGGCAGGACCGGCAAATTTATGGGTCAGGAGTCCATCCAGCTTTTCGCTGTAATTCGTTTCAGCAATTTGCGGATCAATATTGATCTTAGCAGCCGTGAGAACACTGTCCAACCATTCATACCTTAACGTTGCTTCCATGATTCTATGCTTAATACCCAAATCTTCCAAAATGTCCACTGCATCCTGGCGCTTGTTTTCCAGAGATTCCATAAATGCAGAATCAGTTGGAACACCATTCGAAGACATTTCATTGTAAATCTCCAGTGTTGAATGGCGGGTGATTAACCGTAATGCCTGGGCTGTTGACACACGTTCATTATATCCAAATTCACGTTCAAACATATCCTGCAACGGATTTAATGCAGTGGAAATATCATCATTCAGAAAAATGGGAAATGGATTTTCATGGTTTTTTATACCCCTTGACTTTTGGATGACTGTTAATAATTTTTTCTGGCCCCATTTTTCTGTGGCAGACATGGGTACGATGGCTGCAACACCCAGATCGTCGGCCAATTTTTCAAGATCAATTTCTAGCTTATCTATAACCAGATCCATCATATTCAGTGCAACAACAACGGGGATACCCAGGTCTGCTAATTGAGTCGTGAGATAAAAATTACGACTCAAGTTTGTGGCATCCACAACAGATACAATGACACTGGGAGGATTATTTCCGTGTATCCAATTCAACACTTGTTCTGTCACAATGCGTTCATCCATGGACTCGGGTGTAAGACTATACGTTCCGGGTAAATCCAGGAGATCAAACTGTTCACCATCGGCAAAACGCGCCTTACCGATTTTCTTTTCAACGGTCACACCGGGGTAATTGGATACTTTCTGATTTAATCCAGTCAGTACATTAAAAATGGCCGTTTTGCCGCTATTGGGATTTCCTACAAGAGCAACCCATGAAGTGTTGGGAGGTGTCGTCATTTTTCGATGAGGATGTTACGGGCGTCGACTTGCCGGAGAGATACATGGTAATCTCGTACTTTCAATTCGATGGGGCCATTCATGGGCGCTGTTTTGATGCGGCGTATGCGAATGCCGGGAAGTATACCCATTTCTACGAGTCGAGACTGAAGTTCCATATCACCGGTAAACGATTGCACTGTGGCAATGTCTCCATCGATTAAATCAAAAAGTGTCATTGGCAATCCTTACATATTCCAAATAATTGATGGATATGACGTACAAGTTTAAAGCCATATTCTTTCGCCACAGAATCCTGTAGATCTTCAATCTGATTTACCATGAATTCTTCGATACGGCCGCATTGGATACAAATGATATGGTCATGGTGAGGGGCATTCATTTTGTGTTCAAATTTACTGGGTCCTACACCTACATCCAGTTTCCGAACCATATTGTTTTTTACCAATACGTCTATGGTTCGATATACAGTCGCCCTTGAGACTAAAACGCCATTTAGCCTGATAGCCATGTAAATTTCATCTGCATTACGGTGTTCATCGCTGGAAATGATTTCATTCCACACAGCCTCTCTTTGACTCGTGAAACGTAATCCTTCTTTATGGAGAACCTTCTTTAATTTTTCTTTATTTTTTGACATATGAAGCCCTTATTGAGAATGAGTCTCAAAGAAATTAAGAACGATTATATTTTATTGAAAGGAAATTATAGAGATTTATTATAAGGGGAGTTAGCTGACTTTTTTCAGCTTGGCGAATTTGACGATCAACTTCTTTTTTAATCCGTCTTTAAATACGACACCTACACGCTGGTTTTCTCCGGAACCGCTCAAGGCCATGATTTTTCCCACACCGAAAATGGCATGTTCAACTAAATCACCCACACGAAAATCATCAAATACAGTGACAGTTCGTTTCACTTCCATTTTTGCGTAGCCCCGTTTTGACCCAATAACCTTGCGAGTCAAGGCTGAAGAAAAATTGATATTTTCTAAATGATCTTCCGGAATCTCCCTGACAAACCGGGATACCAAGCCATAAAACTGTTCCGCTCCTGCCCGGCGGCGATTATTTGCATAAAGAAGAAAAACATTTTGTTTTGCACGTGTTAAACCAACATAAAATAAACGCCTTTCCTCTTCTAATTCCTGCTTATCATGCAGGCAATTGTAAAGTGGAAATAAACCGTCCTCCATACCCGTAAGAAAAACGACAGGAAATTCCAGGCCCTTTGCTGAATGGACAGTCATAAGTGTTACCCTGTTTTCCTGATCATTCCAATGATCGATTCCCGTTAGCAATGACACTTCTTCCAGAAAATCTGTTAGCATGGCGTTGGGATTTCGGGCCATGAATTCATCTACACTGTTTAATACTTCATTGATATTATTTATGCGTTCCAAATCTTCAGGTGTATCTTGTTTTTTATAGTGCTTCAACATACCCGTTTCATCCACAAGAGTCCTGACAAGTTCACCGGCGTTCAGTTTATCCAGCAAATCATTATACTTGCTAATAATTTCATAAAACGTGTTCAATTCGTCTGCTTGCTTACCGCGAATATTCATTTTGGACGGATCACCTAATACATCAAATAATTCTTTCTTACACTTTTTGGCTTCCTGAACACATTTATCCACAGTTTTCAAACCAATTCCCCGTGGAGGAAAATTGATTACTCGTCTGAGGGAGATGGTATCCTGTTTATTTACAAGCAATTGCAGATAAGCCAATAAATCTTTGACTTCTTTCCGTTCGTAGAATCGAATACCGCCAATAATTTTATACGGAATACCGTTTCGACGCAGACTATCTTCCAACGCTCTTGATTGTGCATTGGTTCGGTATAGAACAGCAAAATCGCTAAACGTCCGCTTGTTCATTTTAATTTCTTTTTCTAACACACTGATAAGAGCATCTGCTTCTTCCATCTCATCATTCGTTTCCAGAAGTCCCAGTTTATCGCCGGCACCGTTCATAGCTTTTAATTCTTTCAAAGCTCGAACTTCATTATTCTTTACAACTGCACTGGCTGCATTCAGAATTTGCTGAGTAGAACGGTAATTCTGCTCAAGTTTATAGATTTCACATCCGGGGAATGTTTTTTCAAAATCTAGAATATTTCTTATATCTGCTCCCCGCCAACCATAAATAGATTGATCATCATCCCCCACAACGCAAATCTGATTATGGGCTGTGGCTATGGAACTTATAAACAGAAATTGCGGACGGTTTGTATCCTGATATTCATCAACAAGTACATATTTCCATTTTTCCTGATATTTTTTTAGTACATCAGGAAATTTTTCAAATAATACTAAGGGAAATAGTAAAAGATCATCAAAATCAAGGGCGTTATTTTTTTTCAATGCAGATTGGTATTTTTTGAAAATATCACAAATCGTTTTATCTAAAACTGTCCGAGCAGACCGTTTAGCATCTTCAGCATCCATCAGTTTATTTTTATAAAAACTAATCGTATTTCTGACTGATTTAGGATCAACATACGACCGGGCTATATTTAATTCATCCATAACCAATCGTATGAGTGCAGTTTGATCCTGTACGTCATAAATAACAAAATCTTTTGAAAATCCCAATCGGTGGATTTCTTGCCTGAGGAGACGTGAACAAATTGAATGAAACGTACCAATATTCAGGGATACATTTTTTTTCTTGAGTAAAGACTGTACCCGTTTGAACATTTCTTCTGCTGCTTTATTTGTAAATGTTACTGCTAATATTTCTTCTGGTTTAAAGAGACCTTTTTCAATTAGGTGTGCAATTTTATGCGTTAAAACGCGTGTTTTACCACTCCCGGCACCGGCAAAAATCAAAACAGGATTATCAACTGCTTCAACTGCTTTTTTCTGTACTTTATTTAATTTTTGATTTTTCATTTAATTATGAATTTATTTTATTCAATTTTTCTTCTCGGCGAGCTTTTCTACGCACTTTCTGAAATTTCCGTTTTGCTTTCAAGTGTTCTCCCTCTGTTTTTGTAAACGCATGATAGCCATCTCCCCGAGCGACAAAATATAGATAATCATTCTCCAAGGGATACAATGCAGCCAATATTGACTCTTTCCCCGGATTATTTATCGGGCCCGGTGGTAATCCCATATTCAAATATGTATTGTAAGGTGATGCGATTTTTAAATCTTTTTTCAATAGCCTTCTGGGTCCATCATCGATGATATATTGGATCGTCGGATCGGCTTGAAGTCTCATCCCTTTTTGTAATCGATTATGATATACAGCCGATATAACAGGTCTTTCGGAATTATACAATGCTTCTCCTTCAATGATTGATGCTAATGTGACTACCTCGTTTATATTAAAACCCAATTCTCGAGCTCGCTGCCGAAGAGAATCTGTCATACACTTATGATATTCCTTCACCATGGTTTCCATGATTTCTTCCGGATGTTGATCTTCCAGGAAATAGTAGGTATCCGGAAATAGATAACCTTCAAAAGAGACATGATTGATATTCCATTCTTTCAACAAGCTCTTGTCTTTACATAATTTCAAAAAATCGTCTGCATCTGTTCCCAATACTTTTTCTAATTCAGCAGCAATAGCATTGAGCGTCCATCCTTCCTGCACGGTAACACGTTTCAGATTCGGTGCACCGTGGACTAATTGATCAATAATCTGATAATTTGATCGGGCTCCATTCAAGGTATAGGAACCGGCAGGGAATTTTTTGTCGTGGCCCAACGTCCAAACTGCAATCCGAAACATGTGTTTATTTTCTATAATATTTTTCTCATTCAATATCCTGCTGACATCTGCCACATTGGATCCCTTAGGGATAGAAACCTTCACTAAAGTATAAGGATTCCCCTGGGGCCAATTAATGATTAGGAGGAAAAAAGCCAGCACACTGAATAAAAAGATTCCCAGCACCACGCCAACCAGCCGCTTCCCCGGATTAAAATACTGTAACGTCATGATTTAAGGGGTGCGAATTTAGGTACTCTTTTTCACATAAATCAATTTTCTGTTTATAAAAAATAAAATAAATTTAATTTGGATTATAAAGTTTCCATTTGGTCATGGGGTATGGTCTATTTAATTTCCCCGCCGCTATGAGCAAGGAAATGAAAAATAAACACATGCATTTGATAGAAAGTTGGGCGTTTACCAGCAAAAATTATATCATCTTTGCTGTGGGAGTTCTATTGATTGGCGTTGGTTATATTGTAATGGCTGGTGGTGAAACGACCAGCGTCCAAAGTCTGACCGTGGCGCCCATTTTGCTTTTTCTTGGTTATATTGTCGTTATTCCTGCAGCACTCATTTATCGGGATAAAAAGTAAATATTTGAAAATCTGGGATCGTAGTTTCCCGACACTCCGTATACGGGACAGGCAGTTGGTTATCCCAACATAAAATGTCGGGAAGGTCGCGAGTGAGTCTCTTGGACTTCAACTCGCTTTTTGAAAAAGATATTTATTAATGGGATCGTAGTTTCCCGACACTCCGTATACGGGACAGGCAGTTGGTTATCCCAACATAAAATGTCGGGAAGGTCGCGAGTGAGTCTCTTGGACTTCAACTCGCTTTTTGAAAAAGATATTTATTAATGGGATCGTAGTTTCCCGACACTCCGTATACGGGACAGGCAGTTGGTTATCCCAACATAAAATGTCGGGAAGGTCGCGAGTGAGTCTCTTGGACTTCAACTCGCTTTTTGAAAAAGATATTTATTAATGGGATCGTAGTTCAGTTGGTTAGAACGCCGGCCTGTCAAGCCGGAGGTCGAGGGTTCGAGTCCCTTCGGTCCCGCTCCAAAATAAACCCCGGTTTCTCGATGAGAGACTGGGGTTTTTTATCGGCCGGTCTGGATTATCTATTTATATAGATTATTAGAAAATGACTAACTCAAGTCTTGCTACATTCCGAAAGCCATCATTAATTATCGCCGGAATAATAACCAAGTTCATCCAGGGTTGGAAGACCAAACCCTTGTGTTGATTTAAATTCCATTTCGTATCCCAATGTTTTTAGCATAATATCCAGTGTTTTTATAGAAATAGATACTACACCTCCGTTTTCAAGCTTCCCTAACGTTACGCGACTAATACCCGACAATTTTGAAAGGTGTTCCTGTGTCAGCCCCTTGTCTTTCCTGATTTCTTTAATTCTAGGACCAATTTCGTGTAATTTCATTGGGTAGTTCCTTATATGGTTTATCGGTAAGAGATAATTTCCAGGTATCGATCATTCTTGAGCCTATATTTTTAAACTTAATATTGTCATTAATATATGCTTGTAATTCAATGATTGTATTTTCTAATGCATCTATACACTGATCATATAAAACCATGGATTCTGACTTTGATAAATAACAATGTTCTTGACCAAATTGTATAAGGTGTTTTTTGGAAAACCAACCCTTCTTGCCAAACATCGTTAATGCAGGTCTGTCTTTATAAAAATATACGGTTGTATTGACAATATCATACGCCGGCGCAAATGATATTGATTTAAAATCATCGTCGTATAAAATACCAAAATTCTTTAAATGAGCATCTCCGTTTTTGAGCAGATAATTCATCACGATCGTTTTAAAAATATCTTGCATTGATTTTAATTTATCTGTCGTTACTTCGTAAATTGTGTTGACAACTTGCTCGTAACTCCCACTATATTTTTGGTTTTTGTTTTTTCCCAATAATACTAATATTTCCTCAAATCCATAATAAGAATCTTGTTTCTTATTATAGTTAAATCTTTCTACAAGTAAAAAATTATTGTGATTGGATAATTGAATATTAGGAATCTTAACATTCGTTTTTTCAACCGCCTTAAGACAAAAATATTCATTTTCTGCTAAATAGGGATATTCTTCTCCCCATGCTTTGATAATATATTCTTTCGTTGCTAAAGATTCTTTATCTTTTAAGAGTGCTGTTGTTTTGGGCTGAACCCCCGATATAGCATTTTTTTGAAAAAACATTTTAACGAGCGATTCAAATGTATCTTTTGTATCGTTTTCACATATTTCTTGTATGTCTACACCGTCAAATGATTTTTGATCATTCCAACTTATGTAATTCAATCTGCTCTCAATATTCGGAGCTAAATAAGAGAATATCAAATAATCATCGATATAAGAATATTTCTTATTTAAATAATTTTTAAATAATTCCAACAAATATCCTTCCGGCATATTCATATCAAATATGGGATGCAAATACCGATTCCATGAATAAGTTGATTTTTTATATGGCATGATTAAAGAAATTGGGGAAGAATCATTTACGTAATTAAAGCCATATTTATCGATGTCTCTTTCATAGAAGAGACGACCCATCTCACGATTATGAATTTTTACTTGAATATCTTCTTTCATACACAACTATTGTTTAATATGCTTTGCATTATATATAATTTACAACATAATGATAAGCTGTGTTAACATTTATCGTTATTTCCACTATTCTTATGTTTGCTCTCCTTTTAGGGAGCGCACTCGTACCTCGCTCGGGATGACAGTATT
>JACNLB010000007.1 GCA_014381755.1 Fidelibacterota bacterium | reverse complement strand
TCTTCACCGTCATCCAATATATTATTACGATTGACATCTTCCCCATCATACGCTTTTTGAGCCCAATCATTATTAACATGGAGATTAGCTCTACGGTCAGGTGAATCATCTATTGCACCGCTCCAACGGGCACAAACAATGGTCATAACAATATTGCAAGAATCACCAGGCGGTAGCTCCCATTGTGACGAATCTTGATTAGCTGGATTGCTTCCGAAAGGCCCAGTTGAAAAAAGATATATCCAACTGTTTGGATCTGAAGGATACCCTTCTTCTGTATAATCTACACCCGTTCCTTGAGGCACATTTGATCTCATTTCATCATAACGATCTTCATCTCTCAATGGCATACTGTATTGTGGATAATCTGAATTATTTGAACTCGTCCAAACCCATTGGCTATAATGAGATTGTACATGAGGGCTGGGAACTGATCCACCTAATAAGGAAACACCAATATATGACTCTGCCCAACCATCATCTCCATCTGCATCATATTGATACGCAATATCCCGACTATAGCCGGCATCATCAACGGATTGATCATATCCATCTAAATTATCATACCAGGAAAATCCGCCTCCTGGTTCATATTTGTTGGTGTAATTCATATTGGCCACGGAAGCATCCATCCATAATCCCGCATAAATATCTTTAATTATTTCATTTGATGAATTATGAATTGTGTAGTTTAAGATAACAAACGCATCGGCAAATGTAAAATTCCAGGTATAAGATTCAAGGTGTACATCAATGCCCAAAGGAGTATGATTGGGTATATCATAATCATCTGTAGGTGTAACACCATAATCCTTAAAATCCATAATAAAATCTTGATGGGACACAGCAAAAGGTGAAAAATATTGGGCCATGGAGTCCAAAGATGTGGAGGAAATGGATGATCTAATTTCTACACCGGAGTTAGCAAAATATTCAAATCCTTCTTGGCCAGACTCAAACACTCCATCTACAATTGCCGTTGAAACACGACGCTCACCATTTACTTTTCCGCCAATCCACAGACCGGCGTACGAAAAATGCTCTACCTGTTCACGTAAGATTTCTGTCTTTTGCTTATACTCACAAGAAGGTTGAATGCGGCCGTTTATTTTATTCCAGCCATTACCCAAAACACCAAAATTTGTAACGGCCAAACCCAACTGGCCTACAGACGTATATTTATCATAAACATCATCTGCAAATTGGGCTTGGACAGGTTTGGTTAAACCAAAAATGAGAATTAATAATGCGAATTGATACAGGTATTTTTTCATGTTTTACCACGGATAAAAACAGCAGATGAGTCCACCTGCTGAAAAATGCGCCCGCCAAGTTAATATTGACGATAAGGGAAGTCAATTTTTATAGTAATAAAAAATCAAACTCATTACAACAAAAAGGGTATATAAATTACTGTAAACCATGACAAACCACCACCCCGATAGAAAATATTAAACTGAACATTAACTTTTATGGTACATCCTCGTATGAGGATGGGTGCTAATGTTAATTGATTAAATTACTGAAAAAATATTAATTATTTTACCACTTACAAGCTACCGTTCTACCGCTCACCAACTTATTTCAATAAAATAAGCCTTTGTGTTTGGACGGATTCACCGTTGGATAATTGTACAATATAAACTCCGCTGGGTTGGTGAGAGGCATTCCAAACGATCTCATGAGTTCCCGGATTAAGTTCACCATTTATCAATATTGCAACCACACGACCGGTTATATCAAATATACGTAGAGACGTTGCATGCAACGACTCTACAGAAAATTTGATCGTAGTAATCGGATTGAAGGGATTGGGGTAGGATGGATATAAAACAAACGATCGTGGAATCCCATAATTGGCATCACTGCCGGTTGATAAAGTATCATCCCATGCTCGACCCGGCGTTCCGAAATCACCTGCCCCATATTCTATTTCTGACATAGTCCAACTGGTGTCAATATTATTATCAAAATTAAAATTTTTCAAATACATAGATGCACCAGATGAATATGGAAATGTAGAATTATATTCTACTTCATCTACAATAAGCCCGTCACCATCTATAATTTTTATTTCATCTTCACTATTAGACAATTGAAAACTTGAATACTCATAATCAGCGGTATATCCACCATTTATGGTACTGTCAGCATTTCTTCCGAAAACCATATATTCATCAGGACTAATATAAAAATGATCAGCTGGAATAGAAATTGTGTGTAAGTCATTATCACTATCTGTGATCTGCCAACCATTTATATCAATAGACATCAATTCATTATTATAGATTTCAAACCACTCGCCATAACTATCTGATACAGCTGAAGGATTGACCATAACTTCAGTCACTACAATATCATAGGGCGATGGGTCTCCTCCGGGAAATGAAAACGTTGCTATAACCGGAAGATGGTCTGAAGCATCATGGAGCGCGTCAGCCATAGCATCGTTTACTGAAGCATTATTGCCGTCATTGATGGCTTGATTAAAATGATTGCCGTCATTACCCACTGCCCAGTATGTTTCTTCTATAAAATTTAATTCGTATGTTCCTTCTAATACAGCTTCAGATACAAAAATCCAATCGAAGCGATCATCCATTCCGCCATAGCTTCCACTTCGTGGAGATTGGGTATGAACATCCGCATAAGAACTATTGTTATGCCAATAACCAATACGATCTATCGGATCAAACAATCGACCGTCATCATCACTCCCTTCCTCTGTGAGCATTTCAAATGCCGGTTCGGATGATGAACTATTTGAATAAATATTAAAATCTCCAGCTACAATAAAATGACTTCCTTCAGGAAGGTCGTTAAGATAATCTCGTAATATTGTGGCTTCTGTTAATCGTATTTGAGCATTATCACCTCCTGAACTGGCTTTGAAATGGACACCATACACATTGAACTGTACACCGGAATCATTATGCTCCATGACCCATTCTACAACATCACGTAAACCGGGTGATTGGGCAGTGCTGACAACACTCGTACTTATAAATGAAAAAACATCATGTCGATAGTAAAGAGCAATATCCTG
>JACNLB010000008.1 GCA_014381755.1 Fidelibacterota bacterium | reverse complement strand
TGTTCTTCCACTGATTTTGTAAGCCCTGCTTTGTCACCGCCGGTGATGACATAAGCCAGCTTTTTCGCAATGAATTCATCATGGTCAGATATTTTTCCTTGAGCCTTGAATCCTTTGAGTGCCATTGCCATGGCTGTTCGTCCGCCCGTTCCCGGTAATTTAAGATCATCTCTGTATTCAGGCGGTTCATAGCCTTCCGCCAGTTCGAGAGCTTTTTGTTTTGCTGTCCATATTCGTTGATCATTATTCATCACAATCGTATCTGTCTTCAGTAAATAGCCAATGTATTTTGCTTCATCTGCACTGGTAGCTACCTTGGCAAAGCCAATCGTTTCAAACGCTTTTTGAGCGATTTGGAATGAATTAATTCTCCCTTTACCGCTGTTTTCCATCATGTGTAAAAGCAGACGAAGATTCCCACCGGCACCGGGAATAAGTCCCACACCCACTTCCACCAATCCAACATATAATTCAGCTGCTGCGACTCGATGGGCTGCGGGGCCGATAAGTTCAAAACCACCACCCAATGTTAAATGAAATGGGGCTGCCACAACAGGCGCTTTGGAAAATCGAATCCGTTGAGTCAAATCTTGAAGGTCTTTTACAGCGCCTTCTAATTTATCCCATTCTTTTGCTTCACAAACGGATAGAATGCTCGCCAAGTTTGCTCCGGCGCAAAAATTCGGACCCGTATGTCCCATCACCAACGCTTTGAATTTTCCCTCCTCCAAAAGGTCGAGACCTTCATTGATAGTCATAGCCAGTGAACCGTCAATGGGATTGAGTGTGGGTTGAAGAATGGAATGAAATTCCACGTTCAAAACACCATCGCCTAAATCAATCAGACTGGCACTCCAGTTTTGTTTTATCAAATTCCCGGCAGATTTTTGCACATTAAGATTAATTGTCTTTTCCAGCATGGAAACGGGTTTTGCTTCGCCGGATAAAACATCCCAATATGTTTTAACGCCCTCTTTTGTTTCGTAAAAACAGGATCGTCCGCTGGCAAGCATATCCAAAACCCATTGGGGAACTTTTCTATTTTCAGCCTGCATTTTGTCAACGGATTGCTGTACACCGATGGCATCCCAGCCTTCAAATGGTCCTAACTCCCAACCAAATCCCCATTTAATCGCATTATCAATGTTAATGATGTCATCACTGATTTCCGGGATTCGGTTAGCGCTGTAAAGCAATCCTCTGGCTAATGTTTCCCAGAAAAATTTCCCCGCTTTATCATCGCTGTACGCCAATGCTTTTATTTTTCCGGCTGTAGATGTATGATCTTTCGCTAAACGAAATCCATCAAATCGGACTCTTTTTTGTGGACCATATTCGCCCGTTTTAAGGTCGATTGATAATATTTCCTCATCTGTTTTTTTATAAAAACCGGCTTTAGTCTTTTGCCCCAACCTGCCGTCATCTACAAGTGTTTGAACAATTTCGGGTATTTTGAACATTTCACGTTCTTCATCATCTGCAACTTTATTATAAGTCGTATTTGATACATGAACCATTGTATCCAAGCCAACAATATCCGCTGTGCGAAATGTAGCGCTTTTTGCGCGTCCTACAATTGTACCGGTTAATTTATCCACTTCTTCAATAGTTAACCCTTGCTGTATTGCAGTATGCATGGTAACTCCCATGCTGAAAACACCGATTCTGTTTCCGATAAAATTTGGCGTGTCTTTTGCATGAACGATTCCTTTTCCCAGAATGCTTTCACCAAATTCTGCCATGGTTTGATATACTTCATCGGAGGTGAATTCGCTTTTGACCAATTCCAATAAATGCATATATCGCGGTGGATTAAAAAAGTGCGTAATCATAAATCGGGATTTTACATCATCAGGAAAAACGGTAATTAAATCTGATAAGGGAATTCCCGAAGTATTGGAAGTAACTATCGCTGAAGATTTTAAATGGGGA
Organism: Fidelibacterota bacterium; assembly: GCA_014381755.1. Classification (GTDB taxonomy): domain Bacteria; phylum Fidelibacterota; class Marinisomatia; order Marinisomatales; family TCS55; genus UBA2126. The sequence goes on along the minus strand of JACNLB010000008.1, from coordinate 1,168 downwards.
GTCATATTTTCGTACACGCTGTGTTTAATGTCCAAGCGTTCGGCGACAGCTTCCAGCACCCAGTCTGCTTCGCCGATTTTTTCTATATGATCATCGTAATTACATGGCGTAATTAATTCAGCATTTTTGGGTTTAAATAGCGGTGCCGGTTTTAGTTTTGTTAATATTGCCACGCCTTTTTCTGCTAATTCCTGGTTGATGTCGAACAGGAGGGAAGGAATACCGGCATTGGCTAAATGACCTGCGATTTGTGCTCCCATAACTCCCGCTCCGAGAACAGCGACTTTTTCAATATTTTGATTCATAATTTCCTCAACGATTATTTTAGTTAATGATTGTAATATATTTATACATGACCCAAAAATGGCTAAAGCTCCCGGCCAAAACCATCACATGCCAAATTTCATGAAAGCCGAATCCCCTCCGTGGTGATTCATGCCGATCCAATGCGTAAAAGATTACTCCGCCGGAATAAAAAATTCCGCCGATAAATAGCCATATTAAAGCGCCCGTTTCTAAGTGTGTTATTAAAGGCCAAATAGCAATAATGGATAACCATCCCATAAAAATATAATACACGGTGGAAAACCAGTTTGGGAATTTGAATTGAAATAATTTCCAGAGAATTCCGAAAAAGGCTAATCCCCAAATAACACCAAACAGGCTCCAACCCCAAGGGCCCCTTAATGGTATCAGGCAGATAGGTGTATATGTAGAGGCAATCAATACATAAATCATCATATGGTCAAAACGCTTCAGGATGGATTCAGCGCGACCTGAAACCGGAATCCAGTGATATAGAGTACTTGCAGTGTAAAGCAAAAAAAGTCCCGTACCAAAAATTGAAAAAGATACAATTTTCCATGGATCCACAGGATTTACTGATTTTTGAATTAACAATGTAAAAGCAACAATTGAAAATATTGCACCAATGACATGTGTCAAACCACTCATGGGATCTTTAAGATATTTACCCATTATTTTTTATCGTTTAATGATAGTTGAAATACCCTGACCACTGCCAATACACATGGTAGCCAAACCGATATGTGTATCTTGCTGTTCCATAACATTTATTAATGTGGCTATGATACGAACGCCCGAGCAACCCAATGGATGCCCCAATGCAATTGCACCGCCATTCAGATTAATTTTATCCATATCCCAA
>JACNLB010000116.1 GCA_014381755.1 Fidelibacterota bacterium | reverse complement strand
GATTTCCTGAAAGAAAAACGAATGGGAACACCCTCAAAATTAAATGCGTCTCGCAGCTGGTTTTCCATAAAACGCTTATAATGAGTGGGAATCAATTTTGGATAGTTAGCATAACAGGCAAACAGCGGCGGTGCCGAACTCACTTGTTTAATAAATTTCATACGAATCATTTTTCCTTTTTCAGCCGGAACGCTTCGAGTTTTAATTGCATTCTCAAGAAACGTATTTAATTTATTCGTGGAAATTTCCTGTTGATAATTATCATATACGGAAATCGCCTCTTTCAAAATGCCTGATACACGTTGTTTTGTGAGAGCGGAAACAAATAAAATCGGAAAATCATTCAACATGGGAAATTGACTTCGGATCGATTCTTTTGTTTCCTCCATAGTATGTGTATCTTTTTCAATCAAATCCCATTTGTTTACGACAACGACTAACCCTCTCCCCGATTTTATGACATAATCTATTATTGACCTGTCCTGTTTATTAAATCCTTTTTCTGCATCAATGAGTACCAACGCAACATTGCACTGATCTACGGATCTCTTTGTACGTACCGTACTATAAAATTCTATTGAATCTGTCACTTTACTCTTTTTGCGTAATCCGGCAGTATCTACAAGTATGACATCTTTTCCGTACCATTTCATTTTTGTATCAACTGAATCTCGGGTGGTACCGGCGATGGGTGTTACTATCGTCTGTTCTTTCTGCAATAACGCATTTACCAATGATGATTTTCCCACATTGGGCATTCCCACAATAGCCAAATGCAAATCAGATTGTTCTTCTTCCGAATCAACCCACTCGCTCAAGTTTAATTTTTCAGCTACAGCTTCAAGAATATCACCCGTCAGACGACCTGACAGGGCAGACATGGCCAAAACGGGTTCAATCCCTAATTCATGGAAATTATACACCTGATCGTCCTGCTTAATATTATCACATTTGTTTACCACAAGGATATGGGGCTTACCACTTTCCCGAACGGCTTGAGCCAGGACTTGATCGCTGGATGTTATGTTTTCCCGTCCATCCACCATTAATAAAACCAGATCAGCTTCGCCCATAGCTAACTTGGAATGCTCTCGAACTGCCGCATTGAACACATCCACATCTTCAGGAATAAATCCGCCTGTGTCTATAAAACTGATGCGCTTCCCGGACCACTCTGTTTCACCATAGACTCGATCACGGGTGATGCCTTCTTGTGGATCTACAATGGCTTTGCGCTGACGCAGAACACGATTGAAAAATGTGGATTTGCCGACATTTGGCCGACCGACGATTGCTATAACTGGAATAGACATTTTATTTGCCTCGAATCTCCGCAGATTCTTCATTATTTTTTGAAAAATTTATCCGTTTGAATTCTAAATTGTTTTTCTGCTTTTTCAATTTATTATAATCCGTTTTATCTGTGTTAATCCGTGGATAAAATCTTAAAAAATGCTTCAGGTTCATCCGGGGATACTAAAAATGGAACACCGATTTCTTTGGAAATATCGTTAAGAGTAACATCATCCAACGTTTTTTCTCCGGATGTTTCATTGACAATCCGCTGGCTGAAAATAACTTTGTCCCCCAAATCTTGTCCTTGTAATTGTTGTATAATATCTCCCCCGGTTAAAAGTCCTGTTACGGTTACGTCATCTTTTCCATAGAAATTATTTTCGATAGGTATATAATTCACTATCAGGTTAGGAATTGCATTCAGTTTGGGAATAAACCAATTGCGGAATGTGTCCGATATGAGTTTTCCGGAGCCGATGGTAATGCGAGTTTCTTTTTTTAAAATTGGAATGTCAAAATCTGACCATTCTTCTTTAAAATTTCGCACTTGTCCAACTCCATTTTCTTCCAATTCCATATCCCCATAATATTCCCTTTCAGGAACGTCTTTTCCTATTCGGATGTACCATTCATCGCTCAAAACAACAAAACGGCTGCCGTCTGCATGTTTAAATCGATTATGAAATTCTTCGTAAATAGAGATTGTATTTTCTGCATACTCTTTTGTTATGGGCGGGATAAACGGTAATCCTTCGCGGTGTTTCGTTAAACCCGCCGGAACGATGGACATGCTACGAGCCATAGGCGAAAATTGGTGAATATCTGCAATCGTTTGTTCTAAGAACGATCCATCATTCCATGTGGGACATAATACAATTTGCGAGTGCAGTTCGATGCCATTTTCAGTTAAATATTCAAATTTGGATAAAAGATTATCGTCCTTACCATAAAGAAACATTTCCAGCCGCTTATCGGGATCCGTCACATGAACAGAAATATACAACGGCGTTAGGCGCTGTTCCACCACTCGCTTCAATTCTTTCCAACCCATATTGGTGAGTGTAATATAATGCCCATGAAGAAACGACATTCTGAAATCACCATCACGAAAATACATACCACTACGCATCCCTTCAGGATTTTGATCGACGAAGCAAAAAATACAATCATTTGCACAATGGCGAATACGCATATCTTCAAAATCCAGACCTAAATCATCATCTTCATCTTTTTCAAGGTCATACTCCACCAATTCTCCGCTCTGACGAACTTTTAATCTTATCTGATCGTCAGACACTTTGAATCGATAATCAATGATATCTCTGACTCGAGAACCGTCGATTGCTTCAATTTTATCGCCGGGCTGGAGCCCCAGTTCGGCGCCCAAACTGTTTTTATGTACGGATATGATCTTCATGAGGGGCGGAAATTACGGAGTTATTCAGGTAATTTCGCCCGTTTTATAGAGGAGAATATTTGAAAGATTTAACGGTAAAGTCGGTGGAATGATTTATGATATAATAGAAGGCCTGACCCTAATGTAAATAGGGCAACTATGGACAGGATAATCATAAGACGTGAGTAATCACCTTGGACAGCTAAACGAATCGTTACAAGATCAATACCTATTTTTATCCATAATAAAACACCCCCAAAGGTGAGCCATTGAACTGTATTTAATATCACTCGCTTTGGAATTAGGAGCGATAACGGAACAGCTAGACACAATACAACTATAACCAAATTCCCATAACGGAGAAAATGGGCTGCAAGTACAATCCATGAAATTACGAGAGGAATAAGTCGGA
>JACNLB010000009.1 GCA_014381755.1 Fidelibacterota bacterium | reverse complement strand
GAAGACGTAGCGCAGTTGGGGAGGCGTAGCGTAGAAGGAAGCATAGGAATGGCAGGAATGGTAGTAGGGAGTAAATAGTCAATTATCAATTATCAATTTTATCGTGCCTCGCTAAGACAAAATGGGTGATTATTATAAAAAAGAAAAAACCTGTCATCGCGAGTGAGGTACGAGCGTGGCGATCTCCTTCCATTCGTAAACTTAAAGACTTCATAACCCTCCAGGCATTATCCTCTCCAGGGAGATCGTACGTTTTTTTAATATTTTGATTAAAAATTTAAAATCCCCTCCTTATTGAGGAGGAGCCATCGAGTTCTGTAAATAATTAATAGCCATTCATTGGGGTGGTGGTTAACTATAATTGTTACAAATCCTGAAAAATTATTTCATAAATTCCGCGCCGTATTAAACCAATAATTGAAAGTTTAAATATTATTATGTCATTAGTTGAAGCCCACGGCGGAAAACTCCGCAATCTAGTTCTGGATGCAACCGCATCAACCGCAATAAAGAATAAAGCAAAATCACTTCCTTCTTGGACGTTAAACGATCGCCAGATCTGTGATTTGGAAATGCTCCTCAACGGCGGTTTTTCTCCTTTGAACGGCTTTCTAAATAAAGCCGATTACAATTCTGTTCTGGATAATATGCGCTTGCAAAATGGCACAATTTGGCCCATTCCCATCACATTGGATGTTACAGACGATTTTGCGAATAAAATGAGTCAATCTGATGAAATAGCCCTCAAGGATAAAGAAGGCTTCACCATTGCTGTTATGTCAGTTGAATCCATCTGGTCTCCGGATAAAACAGCAGAAGCAGAAAAAGTTATTTTAACAACGGATGACAGCCATCCCGCAGTAAATTACCTCTTGAACGAATCCAATCCGGTTTATATCGGCGGACCGGTAAAAGGGCTCATGCTTCCTAAACAATACGATTATACAGAGCTGAGACGCACTCCGGCTCAAGTCCGGGAATTTTTTGAGAAAAATGGTTGGAATAATGTGGTGGCATTTCAAACGCGAAATCCCATGCACAGAGCTCATGTGGAACTCACAATTCGCGCTGCGGCAGAACATGATGCAAATATTCTTATCCATCCTGTGGTTGGATTAACCAAACCAGGCGATGTGGATCATTATACTCGAGTCAGATGTTATGAGCATGTATTGCCAAAATATGCAGACGATACAGCCATGTTAAGTTTGCTGCCTTTGGCCATGCGCATGGGCGGTCCCAGGGAAGCACTATGGCATGCGATCATTCGCAAGAATTTCGGCTGTAATATGTTTATTGTCGGCCGCGATCACGCCAGCCCCGGCGCAGGAAAAGACGGCCAGCCATTTTATGGTCCTTATGATGCTCAAGATTTATTGAAAGAACATGAAGAAGAGTTGGGAATCAAAATGGTTCCGTTTCAACTCATGGTGTACGTTCCCTCAAAAGATGCCTACGTTCCCAAAGATGAATTAGGAGAAAAAGAAAAATTCAATATGATATCAGGAACAGACCTTCGAGATAGATTGCGAAATGATGAAAAAATCCCTGAATGGTTTTCCTATTCGGAAGTGGTGGCTGAATTGCGGCGTTTTCGCCCTGCACTGGATAAACGCGGATTCACTGTATTTTTCACCGGACTTTCAGGCTCGGGTAAATCAACATTAGCCAATGGATTACTGGTAAAACTCATGGAAGATGGTCGCCGTCCCGTAACACTTTTAGACGGTGATATCGTTCGTACACATTTATCAAGTGAATTGGGCTTTTCTCAAGAACATCGCAAATTGAACGTTCGTCGAATTGGATTCGTTGCCAGTGAAATTACAAAAAATGGTGGTATAGCTATTTGTGCTCCCATCGCTCCCTATGAGGCAGACCGCCGTTTTAACCGTGAATTAATTTCTCCCTTGGGCGGATTCATTGAAGTATACGTGGATACATCTTTGACCGTGTGTGAAGAAAGGGATGTAAAAGGTTTATATGCCTTGGCTCGCGAAGGAAAACTAAAACAATTTACAGGCATTGATGATCCATACGAGGAACCGGAGAACCCTGAAATTGAAATTACGTCTGCAGCTGTATCACCTGAAATTTTAGTTGAGGATATTTTTTCGAAAATCAAAGAAATGGGTTATGTATAATAACTCGATTTATGTTTAACTTTGAAAGCTGTATGAAAATAATTATCCGAAAAGAAAGGGGCGTTCTTAATTGAACACTATACGAACATCCCGGAACATTTTTTCCAACCCATTTTTGAATGCACCTGCACAGGTGCATTTTTTGTATTTAGAATTAGGAGTCATTAAATGAATTCAACATTATCATTGATTAAGTTGCAGGATATCGATACCCAATTGCTGGAGATCAGCGAACTGCTCGGTGATTTGCCTGTAAAAGTTGATCAATTGATTGAAGAAGAACAACAGCTAAAGGAAGACATTGATCAGCGTAAAAGTCGAATTAAAGAAATAGAACTGGAGATTTCCAAAAAAGATCTACAGGTAAAAAGTCTAACAGTTAAGATTGATAGGTTAAAAGATCAACTTTTTTTAGTAAAGACCAATAAACAATATGATGCCTTATCTCAAGAAATAGATTATCTTAAGGAAGAACTAAATAATATCGAATTGAATGAACTCGAACTGATTGAAGAAAAGGATACTCTTTCCACCGAATCAGAAAAAAGGGAAAATAATTTGGAATCATTGACTGAAGATCTTCATAAAAGGAAATCAAATTTGGAATCATTGATTGAAGAATCTTCAGAAAAGAAAATGAATCTGGAAAGTGATCGTTCGGATATAGTTAAAGAATTATCTGGTTCGGTTATTTCGAAATATGATCGTGTTTTTGTTGCTCGGGATGGTTTGGCTGTTGTGGAAACTTTGGGAACATCTTGTGGCGGGTGCGGATCCATCGTCCCTCCCCAGAAAATCGCAGAATTAAAACAAGGTACAACACTGCAAACCTGCGATGTCTGCAGCCGTTTTCTGTTTTGGCCGGCAAAAAAGGATTAACCCTAATACAAACAACAAACCACCAAAAAACCTCAAATGCTGTCATTGCGAACGGAACGTAGTGGAGTGCGGCAATCCCCTTGCAA
>JACNLB010000137.1 GCA_014381755.1 Fidelibacterota bacterium | reverse complement strand
GTACGCCCGACAGGATTTGAACCTGTGACCTCTTGCTCCGGAGGCAAGCGCTCTATCCAGCTGAGCTACGGGCGCATTTTGGTTATTGGTGAGGAGTAAGAGGAAACCAGACACCAACTTATCAATTCACCACTTATTAATTTACTAATTTACTGATTACCACTCAACCACTCACCAAGCGTTCAGCTGCTTCTACGGTATTTTCCACAAGCATGGCTATTGTCATGGGTCCAACACCGCCGGGAACGGGTGTAATTGCTGATACTTTTTCATTCACCGAATCAAAGTATACATCTCCGACTAACCTATACCCTTTTTCAGAATCATCCTCTACCCTGTTAATTCCAACATCAATGATCACAGCTCCCTCTTTAATGTGCGAAGATGTTACAAAATTCGGTACACCTATGGCAGCAATCAAAATGTCTGCCTGCAGTGTGTGATAAGGAATATCCGCAGTTCCGGAATGGCAAATCGTTGTTGTGGCATTTGAAAAAGTTTGTTTCAAACTCATGAGAATTGATATAGGTCGACCCACAATATTGCTGCGTCCTAATACCACTACATGCTTACCTGACGGATCAATATTATAATGTTTTAGAATACGCATAATTCCCTTCGGTGTACAGGGAACGAATCTGGGACGCCCTGCTGTTAATCTGCCCAGATTTTCCGGATGAAATCCATCCACATCTTTTAAGGGATTCACTGCTTCAATAATGACTGCTTCATTCAGATGTTTTGGTAAAGGCATTTGTACTAGAATACCGTGAAACCTGTCATCATTATTTAATTCTTGAATTTTTGATAAAAGTTCATCCTCACCTATATCTTCAGGAAGACGAATTGTTTCAGAAAATAAACCTAATTTATTGAAGCGTCGCGCTTTACTGTTGACATAAACATTCGATGCGGGATCGTCCCCAACGAGAACAACAGCCAGCCCCGGTGTGCATCCGGAAGATTTAAGTGAGTCTATTTGTGATTGGAGGGTATTGTATACTTCATGACTGACAGTTTTCCCCGATAAAATCAATGCTTCAGTCATAATAAAAAGATCATAAAATTTATCCTAAGTTAATTGGCCTTCGTGAATCTTCGTGAACTTTGCGGCTGATGGCTAAATATTCTCGTCGATAATTTCGATCAAAGATTGAACTTTATTTTCCACTTCAGATGAGAAATTTTCATTATTTTTATTGTTAGTAAAAAGCTCATCCGATATGTTCATTGCAGCCAAGATTGCGATACGTTCAGTCGATTGTCCGTCCGGCATTCCTTCCTGGACTTCGCGCATTTTAGTGTCAACATATTCGGCGATATTTTTGATATATGTAGAATCAGCCGGCGCTTTTACTGTGTATTCGTGTCCAAAAATGGAAACACGGGCTAAACTGTCATTATTATCCATAGTTCAATCCTGTTTTAAATATTTAGTCTCTTAATTTAGCATGAAATTTCTTTGTTATAATAGCTGTAATATCATTCATTGCTGAATTTATCTCTGCTTCTTCAAGGGTTTTAACAGCACTTTGGAACTGAAGATGAAACGTAACACTTTTCTTATTCTGTCCCAATGATTCATGTTGGAAGATATCAACCGGTTTAACGGAGATTAAAATCTTGCTGTTAGTATTTTTCATTGCCTTTGTTACATCTCCGGTTTCAATATGCTGATCTAGGACAAAATTCATGTCTCGGCCAACTGTTGGAAATGGTATAATAGCAATATATTTGTTAACAAAACCCATCTCTTTTGTTACGGACTTAAGTTCAATATCAAAACCAAAAATTGTATCTGTATCTACATCCAAATCATCAAGCATTTCCTTTTTTAGCTTACCGAAATTTCCAATGACGGTTTTGCCAAGAGAAATATTTAAACCAAAGTCATAATGATCATGATCTGCCTTTGAGAATTCGACAGCATATATGTTTAATCGACTAAATAATGCTTCTAGAATTCCCTTCAAGGAGTGAATGGATTGCTGAAGTTCATCATTATGTACACTTTTATTGATCCATTCGCCGTGCATTGCTCCCGTCAAATGATAGACTTCGCTGTATTCTTTTCCGGAATTGTATTCTTTTCCAATCTCGAACAGATTCACGTTCGCGTTACCGTTTCGAATATTATAATTCACCGTTTCCAATAACCCCGGAAATAAAGAAGTTCGCAAATGAGATAAGGTCGCACTCAATGGATTTTTCATAGCAACTGAATCATTACCCATCAACCCGGACGTTTTTTCGTCCGTAAGTGAATTCAAAAAACATTGCCTGAAACCAAGACCGGACACGGTGTTGGCAATTATACTCAAAACATCTTCCGGATCCACTTCTGCCAGATCGTAAAGACCGCCATAATGAAAACTGGAATGAATTTTATCATACCCATACACTCGGCAGCATTCCTCTATCAAATCCACTTCCCTTTCCAAATCAGGACGAAATGACGGTGGAATACATGTCCATTTATTTTTATCGTCTTTTTTAACGTCAATTTCTAAATGTGATAATGTGTCCGTTACAAATGTGTCAGATAATTCACATCCCGAAAGAATATCAATTTTTTCCCGAGTGAGTATAATCGAATTCTGACTAATCTTCTTCGGATATTCATCGATTATTCCGGGTACCCACTCTCCACCTGCCAATTCTTCCAGCAATTCAACAACACACCAATACGCATGTTCAGCACCTTTCGGATCTGCACCACGCTCAAACCGTTTTGATGCTTCTGTAGACATGCCTAATGATTTTGCGCCGCGACGAATGGTAATGGGATCAAAATATGCACTTTCAATCAAAACTGTGGATGTTGTATCCATAACAGCAGAATCGAGTCCTCCCATGATTCCGGCGATTGCGATGGGTTTTTTGCCATCGGTTATAACCAATTGATCGGCTAATGTTCGTTTTTCTTCATCAAGGGTGGTTACACTTTCCCCTTTTTTCGCTTTACGTATTCCGATAGTTTGTGATGGAACCTTATTATAATCAAAAATATGTGTAGGATGTCCCATTTCCAAAAGGACGTAATTTGAAATATCCACAATATTATTGATACTGCGCTGGTCGGCTGATTCCAGTAAATTCCTCATCCAATCCGGCGAAGGTCCTACAGTTATATTTTTTACAACTCCGGCTACATATCGTGGACACAGGTTTTTATCTTCTATGTTCACAGATAAAATTTCAGCGACTTCATTCTTTTTATAGTGTCGCTTTTCAGCATGCGTAAATTTCAACTTCTGCCCTGTCTTTACGGATATTTCACGTGCGACGCCAACATGGGACATGCAATCGGGACGATTCGGTGTAAGGTCAATTTCCAAATAATCCAGATTAGAACTCAAATAATCCGCGAAATCAGAACCGATTTTTGCATTTTCATTCAACACCATAATACCTTCATGCTCATCAGAGAGTCCTAATTCTCTTTCAGAACATATCATTCCAAAACTGACCTCACCGCGAATTTTGGTTTTTTTGATTTTAAAATCATCGCCAAGTACAGCACCCACTTTGGCAAATGGAACAAGCTGATCAGCAGCTACATTAGGCGCACCGCACACAACTTGATACTCCTCACTACCATCTGAAACTGTGCATAAACTTAAACGGTCAGCATTGGGATGTTTATCCGCTTTTAATACTTTTCCCACAATAATACCTGAAAAAGAAGCACTCTCAGGCATATCAGCTTCCAAGCCAAGCATGGTAAGTGTTTCCGCAAGTTCAGCAGTCGACTGCTTGATATTAACGAATGTTTTCAGCCAAGGAATGGATACACGCATTAGAACTGCTCCAGGAAACGAATATCATTTTGATAAAACAGGCGAATATCATCAATACCGTATTTCAGCATGGTCATGCGCTCAATTCCCATCCCGAAGGCGTAGCCATGCCAAATACTCGAATCGTAACCCACATTATCGAATACATTAGGATCTACCATACCGCACCCCAAAATCTCCATCCATTTTCCACGTTTATCATCCCAAATATCCACTTCTGCACTTGGTTCAGTAAAAGGAAAAAAACTGGGACGAAATCGCATGGGGATTCCTTCGCCAAAAAAGCGCTTTACAAAATAATCCAAAATTCCTTTAAGATCTGCCATGGACACATTTTTATCAACGAATAATCCTTCGATTTGATGGAACAGGCAATAGCTCTTATAACTGACAGCTTCATTGCGATAAACTCGCCCCGGAACTATGTATCGCAATGGCGGTTCCTGCTCTTCCATCAGATGGATTTGCACATTCGATGTGTGAGTGCGTAATACAACATCTTCCTCAACAAAAAATGTATCCTGCATATCCCGAGCTGGATGATGCTTGGGAAAGTTCAGTGCTTCGAAATTGTGGTAATCATCTTCAATCTCAGGCCCATAGGCTACCTTAAATCCTACTGATTTGAAAATGCTCTTAATCTCATCCAATGTTTGCTGGAGGGGATGAATAGACCCGCTGGTGATAGGAAATCCGGGCAAAGACAGGTCTAATGATTGTTCGTCCTCATCTTGATTATCACCGCTTACTAAAGATGCTTTTTGATCAAATTCACTCTTTAATTCGATTTTTAATGCATTAATCGCCTGCCCTGATTTTGGCTTTTCTTTATTAGGTATGTCCGCCAGTTGCTTATACAATTCGGCGAGTAAGCCTTTTCGGCCAAAATATTTTGAACGCAGTAATTCGACTTCCCTCAGGTCAGAAGGAAACGAGTCAAGGTCGGCTCGAAAAGATTTTCGAACCGACGCTATGGACTCATTGATGGTCATCGTTAGCTCTTTACAGAACTGACTAATTCGGCGAAAGAATCAGGATTGTTCATGGCCATATCGGCCAAGACCTTGCGGTCCAGTTCAATCTCTTTTTCCTTCAAACCGGCAATAAATGCAGAATAAGTCAAACCATGCTGCCGGACAGCCGCATTGATGCGAGTGATCCATAGTCTGCGAAAAAAACGTTTCCGCTGACGGCGATCACGATAGGCATATTGCCCTGCTTTCCAGACTGCGTCTTTTGCAGCCTTGAAATTGCGGCTCCGGGCACCATAGTAGCCTTTGGCCTGCTTTACTACCTTACGATGACGTCTGTGTCTTGGCACAGAACTATTAGCTCTTGGCATCTTCTATACTCCTTTAGATTCCAAGCATCTTGCGGACGCGCTTTTCTTCAGCGCTGGAAACGAGTCCTGCATTACGCATTTTTCGTTTCGCGCTTTTGCTCCGCCTGATGAGCATGTGTCTATGGTTTGCTTTGTTACGTCGAATACGTCCGGTCCCTGTTAATTTGAACCGCTTTGCAGCGCTTCGACGTGTTTTCATCTTAGGCATTAGGTTCTCCTACTTTGCAGTAAACATGACGGATATTCTCCGTCCTTCTAATTCTGATTGCTGATCTGGTTCAGAAATATCTTCCAACATCGCTGTGATGCGTTCGAGAATCGCATCGCCCATTTCTTGAGCGCGACTTAATTCTCGTCCTCGGAACATAATCGTCACCTTTAATTTACAACCATCTTTCAGAAATTTTCTCCCCATGTTCATTTTAGTATTTAAGTCATTTTCGCCTATGGCAGGACGAACACGTACTTCCTTAATTTTAATAACATGCTGTTTCTTTTTACTGTTTTGAAGCTTTTTCTTTGCTTCATATTTAATCTTTCCAAAATTAAGAATTTTACATACAGGTGGTTTAGAATTCGGTGCCACTTCTACTAAATCCAGTCCGGCGTTTCGAGCTTTTTCTATAGCATCATCAATTTTAACGACACCCAGTTGTTCGCCGTCTTCAGAAATCAATCTAACTTCATCTTCCATTATTTTATCATTTATACGTGTTTTATTCCTTTTTCCGATTATGAACTCCTTTGTTTTATTTCTTCTTTTAACAGATCGATCAGTTCTGAAACGTCCATTGCACCCAAGTCACCTTGATGTCGACGGCGAACAGATACTGTTCCGGCTTCTGCTTCTTTTTCGCCAACGATGAGCATTACATTAATTTTACTCAATTCAGCCTGGCGAATTTTTGCTCCGATTTTGTCCGCTTTATCATCTAGCTGAACACGCAAATCGGCTGCGTTTAATTTTTGTGTAAGTGATTCAGCATATTCTTGCACTTTGTCTGAAACTGGTAAGACAGTTACTTGAACCGGCGCCAACCACAAAGGAAAATCTCCTCCGCAATGTTCTAAGTATACACCAAAAAATCGTTCCAGTGATCCTAAAATTGCGCGATGAATCATAACGGGACGGGCTTCACTACCATCTTCAGCGATATATTTCAATTTGAATCGTTCAGGCAAAACAAAATCCAATTGGATTGTTGCCAATTGATGATCACGCTGTAAAGCATCTTTCACGTGAAAATCGATCTTTGGTCCGTAAAATGCTCCCTCACCTTCATCGATTGTAAATTCAAAATTCGACTTTTCTAAAACATCCTTCAAGGTTGTTTCAGCTTTATCCCACAATTTAACATCTCCTAATGCTTTTTCCGGTCTGGTGCTCAATGCAATGGATAAATCTTTAAAGTTAAATGTATCGTACACTTTTTGAACCATTTCAAATAGATCGCGTATTTCATCTCCAATTTGATCAGAAGTACAAAATATATGAGCATCATCCTGGACCATGCTGCGAACCCGAGTTAATCCTGAAAGAACGCCTGCTTTTTCAAAACGATGCAAACGGCCAAAATCAGCCATACGCATGGGAAGATCACGATAGGAATGCAATCCATGTGAATACATCAAAGTGTGGCCGGGACAATTCATGGGTTTTAAACCAAACTCCCGTTCGCCCATTTCCATACTAAACATATTATCTATAAACATTTCGTAATGTCCGGACTGCTTCCATAATTCCATGTCAAACACTTGGGGACTGATAACTTCATCATATCCATACTGTTGATATAGTTCACGCATATAACTTACGAGACCATTATAAATGACGGCACCTTTATCCGTAAAAAATGGACTTGCAGGAGATAATGAGTGGAAGAAAAATAAATCTAATTCTTTTCCAAGTTTACGATGATCCCGCTTTTTCGCTTCCTCCAAATTATGAAGATATTCATCCAATCCTTTTTTTGAACTGAAAACGGTACCATAAATACGTTGGAGCATTGTATTATTTTCATCTCCCCGCCAGTACGCACCGGAAGTACTTAATAGTTTAAAATGCTTAATCTTTCCCGTAGATGGAACGTGAGGTCCGCGACATAAATCTATAAAATCATCTTGACTATAAGCTGAAATCGTGTCCTTTTCATCAATCTGCTCAATAATTTCCACTTTATACGTTTCACCCATATCTTTGAATCTTTTCAACGCATCATTCCGACTTAATTCTAATCTGTTTACAGTAAAATCACTTTCAGACAATTCCCTCATTTTGGCTTCGATCTTTTCCAAGTCTTCATCAGAAAACGTACCGTCAATATCGAAGTCGTAATAAAATCGATTATCGATGGCTGGGCCGATGGTCACTTTGGCATCAGGCATTAGTGCTTTTACTGACTGCGCCATAAGATGTGCTGTGCTATGAAGAAGTACTTCGTGCCCTAATTCTGAATCTCCCGTAATAATTTCTATGTCTACATTTTGATCAATGCACGTTGTTAAATCGACGATTTCGCCGTCAATGCGTGCTGC
Source organism: Fidelibacterota bacterium (assembly GCA_014381755.1). Taxonomy (GTDB): domain Bacteria; phylum Fidelibacterota; class Marinisomatia; order Marinisomatales; family TCS55; genus UBA2126. The sequence continues at coordinate 8,520 of JACNLB010000137.1, read as the reverse complement.
AACAGCAGCTTTAGCCAGTCGAGGACCTATACTTTCAGCAATCTCCATCGTGGAAACACCGGCCGGAAAAGACCGTGTGGATTGGTCGGGGAATGTTATGGTTATGTTACTCATGAAAATATTTTAAAAAAGTACAAATCAGATTATAAAATGGATATACAGCGCCAAGTGCAAATTTTCATCTGCAGAGAGAAAGATAGAGTTTGTTTTATGTTTCATTATTAATCTATTTTTTATTTCTGTGGGCGATGGCAGACTTCCCGCCTGCATTTCATTTCGGCGGACAGGGAACTGCCAATCACTCGTTCTGTGGGCGATGGCAGACTTCCCGCCTGCATTTCATTTCGGCGGACAGGGAACTGCCAATCACTCGTTCTGTGGGCGATGGCAGACTTCCCGCCTGCATTTCATTTCGGCGGACAGGGAACTGCCAATCACTCGTTCTGTGGGCGATGGCAGACTTGAACTGCCGACCTCTTGCATGTCAAGCAAGCACTCTAACCAACTGAGCTAATCGCCCTTTTTTTCAACTTCAAAAATCTTAATGCGAAGTTGGTTAAACCAACTGCCTGCCCTGCACCCCTTTGGGTCGGGAAGCTAATCGCCCCATTTCAGTTGGAAAAAAGTCGTGGAATTTAATGCTTTTCTGACGGAATAATAGAAGGGTTTTATGAAAATACTAATTATTCGTGACTACAATAAATGTTTCTGTATATGCCATATGATCATGCAGCAATTGACGCGCTTTAATGATAACATCGTCTTGATCAATATTGTAACGGATTCGCCCTTTATTTCCATCAAAGAGCTGGGCAAAATTAGCATAGACACCCTTCCTTATATTTTCAAATTCATCTTGAAATAAGGATTCTTCAGTGTCTTCAATAAATTCCTCAATCACTTTTAATGCGTAATTCAACTTTGCATTTTTTTCGTCATAAGATTGCAGCTTTTCTTTGCTCTCTTCAAATTGGGATTGACCATCTATTTTTACGTCCAATTCATGATTCGAGAGATAAATGGAAAATGCCTCCAAAATTCCATCATCATCCAGAACATCTTCAAACGTTTCAAATCCATTTTTCTTTTCTCTAGCAAACGAAAAGAAATAACTCTTTCGCCAGCACTCACGCGTAAGCGGTCCAACACGTTCATCTTTTATAATGAAATCAGGAACGATGCCACCGCCGCCTTTAACTGTACGTCCGCCTTTTGTTGTAAATATAGAATCTTCCATGGCAACATTTTTTACAACTTTATTATTTAAATAATCCGGTTTTTGGATAAGCCTGCCGCTGGGTATATAATATTTCGCTGTTGTTACTTTTAATGATCGTTTTTGATCAATGCCGTACACAGACTGTACTAATCCTTTACCAAACGATTTATGTCCGATTACGATTCCTCTGTCTAAATCCTGAATAACACCGGAAACTATTTCGCTGGCAGATGCACTGCCTTCATTTATTAAAACGGCAATCTTAATTTTTTCATCCAGTAAAGGATTTTTACGGGAAATAAATTCCCTGTTTGATTCTCTATTGCGACCTTTGGTCCAAAGCAGCTTCTCACCTTTTGGAACTATTAATTCTAAAATGTCAATTGCTGCGGCTAAAAGACCACCGGGATTATTGCGTAAATCAAGAATGAGATTATTCATATCCTGACTTAATAAATTACGAAGAGCCTTTTCCATTTCTTTAGGAGCATTTTTGGAAAAACGTGTTAACACAATGTAACCTGTTTCATCGTCTATCATTTCGGCGAAAGGAATATCTTGAACTTTTATGTCACTGCGAGTTAAATGAAAGTCGATTGCTTCTTCTTCACCTAATCGAATTATAGACAATACAACCGTTGTTCCTTTTTGACCGCGAATTAATTTTGCTGCTTCGTTTAATGAAAGGTCCTTCACATCTTGATCATCTATTTTACTAATAATATCTCCACTTAAAATGCCGGCTCGTTTGGCAGGTGAATCTTCCATGGGAGATATTACAGTTAAGTGATCATCCCTCTTACCAAGCTGAATACCAACTCCGCCATATTTACCGTGAGTAAGCATATCCAAATTATCCCGTTCTTCCGACTCCAAATACACTGTATAGGGATCCAAATCAGACAGCATATTATTTATACTAATTTTAGTGAATTCATCCGTATCCAATTCGTCAGCGTAATTAACGATCAGATGTTTATATACTTCATTAATGATTCGCTGGGAGCGGGCAATACTTCGGTATGTATCGGAGTTTGAAGCACCGATAATGATAAAAATAAAACCAGCGAGTAGAACGCTGATGAATATCTTTTTCCTTTTATTATTAAACAAATGCATCACAAAAAATATCTCCTTGTTATTTCCTGCCAAATATTACGCTGAATATTTTCGATTGTTTCATGGCCATCGACTACAAAAATTCTTTCGGCAAACCGTTTTGCTATTACATGATACATTTTACGAACTTTTTGTTGAAAATCCACGCCTGCTTTTTCGATGCGATCAGGATTATTAGCTTCCCTCCTGCGTTGGCCTTCTTCAGGCATAATGTCCACAAAAACAGTCAAATCCGGAGTTAATCCGGCTGTAGCATAATCATTCAATTTAATGAGCCATTCTACATCCAATGATCGTCCGCCGCCTTGGTATGCCAATGTTGAATCAGCAAAACGGTCAGCAATAACCCAATTGCCATTATCAAGATTGGGTAAGATAACTTCATCCGTGAGTTGTGCGCGACTGGCAGTCATGAGCAAAGCTTCGGTTCGGTGCTCAAGTTCATCCATTCCTTTGGTTAATAGTATTTCCCGTACCGCTTCAGATACACGAGTACCACCCGGTTCACGAACAAGAACTGTTTTACATCCTTCATTATTCAGCGTTTCCATAAGCAATTTTGCCTGCGTGGATTTTCCACAACCATCAATGCCTTCAAAAGTGATGAAGCGAGATCGATTCAATTCCATTAATTCACCTCGTGGAATAAAAAATAAAACGTAAATATGTAAAACGTAAATTTTGTTTCTTTACATAATTACGTTTTAAATATTTACTCAACAGCATCATTTTCTTATTTACATTCATTTCTGTTTTTCAACATATGTTTTCATTCTAAAAAATAATTCACTTAAAAATAGACATTTGGGTCATCTTTTCCGATCATTAATACACATTCTCCCCTTGGGGGTTTTTGTGAAAAATACGTCATTAACTCTGAAACAGTTCCACGAATTATTTCTTCATGGATTTTTGTCAATTCTCTTGCCAATACGGCGGGTCGGTCTCCAATGACTTCATAAATATCTTTTAATGTTCTTTGAATTCGTTTAGGATTTTCAAAAAATACTAAAGTTGCATTTTCATGCTGTACAGCTTTCAACCTCTTTTTTCGACCCTTTTTGGATGGAATAAATCCTTCAAAAAGAAATCGATCAGTAGGCAGTCCGGAAGATACCAATGCAGTTAATAAAGCTGAACTACCGGGAATAGCTTCTACTGTTATGCCTTCTTCAATAGCTGCGCGAACCAATTTATATGCAGGATCACTGACGCCCGGAGTTCCCGCATCGGTTATGACGGCTACGTCAGAACCGCTTTGAAGTGTTTCAATAATCCTTGGAATGCGCGTAAAGCGGTTATGTTCGAAATAACTAATGGTGGGTGTAGTGATATTATAATGTTGGAGAAGCACTCTTGAGTGACGAGTATCTTCCGCAGCAATGAGCTGGACGTTCTCTAATTGTTCGACTGCTCGATACGTAAAATCTTTTAAATTGCCAATGGGTGTTGCAACGATGTACAATTTTCCAACGTTTTTTTCTGATGTCACAGTTTTTCTATGGCTCTTTGAATCATATCAAATCCCATTTTTATTTCATCTAAACTTATGTTCAAATGAGGACGGAAGCGGATGGATTTTGTACCGCAGCCAAGCATCATTGCTCCTTCATCTGCAATGAGCGAAATTAACTTATCTCGCATATCGCCATTGGGCAAATCAAATGCACAAAAAAGTCCTTTACCTCGGGAATTTGATACAACATCATTAAATTTTGCCTGGAGTTCCTGGAGTTTATCCATAACAATCATACCATTATCAGCTGCCCTTTGAACGAGGCCTTCCTTTTCAATGACTTCCAAATAAAGTGTAATACGCACCATATCTGCAATATTTCCGCCCCAAGTGGAGTTCAAACGACTGGATTCATGAAATACATTATGTGCTACCTCATCCACTCGATCAGAAACGAAAATCCCGCATATCTGTGTTTTCTTGCCAAAACTGATGATATCCGGACGGCAATCATCTCCATAATGCTGATGCGCCCACATTTTACCCGTAAGACCAATTCCGGTTTGAACTTCATCGTAAATGAGCATGATTTCATTTTCATCACATATTTTTCGTAGTTTTCGAAAAAACTCTTCTCGGAAATAATTGTCGCCACCTTCACCTTGAATAGGCTCGATGATTAATGCGGCAATTTCATCGGGATTTGCTGCAATCGCAGCATTGATTTCAGCAATGGACTGTATTTCTGCTTTTGAAACAGCCGCTTCATTAATGGGAAATGTCATTTTTGGATTAGAGACTCTTGGCCAATCAAATTTTGGGAAATATAATGTTTTACGTGGATCAGGTGAATCAGTCATAGACATTGTATATCCTGATCGTCCGTGGAAACAGTCTTTAAAATGGATAACCTTGGTTCCTTTTTCACCTTTTCCCGCAGCCAAGTTCTTACGCACTCTCCAGTCAAAGGCTACTTTCAACGCATTCTCCACCGCTAATGCACCACCTTCCACATAAAAAGCATAAGGCAGATAATCCGGTTGAGCTACCCGTGCCAGAGTATCAACAAAATCTGCCATTTCTGTTGAATAAACATCAGAATTGGTTACTTTGTTTATAGCTGCTTGAGTTAAGCGTTCTTTATTTTCCATTACATAAGGATGGTTGTAACCAATAGGCATGGAAGCAAACATGGAAAATAAATCCAGATATTCCCTACCGTCTCTGCTGTCCACCAGCCATGAGCCGTGGCTTTTTTCTAAATCAATCACCTGTTCCATTCCATCTGCCAGCATGTGTTTGGCAATGGTTTTGCGAACGTCAGTTGGTGCTATCTTCATTTTCTCTCCTAAATTATTCTGTAAGATCGAATTTAATTCCTTGAGCAAGTGGTAATTCCTTGCTCCAATTAATCGTGTTGGTTTGTCGGCGCATGTATTGTTTCCAAGAATCAGAACCAGATTCCCTTCCACCTCCCGTTTCTTTTTCACCGCCAAAGGCTCCGCCGATTTCGGCACCGGAAGTGCCGATATTAATATTGGCAATTCCGCAATCACTTCCAAAGGAAGATAGAAATGTTTCTGCATTCTGGACGTTTAGTGTAAACATGGATGAAGAAAGTCCCTGGGGAACATTATTATGTATAGCTATCGCTTCATCAAGTGTTTTGTAAGTGATAATGTATAAAATCGGTGCAAATGTTTCTTCCTGAACAATATTCCATTGGTTCTCTGCTTTTACGATGGTTGGCTGGACAAAATTACCGTCGAGAGTTTTTCCGCCGTAAAGAATTTCTCCACCGGATTTCTGGACTTTTTCCAACGCATTCGTAAAATCTGCAACAGCACTTTCATTCACTAAAGGGCCCATAAGTGTTTCACTATTTAACGGATTACCAATATTCACTTGTTTGTATGCGCTTACCAGTTTTTTTACCAATTCATCATAACGGGATTCTTGAACGATTATTCTGCGTGTACTTGTGCAACGCTGTCCGGCAGTCCCCACTGCACCAAATGCAATGGCCGGAATCACCATTTTCATATCGGCTGTTTCATCGACGATAATTGCGTTATTTCCACCGAGTTCCAGAATTGTTTTACCAAATCGTTCAGATACGACTTCGGACACATGACGTCCCATTTTTGTGGAACCGGTAAATGATACTAATTGTACGCGTTTATCATTCAGCATACGTTCGCCTACGATAGATCCGCTGCCGATAATTGTATTAAATATTCCCATATATCCATGTTTTTTAAGTACGTCATTGGCAATATTTTGAACAGCCACAGCACAAAGCGGTGTAGATGATGATGGTTTCCAAATGGTAATGTCACCGCAAATGGCTGCAAGACAGGCATTCCATGCCCAGACGGCAACAGGAAAGTTAAAAGCTGTGATGACACCCACATTTCCCAATGGATGCCATTGCTCATACATACGATGATCCTGGCGCTCTGAATGCATGGTCTTGCCATAAAGCATACGTGATTGACCAACGGCAAAATCGGCAATATCGATCATTTCCTGCACTTCACCATCGCCCTCTTGCTTTATTTTACCCATTTCAAGTGAAACTAAACTTCCTAAAGCATCTTTCTTTTCACGTAATGCATTGCCAATTTCCAGAATTAATTGACCGCGAATCGGTGCCGGGACTTTTTTCCATTGGCTAAATGCTGTATCAGATGCAAGCATAACTTTTTCATAATCAGCTTCCGTTGCTTGAATTACAGATGCAATGACGTCACCTGTAGACGGATTAACGGATTTTAATTTTTTCCCATCTGTCGTTTTAATCCAATCTTCACCACCGATGCATGCTCCGTAATTTTCCTGTTCAATTCCCAGTTCTTTTAAGAAATCCATAATTTTTTCCAAACGTGATATTTTAATGTATAAATTTTGCCATTATTCCAATAAAAATGGCTGGCGAAATTACATTTGTTGGTATGTGTTTTCCTATACGGGAAAGTGGGATTTTTAGTGTTTTTTATAAATAAAATATAGTTCTGCAGAAAATAGACTGATTTTAATTGCATGCCCCGCATAGCGAAGGATTTTTTGGTGCAATAGGCTTATCAACGAATGCTATTAATTTCCTCAACCGTTTTTTCAATACTCTTAATCAGCTCTTCAAATGGAGGACTCTCACCATAGATCATCTCATCTTGCATTGTTTTGTAGTCATTTTCCCATAGTTTCATAAGGTTGTCAGGTGGCATTGGATTCAAGTTCGGAGGGAAATGACTATAATAATCTACGCCGCCCATCTTACTGAAATGTTTTCGATGACTTACTATAGATTCGAACAATCCTCTATCTTGTACGGTAATTTTTGCATAATCAGTTTGAGAAATTTTATAAATATCGTACAAATGCCGACTTAACCTATTTACTCGTATTTTTTCTTCAGGTCGTTGAAATTCTTCATGAAGAAGAAACATTTTCTCCAAGTAGGTTCTTTCCGGGTTGACACATGGTATTACGATAGGTGGGTCAGCGAATGATTGACCGGCAATGTGCTCACCAACCATTGAAGAAAACTGTCTGTGCGTAAATGGCTCGCCCATAGACCGGCTTCCGATTTCCACCAACATTTTTGGGGAAACGTATGGTGAATTTTCTGTTATGGCTGGATAATAGATTTCAATTATTAGAGGATCTTGATCTATGCTTTTTATTTCCCCTAATTTTAATTCTACTCCCTCAAATCCTGATTCAAGAAATTGATTTTCCAACTCTGGGAAAAAGGTATTTGACAGATAATCAAGAGAAGCCTTTCGCAGTTTGCTGATTTGAGAACGGGTGATATTCTCGGCGAAGCCTAAAAATGTTCTATCTAATGCCAAATCAATATCTTCAGAAAACCGCTCAATGAGTTCCCACGCTTTACTTAAAGATGTACCACCTTTAAATAAAAGGTGTTTCCCAACATCCATCTGAAATATCAACCGCAGCGTTTGGACAACCCACCAGTCTTTTTCAATAGAAAATAATGGAAGACCGTTTATTTCTCTTATTTCTGCGAAAATCTCCAATCGCTTTTCAGGAGTTAAAGAATAGAATTTATTCGTCATCTAATGCTTTTCTCATTATCTCTTGAATCCAAACGGGAGCTAACCTCATATCATGCACAAGATGTGTTTTCTTTTCCTTTTTTAACAATTCAATTATTTTTTCTTTTTCTATGTCCGTGGTGTAATCTTTCCCTAACTCTCGTAATGCTTGTATTGCCAATTGGCTTAACTCACCCCTGATTGCCAATGTTTTTGGTGTGGTCTTTTTGAAAAGGATGGTTTGTTTACCTAAATTTATTTTTCTGGGACTCCCATCTGTGAAGTAAACCACCTTCAGCGGAACTTGTGTACTCAACCCTAATAAATGCATCGCCATAGAACCTGTTGGAATTATTTTCGCCCTATCCTTTCGTGCAATTGCTTTTGCAATATCGTCAGCGCCGGGATAAACAAACCCGCCAAATTCACTTTTGCGAAGATGTGCGTAAATACCTCGTGCTACACGATGTATCTCCCGTTTATTAACCAACCTTTGCAGAGCCTTGCTCACCGCTTTGGCATTTCCAAATTGTGTAAAATCACTTGTAAAAAAGAGCGCACCCCTCTTGGCTTTTTTTATTTTGGTAAGTATCTTATTTTCAGTGCTTAACGGCATAATATGGTTGTATTCTTGTCGCAAATATAGCATATATTTGCGACATAAT
>JACNLB010000072.1 GCA_014381755.1 Fidelibacterota bacterium | reverse complement strand
ACAACACCTCGTGTATGTTCCACGATTGGCGACGCATCACTGGCAATAAAATATTCACCTTCACCTACACCCAAGACCAATGGGCTTCCATGACGAGCAGCAACCATTATATCAGGTTCGTCCTTGCAAATGACCACAATACCGTAAGCGCCCACGACTTCCTGAAGTGCCGCTTGGACAGCTTCCGGAAAAGAAAGACCGTCCTTATAATAAATTTTTGATATCAACTGTACCAGGACTTCGGAATCAGTTTCACTCTGAAACGTGACTCCCTCCTTTTCCAACACTTGTTTAATGACATTATAATTTTCAATAATACCGTTATGGATCAATGCAATATTTCCTGTCTGATCCAAATGTGGGTGCGCATTCACATCATTGGGTTCGCCGTGAGTTGCCCAGCGTGTGTGGGCTATACCAACTGTACCATTTAATACATGGTCATCCGCTTCAGATTCAATCACAGATACTTTACCGGCTTTTTTCAGCCAATGTAATTGATCATCTCCGATAACAGCCAAACCGGCTGAATCGTATCCTCTATATTCAAGGCGTTTCAGCCCATTGATTAAGATGGGGACAGAATCTTTATTACCGAAATATCCGACTATTCCACACATATTATTTAACCCCTAGTATCATATTTGAATGAATAATTTTTTAACCATTTTTCTAGCTACCAATCACCAACTACCATTCACCAGTAACTTCACTCCCACTCAATTGTTCCGGGCGGTTTCGACGTTACATCATAGACCACTCGATTGATTCCTTTTACAGAATTTACGATACGATTTGATATGGTTGATAATACATCTTCCGGCATGCGGTACCAGTCTGCTGTCATACCATCGCTGCTCGTTACGGCTCGTAAGCCGAGTAGATTATCATACGTCCGCTGGTCGCCCATAACACCGACGGTTTTCACCGGGATCAAGACTGAAAAAGCTTGCCAAATTTCATCATAAATACCTGCTTCATGGAGGCAATTCATATAAATATCATCCGCTTGCTGAAGCACGGTTATACGTTCTTTTGTAATTTCACCAATAATCCTAACCGCTAATCCCGGACCTGGAAATGGATGGCGATCAACTAAATCTTCAGGCAATCCCAATTCCCTGCCAACCCTGCGAACTTCATCCTTGAACAGCTCCCGTAATGGTTCCACGAGTTCAAATTCCATTTCTTCAGGGAGGCCACCCACATTGTGATGGCTTTTAATCACATGGGCAGTTTTGCTATGACTTACGCCGCTTTCTATAACATCAGGATAAAGCGTTCCTTGAGCCAAAAAATCAAATTGTCCAAGCCCGCCGGCAATATCCTCAAATGAACGAATGAACTGTTCACCTATAATTTTACGTTTTTGTTCCGGTTCTTCAATTTTGGATAGTTTTGTAAGAAATTTTTCAGATTCATCGAAGGATTGGATATTCACCCCCAGACCATTTTGTAAAGCAGTTACACATTGTTCAGCTTCATTTTTGCGCAGTAATCCATGATCTATCAATACGGATGAACATCTATTCCCAATTGCCTTATGCATCAATGCAGCAACGACAGAAGAATCCACTCCACCGCTTACACCGCATAGAACGTGACTATCGCCCACTTGCGATTGTATTTTTTCAACTTGATCTTGGATAAAATTTCCCGGAGTCCAACTTTGATCGCACTCTGATATTTTAAAAAGAAAATTATTAATGATTGTTTCGCCATGTGTTGTATGAACCACTTCCGGATGAAATTGTGTTGCGTATCGTTTGCCATCCGGTGAACACATGGCAGCTACGACAGCATTTGATGATTCAGCCAATACAGACCAACCATCCGGTATTTCGGTTACTTTATCCATATGGCTCAACCAGACTTGAGAATCGTCTTCAATTCCATTTAATAATGCATTTGAATTTTTGAGATGGATTTTAGCAAAACCATATTCACCTTTTGTTCCCGGCTCCACTTTTCCGTTATAATGTTTTGCAATTAATTGCAATCCATAGCAAATCCCCAAAATAGGTATATCAATACCAAAAATATCAGCATCATAATCAGGCGAATCATCTGCGAACACACTGGAAGGCCCTCCTGATATTATGACAGCCTTTGGTCTTCTGGATTCGATGTCAGCCAGTGATGTGTCTGGTGGAAGAATTTCTGAATATACATTTTGTTCGCGGATACGCCGGGCTATCAATTGTGTATATTGAGACCCGAAGTCTAAAATTACGACTCCTCCATAATGGATATTATTCATGATAAATCCCAACCGCTTAATTCATCAATAAAATCATGGTTCGTTAACCTGTAATGAATGGGTGAAATACTTACAAAATTATCCATTATTGCATTGTGATCCATATTGGGTTCTTCATCCGGGTCAAACATTTGGCCTGTCATCCAATAATATACTCTTCCTTTGGGATCAACCCGTTTCTCAAAACGATCTCTGAATGCTACGTTTCCCTGTTGAGTAATTTTATATCCCTTAATTTCATTTTCAGGAATGGCAGGGACATTAACATTTAATAACGTTTTTTCTGGCAAACCTTTTTCCAAAACATGAGAAACTACTGTTTTAGCTGCTTTTTTTGCACCGGTAAAATCCCTTGATTCAAATGAATTCAAACTGACAGCCACAGATGGAATTTTTAGCATTGTACCTTCTGTCGCAGCGGACACAGTGCCCGAATAAATAATATTTGTCCCCGTATTTGAACCAAGATTTATTCCTGATACGATAACATTCGGTTCAACCTCTAGCAAAGCTTGTGTGGCAATTTTAACACAATCGGAAGGAGTGCCGTCAACAGAAAAACCCTTAAAACCATTACTGCGATTTATTTCATCAACACGTAGTGGGTCACTGAGTGTAATTGCATGGCCTACTGCAGATTGCTCTCTATTCGGTGCCACAACAGTTACGTGTCCAAGTTCTGACATGGCTTCCCACAATGCCTTAATTCCCGGAGCATAAATACCATCATCATTTGTTACCAAAATATGTTTATCACTCATGACAGCAACCGAATAAGATTTGATAGAGTCGACTTCATCTCTTCCCTGGAAACAATATGGTCAACAAATCCTTTTTCCAATAAAAATTCAGCCCGCTGGAATCCTTCCGGCAAATCCTGACCAATGGTTTGCTTGATAACTCTTGGTCCGGCAAACCCGATTAAAGCACCCGGTTCCGCAAGGATAATGTCCCCCAGCATGCCGTAACTCGCTGTCACTCCGCCTGTTGTGGGATCTGTGAGAATGGGGATGTATAAACCGCCTTCTTTAGAAAACCGAGCGAGTTTAGCACTGGTTTTTGCCAATTGCATCAAGGAAAGTGCACCTTCCTGCATGCGGGCACCACCGGAAGAACATACGATTATTAACGGCAATTTGTGTTCCCGGGCATATTCGATGGAGCGGGACACTTTTTCGCCCACAACTGAACCCATACTACCGCCGATAAATCCAAAATTCATTATGGCTAATACAGCACCGAGATCATGAATAGAACCTGAATAACATTTTATCGCATCTTCGTGGCGTGTTTTTTCTTGGGCAATCTTAATCTGATCTTTGTATTTCTTTTTCGCTTTGAACTTTAATGGATCAGACGATTCAATGCCTGTGAACAGTTCTGTTGCTGAACCATTATCGAGTAAGATATCTAAATACAGACGGGATGAAACACGGAAATGATGCTCACAATGCCTACAGACAGAATGATTTTTTTCTAATTCCTGACGGTAAAGAATTTCATTGCACGATGGGCATTTTTCCCATAATCCGTCCGGAATAGATTTCTTATCCCGTTCTTTAATTTTTTCATCTTTGCGTTTAAACCAAGCCATATTCTATTGCTTTCTTTTGCATGACAATTGCATTCTCTCCATCGGAGTAATACTGTTCTCGAACGCCAATCTCTTCAAAATTAAATTCACTATATAATTTAATCGCCGGCAAATTAGACTCGCGCACTTCTAAAAATACATCCGTTTCAGTACCCAATTCACCCAAAGTATACTGAAGCAACTTTTTTCCATAACCACGGTGCTGATACGGAAGATCAACAGCAATATTCAAGATTTGGGCTTCATTGTTTATTTCTCGAACCATTATATATCCAATCATTTTTTCTTCAATTTCTGCAAAAACCATCTTACCGTTTTCCGACGCTAATTCCTGAAGAATTTGATTTTTCTTCCACGGATGTCTAAAGACTCTACTTTCAATATCTGTAATGGCATCCGCATCATTTAAATCTGCACGCCTGATCATTTCGGTTTATTCATTTCAAATGGTGCTATATAATTTGGAACCAATGTATATGGTTTTTTAATAACCCAATCATTAAAATTATTTATTCCCAATTTTCCAACATTTTTTGCCGTTGCAAGTACGTTTTTTGCATTATTCTTGCTTTTAGTAAATTTATTACATTTCACGTGAAAAAGATTTATATCTTCTACTATTGATGATACTTCATCCCATTTATCAACGTCCGGTTTTGACGTGGGTTGGCCCCCAGCAGAAAATGACTGATGATAAATCATATCCCTGTGTGAAAACAATAAAACATGAAACGGAGCATCATGATTGCAATCATGTGCAATTGCCTGCAAAGTGGGAACAGGGATAATGGGCAGATCGTGACTGTATGCAAGTCCTTTAGCAAAACTCAAACCAATTCTTAATCCTGTAAATGATCCTGGTCCAATGGAAACGGCTATTCCATCTAATTCATTTAATAAAAAATTCGTTTTATCCTGTAATGAAGCATAAAACATGGGAAGTGACGCAGCATGTTTACGGGGAATTTCTGCTTCTTCTATCCCTTCCATTTTATCATTTTCAAAATAGGCTATACCACACACTTCAGTCGACGTTTCGATGGCTAAAATATTCATGGTGTCCAGCCTTCAATCTTTAAAAATCGTACGTCAGTATTTTTGGTATCACGATTAAATTCTATATTGATGGCATCTTTCGGAATAATTTTTTCAATTTTTTCTGACCATTCAATAATGGTGATGGCATTTTCTGGATCTAAATACTCTTCTCCCCCAATGTTAAAAAACTCACTTTCATTCTCGAGTCGATAACAATCCACATGATTTAATTCTAGATGTTTCCCATGATATTCACTCACCAGTTTAAAGGTGGGTGAACCCACTTTTTCCTCAACTCCCATTCCCCGGGCAAACCCTTGCGTAAAAGTCGTTTTTCCACTCCCGAGATTCCCGGTCATGGCGATAACACATGCACCTTTGATTGTTATAGCCATTTCAGCCGCAAATTGTTGTGTTTCAGAAACACTATCGAGTGTAATTGAAAATTGTTTTTGCATAGAGTTTAATTCAGGATTTACTGCGCAGTGTAACCACGGGTACCATCATTTCTTCCAGCGAAATTCCACCGTGCTGAAAGCTGTCTTTCAATTGAGTTTCATATTTATGCTGTTGGTTTGGATAAAGGAAAAACACGTTTTCCTTGGCGATAAGATACGTGGTATGATGCATTAAGTCGATTAAACGATAATCTGCCGGCCGGCGTATAATTATAGCATGTTTTTCATTGGTGTTCAAATTCCGGCCGATTTTGTATCGTACACCCTTAGACGTTTCTTTATCTGCTCCTACTAACACACCTTTTGAAACTTGTGTACTTCCATGATCACTGGTCATAATAACTGTAAAGCCATCATGGCTTAAATCTCTCAAAAGCGCAAATAACCATGAATGTTCAAACCACGTCCGTATGGCCGTTCTGTAACCGGATTCATCCGGAACCATTTCCTTTAAAACTACTGATTCAGAACGCATGTGGGCTAACATATCTACAAAATTGACAACAATGCCTAATAGATCCGTGTTTTTTATTTCAGAATAATGGGATTGGAATTTCTTTCCTTGTTCAGCTGTATTTATTTTTTCATAGCGTAGAGTTTTTTCCTTGAATCCAGCTTTATCCAAAGCAGTTCGAAGCATTTTTTCTTCATGCCGATTTAAGCTTTTTGCATGATGTTCCATATCACGTAGTTGTTCCGGAAATCGCTTAACAAATTCATCAGGAAACAATCCGGAAAAAATAGAATTTCGACTGAAAGGAGTTGCTGTAGGAAGCAATGAAAATTGGTAATCAAATTTTATGTCATAATAGGGATTCAGAAAATGCTGAATTGCCTTGAATTGATCATAACGCAGGGCATCAATCACAACCAAACAGGTTTTTTGATTTTGATCAATTTCCGGTTTTACGAATGTTTTAAAGACATCATTGGACAAGACAGGACGATCTTCATTAGAAAGCCAATTTAGGTAATTAGATTCAATAAATTTGACGAATTCATTATTGGCTGACTGTATTTGTTCTGCAAGGATATCTCCCAAACTAATATCGGGATGATCATCAAATTCCAATTGCCATTTCACCAAACGTGAATAAACATCCCACCAGTCATCTGCGGACATATCTTCCTGAAGTCTGAACTCAATTTTCTGGAATTCCTGTAAATACCCGCTGGTTGCGTGCTCTTCCCGTATTTTTGATTGTTCCAACACCTGTTTGCAAGCCATGAAAATCTGTGTTGGATTCACCGGTTTAATGAGAAATTGCTCGACTTTTTCGGAAATCGCTTCATCCATGAGGTCTTCTTCCTCACTCTTGGTGATCAGAATTACGGGAAGCCCCGGTTTAATATCTTTGATTTCACGGAGAGTGGTCATGCCGTCTTTCCCGGGCATATATTGATCCAACAATACCAAATCATAGGCATCTTGCTCAACCATGGCAACAGCATCCTGTCCGTTGGTGGTTTTGGACATAGTATACCCTTTATCTTCCAGGAAAAGGATATGAGGTTTTAAATGGTCGACTTCATCATCGACCCAGAGGATCTTGCCGCGATTTTCAGTCATAATAGACTTGAAAATTACCGATGACTAATGATTGTCTGAAATGATATTCGTTTAAGGCTTTTCTGCAAAAGGAAACTCCCCCTCATCCATCAAATTCTTGTATTCTGGGTATCGCTCCAAAAAGGTTCCGGCAATATAGGGACAGGAAGGCACTACACAATAACCATTATCGCGGGCGTAATCAAATGCGTATTTTAGGATGGAAGTGGAAACATCACCTCCCCTGAATGGATCAGGAGTGTAAATATGATAAAAGTCTAAAATATCCCCTTTTACAGCATACATTAATAATGCTTCATATTTCCCGCATTCCCGCACAAAACGGTGGTTAACTTTATCATGTTCGACCATTCTATTTGGTTGTCATGGTCCAAACACCGTCCCAATCCTTGTCCGGCGGATTATCTATAAAATGATTGCAGCGATAAATATACACTTTACTAGGCGTTGTTGGGCGGGTGGGAAATTCATCTTCTAATTTTGCAGATTCTTCAAACTTTTTCAATGCATCATTCCACTTTTGAGCATTATACAATTCAAGGCCTTCATGAAAAACCTCAATCATTTTGGTCGTTTCATCATCTAATTGACCTTTTTCAGACAAGAGTTCGTACACATGCACCGGGACTTTTTTCCCTTTTACTTGAACGTAATCCAATGTTCGCCATTCAAAATCATCTTTTACTTTTTTATACGTATTTTCTGCTACATGGATATAAACACCATATTTTTTTGCAGAAGATTCGAGACGAGCTGCAATATTCACCGTATCGCCCATCATGGTATAATTCATGCGCATTTCAGATCCCATATTTCCCGTAACCATTGGTCCTGAATTCAACCCAACTCGATGATACAGATGGTGCACAAGGTCAGGCTTATCATCTTCATGACTCCATTTTTCACGTAATTCGACTATTTTCTTTTCCATAGCCAAAGCAGTTTTGCATGCTAATAATTCATGATCCTCCACCGGGACAGGTGCTCCATAAAATGCCACAATTGCATCACCGATATATTTATCCAATGTTCCTTGGTGATCGAGCAAAATAGTCGTCATTTCAGTGAGGTATTCATTCATCAATTTCACCATAGCTTCCGGTTCCATCACTTCAGAAAATGCTGAAAAACTCTGAATATCGGAAAAAAATGCTGTATGATAACCGGCATCACCACCCAATTTAGGTTCCTGTTTCTCTTCATACATTTGATCAATCAAGTCCGGTGAAATATATGCTCCAAATGTATCCTTCAAAAATTTCTTATCTTTCTGCTCATTCAAAAATCGATATAAAATATTGCTGACATAGGTAACACCAATCCCAACAATAGGTGTAACCATAGGCAAAACATAACTCTCGTTAATTCCGGGTAATACAATACTATCAGATGCAAACAGCGCTTTAAACATCCACCAATAATCATTCATAAAAGCGCCACACACAATTCCAAAATATATAATGCCCTCAATAAATACCAATACTGCAGCAATAATTGGATTTACATAATCCAGCAGAAAAAACGCAATAAGCGCCAACAATGTAATCAGTAAAAAATGCGCAATAGGAAAACCATGGCGTGATAAATCTGTTATGGCGCCGCCAAACGTACTAATAAAGTTTTTATGCAATACAGTTTGGATTGCGTTGGCGTGTGTCTCCATCCCGGGGGTCAATTGCTGGACTCCCAAATAATTGTAATAAGGAGTTGATTTTACATCATGAATAACTTCAACGGCTACGCCGATAACAACAATCTTGTTATAAAAAGGCGTTTGAGTCACATCAAAATCTACTCCAATACCTAATGCTTCCATGGTTGCGACTCTATCAACGGGGTCTTCAATGGCCGTTATCCATTCAGGGATTTCTCCAGGAAGAAACTGTGTCATCCAGTCCACATCTTCTAAAGGATCTTGCAAATCAATATCTTCAGTATCAATTACATGAGCAACAGAGAACCGGGGATATGTACCCCAAGGCGGATAATTTTCTTCCGTTTGCAATCTATAACCTGACGCCGGTCCATAATAATTCACAAAAAATGTATTACCCCGTCCATAAGCGTTCATTGTGTAAGGGCCATATGTCCACGTTCTATCATCGGGATCATATCGAGGAACTGTTGTATCCGGAAGATCTGCAAATGCTTTAACAGCTTTCATACCCAACGTTAAATATGCTTTTTCAGGTTCATGAGCCATATATCCGGCAATGGCATACCGTCGTGAAAATCCATCATCATCCATTTGGTCATTGATTAACCCTGTTTCCGGATTTACAGCCATAATTCTATCAATAGGATAAGAAATATATTGCGGCGGCTGGCGATTGGGTTCCGTAACCATTTTTACATTGATAACCACTTCAGTCCCATGCGCCTTTGCTTCCGCTATCGATTCAGCTAACAATTGATCCCCATGACGAGGGACTAAAGAAGGCAATGCTTTCGCTATTTCACCTGCTAAAAGAGTATCGCCATATTGAGGTATCATATTAAGAATTTTTTCTTGATTTAAATCATTAACAAAATCGTGAAGCTGTCCCGATTTTGTTTCCTGGGAATCAAATTGAATATCAAAGGCAATCACTTTTGCACCGGCCTGGTAAAGATTTCGTATCACCCTACCCCAAACTGTCCCTCGAGGATAAGGCCATTGCTCCGGAACGAGCCGCCACGCTTCATCATCTACTTCTATCAAAACAATATCCGTTCCTATATCAGCATATGATGAATCTCTGGCTGTCCACCCGGTAAGTGGGCCCCTGACACGGTGGTAACGAAAATCATACGTTTTCATTTCAATAATATCAAAAACACCCACCCAGTGTAGTAAAGAAACCACTAGAATTGAAATTAGTGTTAAGACAAAACCTATCCAGCGCGATTTGAAATATTTAAGAAAGTCATCCATCACAATTAGAAATTATATCTAAATGAAAATAAAAACCCTGAAGTATTTAATGATAATCCGCTGTCATCATTTCGCATTTGAACATGTCCTGATAGGGAAGCATACATACCTTTTAAGACTCTAATATCTGCACCACTCTTAAACCCATATAAAGAAATTGGAGTCGTACCCTTATTTGATAGGTAAGTTAATCCGCCATTAACTTTAAGTTTATTGTTCCAGAATGCATAATTACCATTTGTACTTATCGATGTCCAAATCAATTCATTCGTGCTCATATCTCCTAATTCGTCCTGCACTGGAACCTGAATGGATGTACGACTGAAATTGGTTACTGTTCGTAATGGAATTGAAAATCGTGTAGAGAGTGCCAGAGAAATTGTTTTCGAATCAGATTTTGGGTAAAAATAATCTTTTTTTCTATCTTGCGCTAACTGATCTTCATTAACAATACTATTTATATTCAGATTAAGATTGTGTTTTAAATCACCCGTTATAAATGGGTATGTTACCGAAAAGAATGAATTGTTTGTACGTGAATCCTCTCGTAGATCCTGAAATTCTTCACCCACTCTTTCCAGTTCAGTTTTACTATTATTTTTACCTATAGTTTGAATATTGACCACAAAAGTGGGTGCATTGACACCGGTCATAAATGTTAAACTAGCCACAAACGTATTTGTTTTTAAGGGTTCTTCAACTGTGCGCAATATTTTATCATCTTTATATTTATATGTAGCACTTAATAATAATTTATTTTCAATCAGAGCCATTCTGTTTGTTAAAGAAAACTCTCTAATATTAGTTGTTAAATACGGATTTGCCAACGAAACAAATTCCGGTCCAATTTGTCTGTAAAGTACTGTGAATTTGTTAAACCGGTAATTACCCATTAATCGAAAATGAAATGCTGAAGATGGCATATTTATATAGGTTGTAATTGGAAATTCTTTAGCTCCCAAATAGTCATAAGGAACAAGGGGCGTGGTGTTGATATTATATATAAACAAATTTTGAATATTTATAGGATCTACAGGTATTTCCAATGTATCTATTCCTGCCGTCGTAATGTTTCCGTCATCATCATAAGATTGTGCTATAAAACCATCAGCAGTATCATCAATGATAGTATCCATTTCTGCTAGTGACATGGGTCCATCCCAAATATTTCTATTATGCATGCTAAAGTTCCAACTAAAATCAAACTTAAGCCGTTTCTTATCCGAGACAGTACCAAAATCAAGACCAACTACAATATTATCTTCGGGTGTTCTCCCACCCCAATTCTTATCCGGAAGATTAATACTACCGCCAGTTGCTTCAACTGAATTGCTAAATGAATTAAACGTATACGTACCAATTGGAATGTTATATATACTATCATTAATTGCAATATCAGAACTGTCCACACTAAAAGATGCTCCGGAAATATCTTTATCAACTGAATTAATATCATCTTTGGCTTTCATGAAATGAATACCCATTTGAAATTTTGAAAAAAGATCAACAGATAATCGAGCAAGAGTTATCTCACGTTCAAATGTATATCCTGTTCTATCCAATAAAAATGAAAGTTGCCCTAATGTATCGACAGTACCTGAATTTGTAGGAAGTACTAAAGCACCATCTGTTTTATTTAAATGCTGAATCGTTCTATTTAATAGACCTTGAACAACTTCTAATCTGGCTAATTTTAGATCTATATCAATACTTAACCCTCTTACTCTACTGCCATCCAAAGTATAAGGAGAAATCGATCTATAAAAATCTCCCATTCGAATATCCAAATATGTTCCGAATTGTAAAGCAGTCGAAAAACGGTTTAAGGGCTGACGGTAAGGGTTATCTCTGGTTGTTTGCCTGAAATTTGTTTTAATTTTACCAAATTCAACAGATACTTCAGCATTTCCTCTTATTTCACCCACATTTAAAAAACTTTCACCCACATATTCATTCGAGTACCTCGCTGATATATCACCTCTGTAGTCAACATTTCCAGTCATTGCCAATCCACCCCGCACTGTAAATGTCCAAGAAAATGGATTTATCAGTGTTCCATCTTTCTTTGACATGGTTAACTCCACTGAATGAACTCCTTTTTTTAATCGCTTGGGTATAAACGTAACAACATCACCGCTGATTTCTGCTTTAGCAGTTACATCTTTATCATCTAAAACCAATTGGATGCTGTTCGAATCAACATCAGGAATATTAAACAAACTCAAAGCAATGACTGCATCTGCAGGGTTTATATCAGTATCAGGTTCAGGTGATAAAATTAATATATCAGCGACAACTGATTTTTTTGAAAACAACGGTTCTGCAACTTCATTTTTTATCGCTGGACGAATCATGGGCATCACAACAATTTCATGTGGGTTCTTAAAAGGATCTACTTCAGGAAAAGCCAGCATTCCACCATCAGACATTTTAAATATGAAACAATATTCGAATCCCTTTTCAGAAAGTGTTCTACCATTAATTTCCATTTTCCAGGAAATATTCGTTTTTTGAAGATACATTTCCTGAAAATTTAAATTCCCTTTTTTTCTATAATATCCTTTTGCTTCAACAACATTATAGTCTGATATAGGTGTTACAAAAAGTGAAAGATTTGTACCAACTTGAACGCCTACTGGCGGTTCGTGGAAAAGATATGAACTTCCAATTGAAAAAAGATTGGAAATCAATATGAGTGCAGTTAATTGAATCCGTTTCAAGATTTACCTCATGGTAATTTATGAAGCGGAAGACGTTTTATTGAATATCAATCAATAAAGTTTTTATTTCCCCATTTGGACCTTCCATCTCAATCTCAATTTGATTACCAGATGCTTCACCTTCATCTGGATCAGATGGAATATCATCAGGGTTTGTTTCAGATGTTTCCACACTACCATCAGGTGAAGAAGTACCTGTGGTACCTGCGCCTACATCAGTTGATTCACCACTTACCAGGTTTGTTAAATTCACAAGGCCCTCTAACCCAATGAGTATATCGCCAGTTTCCGGATTTGTAATCATCCAAAAGTCAGTTCCTTTTACTGACGCAACAGATGTAGAACTTTGAACGACAAATTCTCCCTTTCGCTGTTTATTCACTTGTGCTCGAAGTGTTCCACGATCAATATTGACTTGTTTTGCAATAGAACCCGTTGATCGTGTACCCTTAATTATTACCTCAGTATTACCTGTAATTTTCACCATGGATTTGTCATCAATATAGATTAAAGCTGCAAAACCATTTTTTCCTGTAATTATTCTATCACCATCGGACAATACCGTTCCTGGTTTCAAAGCTGATAATCCAGTGCTACCGGATTGTTCAAAATCAACTGTCCCAGAAACTTTCGTGGTGACTGCAATTTTTGCTGCACTTTCTAAAGGTGAATACAAAAGTAAAACCAGTAGTGAGATTAATATATGTCTTCCTGTTTTCATTATTCTTCCACTGTAATATTTGTAATGGATGCATTTTGATTAATGACCTGATTAATCAAATACATAATATCGGATTCTGTTGCAGAGGTGCCATTAATTGTAATATTAGAAGTGGGCGTAAATCCTTCAAGTGCCCCTCCAGAACCAAACAATGAACTAAATTGATCAGAAGATAATGCTTGCCCAAGCACCTGTAAAACAGGATTTACATCAGCAGGAACAGGATTCGTACCACCAATATCACCAATTTTGAAGACATTAATTGGCGAAATAATTTCTTCTTCTCCAACCGTTGTTGGCAATGAAGCTCTAACTTGCCACACATAAATTTTGTTATGTTCTAATAATCGTGCATTTGAAACAGGATATTGAAAACTGGTAATATTCCCTACAAATTCCCAACCAGCTGATTGATCAAATGGAAGCATTGTTTCATCTTCAATTGCATCATTAATTGATGAATGAACTCCTCGTATATATTCAGCGACTCTGATTTCAGCTTCGCATTGAGAGCAGAATTGTGGAGACCAAATGAACAATGGATATGTACTATAGATTTCCGTTAAAGAAGTATCTTCTAGAGCACCACCGGGTGATTCCAAACTAATATATGAAGGTGATTCGACCACGATATTGATAGTTTCGGTATCTGTAAGATTCATATTATTTTCAGAAGAACCACTATACACTTGAACTTCAAATGTATACGTACCATCTGCTAATCTGCCTGTGGTAATCACAGAACTTAAAATTTGATCAAACTGTGCAGGATCGATCATATCATTTATACTTATACTTAGTGGAATTGAATTACCCGATACATCTATTAATTGTGTAGTCGTTGTTGACATGTCCTGATTATCCAAAATGAGATCTGCATTCATTTGCATAGGAACTGTTTCCAATTCAACTATTATTGTTTGTGAATTAATTCCCAATGCTGGTGAAATCATGGATGCATTAAAAAGAATTTTTGAATAAACTGGGTAATTATCTGAATGTAGTCTGAAACGAAATAATTGAAAATTAGATGCACCAGTCTGAAGATCAAAGCTGCTGATATAATATGTTGCATATTCAGTGAAACCCGGTTCCGGCTCCAAAACAGTAGATTGAGCTTGGAGATTGTGATCTGAAATTATCATGATCATTAACAGGCAGAAAACCGTATTATGTAGTCTCTTCATAAGAACCTCTACATACAATTTACCTGATATATGCAGGATAACCCAAATCAATTCATGTATTATATGATTTATATCACAAATAAAAAACCCTCCAAGAGGAGGGTTTTTAAATATTCCCGGCAACGACCTACTCTCCCACGCTAGTCTCCCGCGCAGTACCATCGGCGCAACAGGGCTTAACTGCCGTGTTCGAAATGGGAACGGGTGTTTCCCCTGTGCTATAATCACCGGAAAATTCTTTTAGTGCCTTATGTAAATCCTAATGAGTGAAGAATAAAGAGATAAAATTTCTCTGATTAAGACGGGAAACTCATTTAATAGTAGTAAACTATTAAAAAGTTTTCCAACGCAAAGCAGGTAAATTTTAATCTTTATTGTTTATACAGTCGGTTTTGCATATGACACTTTCAAAAAACTATGGGAAATTGACGGGTTGTTTCATAACGATAAAAATTTGGTAAAGCCGTTCGGCTTATTAGTACTGCTCGGCTGAATGTATTACTACACTTACACCTGCAGCCTATCAACGTCGTAGTCTACAACGAGCCTTATTAACTTATGTTAGAGATATCTAATCTTGGGATCGGTTTCGCGCTTATATGCTTTCAGCGCTTATCCGGACCGAACATAGCTACCCAGCCGTGCTCCTGATGGAACAACTGGTACACCAGAGGTTCGTCCACTTCGGTCCTCTCGTACTAGAAGCAGATTCCCTCAAATATCTTGCGCCCACGGCGGATAGAGACCGAACTGTCTCACGACGTTCTAAACCCAGCTCACGTACCACTTTAATGGGCGAACAGCCCAACCCTTGGAACCTTCTCCAGCTCCAGGATGTGATGAGCCGACATCGAGGTGCCAAACCTCCCCGTCGATGTGAACTCTTGGGGGAGATAAGCCTGTTATCCCCGGAGTACCTTTTATCCGTTGAGTGATGGCCCTTCCATACGGAACCACCAGATCACTAAGTCCTGCTTTCGCATCTGCTCGGTCCGTCGACCTCGCAGTTAAGCTCCCTTATGCCTTTGCACTCTACGCACGATTACCGACCGTGCTGAGGGAACCTTTGAGCTCCTCCGTTACCTTTTGGGAGGAGACCGCCCCAGTCAAACTACCCACCTAACACTGTCTCTCGCCCGGATTCACGGGTCGGGATTAGAGTTCTAGCAATACAAGGGTGGTATTTCAAGGTTGGCTCCACCCGGACTAGCGTCCGAGCTTCAAAGCCTCCCACCTATCCTGCACATGCAGAACCAGAATCCAATGCTAAGTTGTAGTAAAGGTTCACGGGGTCTTTTCGTCCTGCCGCGGGTAGCCGGTATCTTCACCGACACTTCAATTTCGCTGTGCTCCAGGTCGAGACAGTGCTCAATTCGTTACACCATTCGTGCAGGTCGGAACTTACCCGACAAGGAATTTCGCTACCTTAGGACCGTTATAGTTACGGCCGCCGTTTACTGGGGCTTCATTTCAGAGCTTTGCCGAAGCTAACCCTTCCATTTAACCTTCCAGCACCGGGCAGGTGTCAGTCCCTATATGTCGTCTTGCGACTTAGCAGAGACCTGTGTTTTTAGTAAACAGTCGATTGAGCCTGGTCACTGCGGCCCCTTTCGGCTCCAGACGCGAAGTCTATCACCTAATAAGGGCACCCCTTCTCCCGAAGTTACGGGGCTAATTTGCCGAGTTCCTTAACCTGGATTCTCACAAGCGCCTGAGGATACTCTCCTCGCCCACGTGTGTCCGTTTACGGTACGGTCAGCGCAGCATCTAACATAGAGGATTTTCTTGGCAGTATGATTAGGGTCAGTTTATGAGCTAGGCTCTCCTATTCGTGTCTCAGGATTAATGTCCCGGCGGATTTGCCTACCAGGACTCCCTACGCACTTAAACCCGGACTATCAAAACCGGGCTGACCTTTCACTTCTGCGTCCCCCCTTAGTTCAAACAATGTTGCACTGGTACAGGAATATTAAACCTGTTTTCCATCGCCTACGCCTTTCGGCCTCGGC
>JACNLB010000103.1 GCA_014381755.1 Fidelibacterota bacterium | reverse complement strand
ATAATTGATGAAATAAATTTAAATGTATTTTTCATGTTATGTTATAGTACTCCCAATCTTTCTTGTTGATAGGTATTGTTTTGAATATCCTGCCACCATGTTTGATTTTCTAAATACCAATTGATGGTTTTTTTAATTCCTGTTTCAAATGTTTCTTTTGGTTCCCATTTCAATTCATTTTTCAATTTTGTGGAATTGATAGCATAACGAAAATCATGACCGGGACGGTCTGTCACAAATGTGATTAATTCCGTGTAAGATTTGAGATGTGTCGATGGTTTTATTTCATCTAATAGATTACAGATCGTTTTAACGATATCAATATTCATAATTTCATTATTTCCACCCACATTATATGTATCTCCAATTTTCCCATTTTCAATAATAGTATGTATGGCTTCACAATGATCATCCACGAATAACCAATCCCTTACATTCTCTCCTTTACCATATACAGGAAGTGTTTCTTCAGCTAAACAATTAAGAATCATTAGGGGAATTAATTTTTCAGGGAATTGAAAAGGACCATAATTATTTGAACAATTAGAAATTATTATAGGGAGTCCAAAAGTTCGTTGCCATGCTCTAACTAAATGATCAGAAGCTGCCTTGGTTGCAGAGTAAGGTGAACTGGGATCATAGGGAGTTTCTTCCGTAAAATAACCATCTTTCCCCAAACTGCCGAACACTTCATCAGTCGACACATGATGAAACCTGAAAAATTCTTGATCATCATTATTTAAAGATTGAAAAAAACGGAGAGATTCCTGCAATAATACAAATGTTCCTGAAATATTAGTTTTAATAAAATCACTCGGACCATCAATTGACCTGTCTACATGGCTTTCTGCAGCAAAATTAACCACTATATTCGGCTCATGTGTTTTGAAAATTTCACCGACGGTTTTCGTATCACAAATATCACCATGAACAAATGTATACCGTTCATCATCATCAAATTCCAATAGGTTGTTGGGATTACCGGCATAAGTCAGTTTGTCAAGATTGACCACCTTATTATTTTCATTCTTATTGAGGAGAAACCTCACAAAGTTAGTGCCAATAAATCCACTCCCTCCTGTAATGAAATACACTTTATCCATCATTAACTCTCAAAATCCGGTAAAAACTTTTCATCCTGATCAGCCAATGTGGGAAAGTTTAGATCACGATCAGAAAGAATTGGTTGGTCAACTGGCCATTGAATATTTGCAGTTGGATCACTCCAGGAAATTCCATATTCATCATCAGGATAATATTTTTCCGTACACTTATATTGGAAAATCGCTTCTTCGCTTAAAACACAAAAGCCATGGGCAAACCCTGGTGGTATATAGACAGCGTGATGATTTATATCATTTAATGTTTTTTTATAAACATGCCCGAATGTGGGTGATCCCTTACGAATATCCAATGCCACATCGAAGACTTCACCGTAAGCACAACTTACTAACTTACCTTGTCCATGCTCCAACTGGTAATGCAAACCACGCAACACACCACGTGTAGACTTTGATTGATTATCCTGCTTGAATGTTGAATTTAGACCTGCCCTGACAAAGTGCTCATCACGATAACTTTCAAAAAAATAACCGCGATCATCATTAAAAACCACCGGCTCAATTATATATAATCCAGGAAAATCTGTGTTGAGGATTTTCATCGTTTTTTTCTTCCTACATTATCATAATTAAAACCCAGTTTTTCCAAATCATCAATTTTTAAGATGTTTCTGCAATCCAATAAATTTGGATCTTTTACTAACTCCTTTAATTTCGAGAGATCAATACCTCTGAATTCGTTCCATTCAGTCATAATAATAACACAATCTGAATCTTTTACTGTTTCTTCCCATGAAGTATTTGTATCTAAATCCTCAAAGATCTTTTTCATATTATCATTCGCGGCGGGATCAAATGCTTTAATAATAGCACCATCGTTTTTTAAAGCGCTTATCATATTAACTGATGGAGATTCCCTTACATCATCGGTTTGTGCTTTAAAAGCTAAACCGAGGATAGCGATAGTTTTATCCTTAACATCATTTTTTAAAAGAGTATATAATTTTTCAACCATACGTTCTTTTTGTAAACGATTCGCTTCTATGGCACTTTCAACCACTTTCAGGTTTGTGCCTAATTCTTCAGCCATAGATACAAGCGCTTTAGTATCTTTTGGAAAACATGATCCTCCAAATCCCGGTCCCGGGTGTAAAAATTTTGGACTAATTCTACCATCAATGCCCATTGCTTTTGAAACAACATGTACATCCGCTCCGATTTCATCGCACATATTAGCAATTTCATTCATATAGCTGATCTTTACAGAAAGAAATGCATTACTAGCATATTTAATCAATTCTGCAGTTTCAATTGTTGTTTCAATTACAGGTGTTTCATTGATATATAGAGGCCTGTATACATTTTTCATAATATCAAATGCACGAGAGGAGGAAGCTCCAATAATAACTCTGTCCGGCCATAGAAAATCTTTTACAGCGGATCCTTCTCTTAAAAATTCAGGATTTGAGACATAATCAAATTCAATCGAATTAATTGAGGATTTATTAATTATATCAGATATTTTAGATCCAGTACCAATAGGAACAGTACTTTTCGTACAAATAACTTTATAGCTATTTAAGTTATTTCCAATTGCCCGGGCGACTTCCAGTACAGCTGATAAATCCGAGGCACCATTTTCACCTTCTGGTGTTCCCACTGCAATAAATAAAACATCCGCTTCCTTTATAGATTTATTAACATTTGATGAAAATGACAACCTAGATGCTTGAACATTCCGACTTACTAATTCCTGTAGCCCGGGTTCATAAATGGGAATTTCACCACTTTGTAGGCGTTTAATCTTATTCTCATCAATGTCAGTACATACAACATTATGACCAAAATCAGAAATACCTGCTCCGCTGACTAGACCAACATATCCCGTACCAATGACTGCTATATTTTTCATAAATTCCTTTTTTGAAGTGCTAAAACTACATATTTATTGACGTAAAGAAAATAAATAATATTAACTTAATCCAATAAGTCTCCTAATATACCATTCTATAGATAAGAGTATAACTAATAGTATAATACCGAAAGTGTTTTCATTCAATCTTACATTTCTAACGACTATCTCCTGCTTGAGTTCCTGGTTAATTTGGTTAATTATTTCTGCCCGGGATTCCCAAGGTACATATTTCCCATTTGTAGAGTTTGATATAGCAAATAATAATTCCTTATTGACAGATACTTGGTTTAATTCAATCTGACTTTCATCAATTATAAGTGAACCTTTTTGAGTAAAGACTTCCTTATCATTTTCCATAACAATTTCATAAGAATATTGACCGGGTTTACCTGCAAGAAATTTAGTCTCCCATTGTTTGTTTCCAGGATTAAACATTAATTCGTATGTAATGGGTGAATTTTCTTCATTTATTAAAGTGATATAACCAGTAAATGTTAAAATATCTTTAGCCTCTTTATCGAAGTGCGTTCCTACAACATGCACTTCTTCACCTTGTTGATATATATCTTTATTCAGTCTAAAATAAAGTTCATTTTCGCCACTCGTACGTAAAAACCATGAAAATAAATTATTAATTAATAAAACACTGATTTTTTCGTGATCTGTTTCTGTCATTTTATAAAATAGTGTTGAAAAATCCGATGAGGTCCAGATACCCGATCTCAATCCTTCAACTTCTCCAGACACCAATAATGGCATTGAAGAATTTTCGAAGAAAGCCAATGAATTAATATTACTCTCCGGCTCTATTAACAACTTTGGTTTCAGAGGTGGATAAAAACCAGTTTGATAAAGACCATTGGCTGATAAGTATTTTAAAATATTATTTTCTTCAGCCCAATACCATTGCTTACTTTTATGATTTTTAAACGTTTCTTTAGAATTTTTAACATGAAAAAAGGGATATATAGATTCGATTGATTTTTTCTCTGAATTTGGTCCGGCAAACAAAAATATTGATGACTTTTGTGATACTATTTTTTTAGCCAGAATCTGTTTCCATCTCTTTGATATTGGATCCAAAGGAAAATTATCAAAAACAATTAATTCATAGGGTGTTGACCAAAATTCATTTATAGATGGAATAAATTTGTCATTAAGTTGAATATAATGGTCTAGTTCAACCCTAGGAATATTTTTAATAATCTTCTTTATAGGTGCTGTGTTAAAATTAGGAGCACCTGTTATTAATGCCAATTTATACCTATTTTTAAGGACGGATACTTGGAAAGGTTGGCTATTATTATTTATGTTAATCTCATCAGCCAAAACAGATGTTTTTACTGTATAGTTATTTTCCCCCAACGATTGTGGAGTAATTTTGAATTTTGCTTCCGCCAATGAACCATCGCCCTTTAATTGAATATATTTTGATCCTAAGAGTTTTTTTCCTCTGTACAACAAAACATTGATACGATCATTGACTCTTCCATGTGAAGATAAGGTTATGTTAATATCCATATCATCGCCTTTAATTATTACCGTCGGCGCTTCAATTGCTTGTATAGCTATATCCACCAAGGGAACCGTATCTCCAACACCAACAGTAAATATTGGAATAGATATTTCATTAAGCTGGTTAAGGTTTTGCTCTCCCTTAGTTATTTGTCCGTCCGTAATGATTATTGCTCCAGTCAATTCTGATTCTGATTCTTTTATATGATCAAAAACATTACCTAAATCGGTTGCTTCTCCGTCAAGTATAACCGATGTTTTATCTTCACTATAGATTTTATAATCAAAATAAAATGACTGTGTTTCTGCATTTTTGTTTTCAGCTACTGCAAATAATGAATTAACATTATTAATATAAGACTCTGGGGAAAGAGCTTGATGATACCCCATACTCACTGATCGATCAGCATACATATTCCATCGCAAAGGATATTGATAATGATCCTTCCAGGATATTTTTGGTGACAGTAACATGAATAACAATACAATAAATACACATATTCTAATTCCAATCAATCCCAGAAGCTTGCGTTCTTCCTTGATTGAAATGATAATCCAGAACAAGGTTAGTATTGTGGCAATACATAATAACCAAAACCAGCCATCCATTTCCTTTAGCAACTCTATTGTCACGAATTATGCCAATTTTAAATTGGGGTCAATATCGAAATCCATGGCAGAGGAAACGCCCATATTTAGATAAAGTTCACCCAGATATGCTACCATGGCAGCGTTATCAGTACATAAATCTAAATCAGGATATAAAACACGTGTATTTGATAACGTATTATTTACAGTTTCTCTTAATGATTTATTGGCGGCCACTCCTCCAGCAATAACACATGTTTTAACGTTAACTTCTTCCACAGCCTGTGCAAGTTTGCTCGCTAGTACATCTATAATTGCCTGTTGATAACTGGCAGCAATATCTTCCAGTTTAACATTATCTTTTTCTTTGGTTGAATCCATAAAATACAATAATGCTGTTTTCAATCCACTGAAGCTGAATTCCAGACTTTTATCATTTAAAAATGCCCGGGGGAAATCAACAGCTTGCTGATTTCCGTTTTGTCCCAGTTTTTCAATTTCCGGACCTCCCGGGTATCCTAATCCTAATATTCGTGCCCCTTTATCAAAGGCTTCTCCGGCAGCATCATCTCTGCTTGTCCCTAATAGCTTATAATGATTCATTTCGTTTACTAACCATAATTGAGTATGACCACCTGAAACGAGTAAGCATACAAAAGGGAAATCTAATTCCGGATCTGCCAGAAAATTGGCGAAAATGTGTGCTTCTAAATGATTGATTCCGATAATGGGTTTTTGTAATCCTTGCGCTAACCCTTTCGCAAAACACACACCGGATAATAAAGTACCCGCAAGACCCGGCCCTCTTGTGACCGCAAGACCATCAATATCCTGTTTTTTTATCTTTGCTTCTACAAGTGCTTCATCTACAATAGAATTCAATAAAAGCTCATGCTCACGCGATGCTAATTCAGGAACCACACCGCCAAACTTTGAATGAATGAGTTGAGAACTGACAATTGTTGATAAAATCTTATTGTCTGAACAAATGGCTGCTGCCGTTTCGTCACATGACGACTCGACACCTAAAACAATCAATTTTTATCCTTTGTTACAACCAATTCCAAATTGCGCGGAGACAGGTCTTGCCATTCAAGGATGTCTTCAGGAGCACTGACAGTCGGCTCATAGTAATTTTTTCCGGAAATCCATTGTTTAGCAAAATCAATTGTTACTAGAATATCTTCAGGATTGATTGCCGCAATGCGATCAACACCACCCACAACTGTCAATGCGACTGTTGTAGGGTTTACGAATAAGCGCAAGTTGGGCAATACATTTATTACTTTTACAGGTATCTCACTTATAATTCGCTCACTGACGGGTTCAACATTTTGAAAAATTTTGATAGATGTTTGAGAGAATTCGATTAATGAGCGTGTTTTCTTATCGACGTTTAAATTAGCATTTAAATCGAATTCCTGTAATAGAAACGTATCTCTTATCGTTGTAATATATTTCATTTTCTGAATGACTTCCCTCGGGCCGGCTGCTTGGATGGAATCAGGACGGATTTTCAGCTTACCAACTAATGTAAATCCCGGGGAGGCATCTATATGTACTGGTGCAACAACTGGGAGCATTTCGACCATGTATTGATCCAAACTGATATGGATGGAATCAGGGAAAACCACTTCAATAAATTCCAAATCATAAGACGGAGGAATGACAACTTTTTGGGGATAGCGTTCATAATACTCATTGAGATAAAAGTCATACTCTTCTGATATTCGATCTAGATCGATAACGAGCTTAAAGTCGGAAATAAAGTTTTTGAGGAGGAGAGTTTTAAAAAGAACACGCCCGGGACCTTTCAAGCGAACCTGGGCATATTCAGGTACTTCTTTTTTGTGGGCTTTTTGGGCACTCAAATTACGTGCTTCAATGGGCATATCAATGATCATGGAATACTCATTTTCACTGACGACAAACACCCATAAAAGCAGTGCCAAACCAACTGCGCCAAACCTCATGCCCAACGATTGCCAGTTGAGATAGTTTTGCAGTTGGTTTTTGTCCATTATATCATCAAAGTTTTAGGAGGATTTCCTTATTCTTCTGCGTCAGTTTTTTCTTTACCAATTTCTTCCTGAAGTTCTTCAGGAATATTTATTTTTTCTGAAGCAGGTACATCTTGGTCATCAAGAAAATCTTTTACAGAATCTTTCGTTGCTTTCTCACCTCCTTCTGAATATTTTTCAGAAAAGAGAATGATTTTTTTATCATCCGGTTTGACTTCCATCACATTACCGGAAACAGTGTCACCCGGATTTAGTTTTGAAGCGACTTCCTTGCGTTGCTTTTTGGGTTTTTTCCCGAAGGGAATTATTCCCTCTACATCCATCTCTAATTTTAGGATGATGCCTTTATCTAAAACTCGAATAATGTCTCCACTAACTTCTTTACCGGTTTCGTAAAATTTAACAATTGACGGCCATGGATCATCTATCATTTGCTTTAAGCCAAGTGAAATTCGACGATTATCTCTCGAAATTTCTAATACCTTTATTTCGACTTCTTGGCCTTTTTCCAAAATTTCTTTGGGATGCCTAATAACGTTAGTCCATGAAATATCAGAAACATGGATTAAACCATCTATACCTGATTCCAATTCAACAAAAGCTCCAAACTGTGTTAGGTTGTTGATGACACCTTTATGGGTTGAGCCAATCACATATTTCTCTTCTATTTCATCCCATGGATCCGGCTGGAGTTGTTTAACGCCCAAGCTAATTTTACGATCATCAGAATCAATAGATAGAACCATTGCATCAACTGCATCGCCTAACTTATACAACTCGTTCGGATTACGAATGTGGCGTGTCCACGACATTTCTGAAACGTGAATTAATCCTTCCACACCTGGCTCTAATTCCACAAATGATCCATAATTTGTCATACTGACAATTTTTCCTTTAACAGTGGAATGGACCGGATAGTTAATCTCAACATCTTCCCATGGGTGGGGTGTTAATTGTTTTAATCCTAGAGAAACGCGTTGTTTTTCCTGGTCAAAATCGATGATTTTAACTGTTAGTGCATCATCAACGCCAACCACTTCAGAGGGGTGGTTCACACGGCCCCAGGATAAATCAGTAATATGCAGCAATCCGTCCACACCGCCGAGATCTATGAAAACACCAAAATCTGTAATATTCTTGACCCGGCCTTCCAAAACAGTTCCAATTTCCATTTCGCCTAATAATGCATCACGCTGTTCTTTTAGACTCTCTTCCAGAATAACTTTATGAGACACAACAATATTTTTACGTGCTTCATTCAGTTTTACAATTCGCACTTCAATTTCTGTATCCAATAATGTATCAAAATCTTTGATTGGTCTCACATCTATCTGAGAACCGGGTAAAAAACCTTGAATTCCTTCCAGATCTACAACCATACCCCCTTTTATGCGTCTAATTATTTTACAGCTAAAGGTCGTTTGATTATCAAAAATCTCTCTTAAATCTTGCCAGCGACGCATGAAATCAGCTTTTTCCTTGGAAAGGACCATATTGCCGCGACGGTCTTCGAGCCGTTCTAAATAAATATCAATTTGATCACCTATTTTAGGCAATGATTCATCTGTGAATTCTGCTCTATCGATCATCCCTTCAGATTTAAAACCAATATCAATGAGAATAACGTGGTCATTCATACCAATCACGCGACCTTTTATGACTTGGTTTTCAGAGATTTCAGCTAATGAATTTTCATACTTACCCTTCAATTCATCTGTAATATCTTCATTAATTTCAGCTTCATCAATTTCCTCTCGGGTAATTGTACGTATGTCGCTAAATAATTCAGGGTCTAAATAATTTGTTTTTTTGTCTGATGTTCCGTTTGATGTTAGTTCGACCTCAGGTGTTTCTTCCACAGCTGACTCTTCTTCAACTATGTCAACACTGGCGTCTTCAACTGGTGTTTCAGACGTCTGTTCTTGGGTCAGTTCTTCGTTTGTCATAAGGTTATTATTTCCTGTTTATTTGATTATTGTTGTTTGTTCACGATTTCAATTATTTTTGATACTCGTCCATCAATAGTCAAATAAGTTGTATCGATTTCTATAGCATCCTCTGCTTTCTTCAAGGGTGATATTTCTCTAGACGAATCATATTCATCCCGTCGATTAATATCCGCTATCAATTCCTGAATTGATTTTTCTTCTCCCAGGGCTAACAAGTCTCTTTGTCTTCGTTCTGCTCTCACTACAGAATCTGCAGATAAATAAAACTTATATTCCGCATTTGGAAATACAACAGTACCAATATCTCTACCTTCCATTACACAATTCGTTTTGGTAGCAATATTCCGCTGCATTTTCACCATGGCTTCACGGACATTTTTTAATGCACTTACTGCACTAACATTTTCTGTAACCTTGCCAGTCCGAATACTGTCAGAAACATCAACATTGTTCATCATTATTTTCAGTTCACCACTCTTATCAAACAAATCAATACTAATATTCTTCAACAGATCATTAATCTGTTCTGTCTTGGAAACATGAATTCCGGCATTGATCATGGCAAGTGTAACGCATCTGTACATTGCTCCAGTGTCGAGATATGTAAACCCCAATTTATCAGCAACAATTTTTGCTGTTGTACTCTTGCCCGTAGCGGCAGGTCCGTCAATAGCGATTATCATCTAATTACCTTCTCAAAAAGCCGACGAATTTACAGTTATTGAGTATTCAATACTATAATTATAGTCATTCAGTTTAAAGTGATACATTTACAATTTTCGAAGATTTTCCACTTCTGCATTTGTCAATTTGCGCCATTTTCCCATTTGAACTCCCCGAAGATTAATGGGACCATAGCTAATTCTATTCAAAGAAAATATCTTTCTCTTTAATACAGCCATAATTCGTCTGATTTCTCTATTTTTTCCTTGACGTAATTCTAATCGTACTATGGCTCTTTTTTTATTAACTTTTTGGTGGAGGACTTTAGCTTGACCCTTTTGTTGGTGACCGATAAAAATACCACGTTGTAATTTCATTATTTCAGATTTTTCCAAGATACGATCAATTTCCAATTCATAGATTCGTGAAATTCTGTTTTTTGGCAGCATGAGTTCTTGAGCCAACGTACCATCATTCGTTAATAATAAAACTCCTGTGGAATTTCGATCAAGTCGGCCGACTGTAAATAATCGTGGTTTTTTTGGTACCAATTCCATGACTGTTTTCCGGCCTTGAGGGTCATTCTGTGTTGTTATATAACCTTTTGGTTTATTGAGAACGATTACCCAAATATTTTTTTCAATAGTGATCCGTTGTCCATCAAAAATAACATCATCATCTTCGCTTACACTATACGCAGGATCTGTCTGTAAAATACCATTTACAGTGGTTGTAGCAGCAAGAATAAGTTTATCTGCCTCTCTGCGGGAAGCCACTCCTCCCATGGCAAGAAATTTATTTAATCGCATAAAATGTTAATATCTGATGTGAAAAATGAAAAATATTAGGCTGAAGGACTTTCAGCAGGCTGGTCTATATCAGGCGATGATTGGACAGGTTCTCGAATAAATGCATCCAATTGGTCTTCCGTATCGCTTTTCGTTAATTCAATAATTTCTTTCAATTTTGGCATATCAGCGATTCGATTTAATCCAAAATATTCCAAAAATATATCTGTTGTGGCGTAGAGCAATGGCCGTCCCGGGCCTTCATCACGGCCTTTAATTTTAATCAAACTTCTCTCAAGGATTGTTTTCAATACACCGGAGCAATCGACACCGCGAATCGCTTCAATATCAAAGCGATTAACCGGTTGTTTATAGGCAATGATAGCTAATGTTTCCAGCGCAGCTTGTGATAGAGTTAATTTTCCTGATTTGTTTAATAATCGTCGTACCCACGTTTCATATTCTACACGGGTTGTAATTTGATACCCACCCGCTATTTCTTGAATTTCTAAAGGCCGGTTTTCTTTAGAGAACTTATCCTGTAATTCTGGAATGAGATTAATTAATTGTGGTGCATCTTCCAAAAATACAAGATTTATCCTGGATTGAGTTAATGGTTCAGAAGATGCAAAAAGCAATGCTTCTAAAATGTGTAATTGTTCCTTGCGAGTCATCTTAGGCTTCAGCTGTCAGTAATTGAATTTCAAGTTCGCCAAATAATTCATTCTGAACAATGGTAATCTGGTGGGATCGTATTAATTCCAATAAAGCCAAGAATGTTACTACGATAGCTATTTTAGATTCAAGCTGGTTGATGAGTGTGGAAAATCGTAATCGCCCATCCCCATCAAAAGATCGCAGGACCAATTCTTTTTGCTCATCGAGGTGGATAGGCTCTCTTTGTAATTCATAAACTTGAATGACGGGCATATTATCCATTGCCGCCTTGAACGCATTTGCGATATCGTATAAAGTAACATCCCTCAAAATAACATTAACCTCTTCTGGCGAATCCGAGACAATTACTTTTTTGCCGGCAGGAAAAACCTGGCTGCGCTCTGAAGCAAAAATATCCAACGATTCAGCCGCTTCCTTGAAACGTGAATAATTCAGTAATTGATCAACCAATTCTTTCCGGGGATCGATAATTTCATCATCCTCATCTAGTTCCGGCCTTGGAAGCAGCATTTTCGATTTGATGCGCATGAGCGTGGACGCCATAACGACAAAATCTCCCGCAAAATTGATATTTAATTTTTTCATTTCTTCGATTGCAATCATGAACTCTTCTGTGATATTTGATATGGGTATGTCGTAGATATTGATTTCATCACGACGAATAAAATAAAGCAATAAATCCAATGGACCTTCGAAGTTTTCTAAATGAACTCGGTATGTCATACCCTGTAATTTAACCCTGTTGCGTTTCTTACCGGAATTAAAAATGTTTCTGCAACTTCCGTTGCTTTTTCAGCACCATGCTTCATGGTATCAAAAACATCATCTTTATGTTGCTCATAATACTCTCTCTTTTCCCTGAAGGGCTGGAAAAAATCCATCATGGTAGAAAAAAGATCTTTTTTGATATCACCATATCCTGTGCCGGGTGTTTCAAATTTATCTGTCAGTACACGCTTTTCATTTTCATCCAGGAAAAGGCTATAAATATTAAATAAAGCACAATTGGTATTTTTTGCTTCGTTCACACCGGAAGAATCTGTCACAATTGACATCACTTTTTTCTTAATAACCGTTTCTTTCCCAAAAATTGGAATGGTATTTTTGTATGATTTACTCATTTTCTGACCATCCAGTCCAGGAACCAATTGAGTATCTTTTTCAATATCCGGTTCAGGAATAACCAAAATATCTCCGAATGTATTATTAAAGCGTATGGCAATATCCCGAGTCATTTCTAAATGTTGTTTCTGGTCCTTTCCCACTGGAACGATTTCACCTCCATACAATAGGATATCTGCTGCCATAAGGATTGGATAGGAAAATAAACCCATGTTTGGCGAAACTCCTTTGGCTAGTTTATCTTTATACGATGTGCCTCGTTCCATAAGCCCCACACTGGTAACAACAGATAAGATCCATGTCAATTCTGCAACTTGGTGAACATCACTCTGAATCCAAAATGTAGATTTTTCGGGGTCCATACCAAGGGAAAGAAAATCCATGGTTGCATTCAACGTATTTTCTTTTAATAAATCACCATCCTGTATGGTCGTCATGGCATGGTAATTAACGATAAAACAAAATAAATCGTTTTTTTCCTGGTATCGAATCATTCTGGACATCATGCCGAAATAATTGCCAAGATGAAGTTGGCCGGAAGGCTGAATGCCGCTTAATACTCTCTTCAAAATGAATCCAAAAATAAATAAGGACGCCAAGCAGTCTGGTCATGATTTATAAATTGCTGGAAATAATGAATTCTATTGGGTTTTCTTGGCTGACGATGTAGGGGCATTTTGGCTTCTTCCGGTGAAAGATTTCCCTTTTTCTTATTGCATTGCTGGCAGGCAGTAATCAAGTTATCCCAATTATCGTTACCGCCTCGATCCTTTGGAATAATATGATCAATTGTCATGGATGAGGATTTTGAACCGCAATACTGGCATGTATGCTTGTCTCTTATCATAATATTTTTACGGCTCATAACCACATTCATGCTGTTATAATGTACAAAATCCCTGAGCTTAATGATACTGGGTAAATTCAATGAAATGGATGGAGAATGAACTATATCATTATATGTTTCCAGGATTTCTACTTTCTCTAAATATTTTAAACAGATAGCCCGTCGAGCCGTACAAATCATTAAAGGTGAATAATTTGTATTTAAGACCAAAACAGCTTTATTTAATAATGAACCGTTTTGAGATATATGCAACATCAGTTTTTCACAACCTCATCAATTGAAGATACCTTAACCAATAGATCTTTCAATTTCTGACTGAAAACTGCAGACGATTGATCTAAACTTTCATCTCTCACCCACCCCCTGGCATTGACAAAATTGGTGTCACCTAAACTAATTCCCACATGGCTAATTTTACTCTGTTCAGCAAAAAATAGTAAATCACCGGGCAACACTTCATCTAAATTGATTTCATTCACGAAGTGGTCAGCTTGCTCATGCGAATCCCTGGGCAATGGGATATCATGCGCCTTAAAAACAGATTGAACAAAACCTGAACAATCAAACCCCAGTGTCGATTTACCTCCCCAACGATAGGGAATTCCTAAAAATGATTTTGCTATATTTACAATCGAATTTCGACTGGGATTCATAGCATCCACATAGAGATTTGACTCTAAATATCCAACATGACCATCCGGTAGTGTAATAGTATAATTTTTATTGGTATGTTCAGCTTTTACTTTCCCTCCAAAATTCATTGTGCGGATTACTTGCCCTTCAGAATTTATAATTTCGCACGAATGTCCGAAGAATGAATGAGTTGAAGTGTAAGGCTCATCTTGGATTATACCATAAAAATTATTCGCCCATCCTTCGTATCCATCCCATTGTTTAATTTTCGACCAATTATCGGATTGTTCGAGAATACTGCAGGATTCCCCCAGAAGTCCCTGGGTGACGACTTCAGATCGAAATGTAGGTTCTTTATAAAGATTCATGACAGCAACATTTATGATAAAATTTGGCATAGGGATTATTTAATTCAAAATTCAACGACGAATTTATTCATCTCTCCCTCTGAAACACAACATATCTTCGAGAAGAATTTGAACTTTGATTATATTCGTTTTTTAAATTAGTATCTTCCAATCAAATACATCGTTATGTTTTGGGGAAGCTCGTGAAATCCGAGCACAGTTCCCGCTACTGTAAATGCATTACGCATGAGTCAGGAACCCAAACAGGCGATGTGTCAACTGATCTTCGGGATAAAGGTCATGATGCAAACGACACCATTCCTTGCTCATGACCCCTTAATTAGAAAGGGGTTTTCTTTTGTTAAAAAATGTATTGTATTTCCTAGTTGTTGGAATATGTTGCCAGGCAATTATTTGGGCTATGGGAGTTTCCGGGTTTGTTCTAAACGAAAACCTTGAGCACTTACCTTACGCAACTATTTCCCACCCTAAAAGCGAATCTTGGGTGATTGCTGATGAAGAAGGACGATTTCTCCTTCAAGCGGACGTTAACTCTGGCGACAGTCTGATTTTTCATCGCTACGGATACCGGAAAAAAATCCTGATCTCTTCAGGAGAAAAACAATTGAAGATTTTTCTGAAACCGGATGCAATTCCCATGGATTCAATTGAGGTTAAAGCACAGATTTTTCCCAACAGCGCTCCATGGGAAATAATACAAATTTCGGAAACGGATCAAATGAGTTCTCTAGGTATGTTCCAACGCATACCCGGATCCATACTTAAGACGTATGGAGGACGAGCAGGCATCAGCAATGTTGGTATGGACGGTGGACAATCGGAGCATACGAAAATTGTTCTTGACGGAATTGACCTAACGAGTCCTCAGAATGGACAAACGGATTTATCGGACATACCGCTTGCATTTTTCCAACAGATGTTTCAATCACGCTCTCCCGGAATTGATTATGGTTCGGGATCCATGGATGGCGTCATCCACCTTAGTCCATGGTTCAATCGGTCTTATTTAAATGTAGCAACCGGAATGTTTGGCTTCAAAAGTATGTCCACAGGTTACAGGTTGGCATTTCAAAATACTGCTATACAGTTGATTGGCGGTGGATTTACCAGTGTTGAAGACTACACCTTCTCATTTAATGATTCCACATATAACCGTAATAACAGCGATATTGATCAATCTTTTTTTGGCGGTCGGATACAGTATTTACACTCAAAAAAAACAATTATTAAAAGCTCCCTATTTCTTACCCACAGTGATCGCGGTGTTGCAGGATCTGTATCTTACCCTTCACTTAATGCGGATCGAACAAATACCTTAAATCTAGCAAATGCAACATTAATCAGACTCTTGAATTCCGGCCATATAAGCATCCAAGCTAGTCGCCGTGCGAATGATGAACAATATTCTGATCCTGACGCCTCAATTAACAGCCGGCATGAAGTATCATCACACCGTCTGAAAATGATATGGGATCAACACCTTCTCAAACAATTGGAGGCGAATACATCTCTTGAGTTTAAAGACGAGAAAATAAATAGTAGCGATATTGGAAATCGTAACCGACGTTCGTCAGCTGCATCCGTTTCACTGGTATACAATGCTACTCCCGGTTTTTCCTTGAGCCCAAGTCTTCGTGGAGATTGGGGTGAATCATTCGAGGCAACAACCTCTGACGTGAATGTTCAATTCGACTTTCCTATTCTGGGACAAATTAATGGACGTATTGGAAATGGATTCCGCCTCCCCACTTTCAATGATATGTATTGGCCTGAGGGAGCATATTCAATTGGCAATCCAGATCTTAGCAGTGAGACAAGTGAATATTTTTCTGTTGGGCTTCAACGCAGTTTTTTAAATAAAGGTCAGATCGAATTTAAATGGAGTGAAAAAAATACTAACAACCTAATTACTTGGGCAGTTGGAGATGACTATAAGTGGAGCCCAATCAATCTCAATGAAGTTTCACGGAGTAGTTTTAATGTATCATTCTCCTTACCTGTGCTATTTAAAAAACTGTCTGTTTCAGGATATTTAACCCAAACCAAAACAAAAGATAAATCTACAGGAAAGGGGCTCCCATACATTCCAGAATATACAGGAAATCTAATGGTGCAGTATTCACAGGCAAACGTTTTGCTGGACATTCAAATTTTTTACAACGGTAAACGCTATTATAACGGGTATGATTCATCTTTTAATTTGACCGAAATAAATCTTGATTCATTCACGGATGTAACTGTGGGAATTCACTATCGAGTACCCATGTACAATAACTTACGATTGCATGTAACTATTGATAATCTACTCGATGTGGATACGTCTTT
>JACNLB010000041.1 GCA_014381755.1 Fidelibacterota bacterium | reverse complement strand
TTGATTTAATGTTGATGTTTCCATTCAAACTACCCTTTGCATCAGTGAAGGATTAACCCCAATTCGTGATTATCACGCTTGAAGATTAATGCGATTATTTTAAGAGTGCTTCTTACATTTTCCTTACATTTCTTACATTTTAGGGGAAAAGTGTTAAAATCCAGCTACTCCCGACACGTTGAGATACGATGGATAAATGTTCATGTGTTAACGGTTTGGGGTAAAAAATGGCCGGTACAACAAACAGCAATTACAATATATCATGGATATTTTTAAACTTGACTTACATTATATCCATGTTAAATTTGAACATGTTTAATAGATGGATAAAGCTAAAAACAGACAAAAGTTGTCTTATTATTGGACCGAGAAGATCCGGTAAAACCACTCTACTCAAAAATCGTTACCCTGAATATAATTATATTACATTAGACGATCTGGATTATTTAGATTGGGCCAAACGTGACCCAAAAGGTCTTGTGGAAAGTTTAGGAGAAAAAGCGCTTATAGATGAAATTCAACGACATCCACCTTTGACAATAGCTGTTAAAAATGTTATTGACAATCATGGTGCCCATGTATTGATGACCGGTTCCAGTTCTATCGGTCTTACAGACCTTGCGGCGGATACATTGGCCGGCAGAATAAATTTATATTCTTTACCGACGCTTTGCTTTGGGGAAGAAAAAGGTGCACCAAATCACTCTATTTTTTCGGAAGAACTCAATCCAATAGAATTAAAAAAAGCCGCAAGAGAAATGAATGATGCCTTGATATATGGCCAGTTTCCGGAAGTGTTGGCTTGTAATAGCCATGAAGATAAAAAAGAATTGCTGCTTAATTACAGGGATACCTATTTCATCAGGGATTTAATGCGATTATCTAATATAGAAAATATGGATGGATTATTCGCCGTTTTTCAGCACTTGGTTAGAAGCCTTGGATCCCACTTGGTTGTGTCCAACTTTTCCCGAGAAGCAGGATTGAGCTTTCCATCCACAAAAAAATACCTGAATATCCTCAGGCAATCCCAATTAACATTTAATCTATATGGATATCAGTATGGTCCGGCTAAACGGTATATAAAAGCAGCCAAGACTTATTTTGCCGATAATGGCATTATAACATCTATGAATATCCCTGTAAATGAAGGCCAGTTGTTTGAAAATTTTGTTATCGCAGAACTTGAAAAAAGAAGAAAACTTGATTTAATAAAAAGTGATCAGTTTTTTTACTATAAAAGCATTGCCGGTAAAGAAATTGATTTGATTTTTGAAT
Organism: Fidelibacterota bacterium; assembly: GCA_014381755.1. Taxonomy (GTDB): domain Bacteria; phylum Fidelibacterota; class Marinisomatia; order Marinisomatales; family TCS55; genus UBA2126. The sequence goes on along the minus strand of JACNLB010000041.1, from coordinate 1,945 downwards.
CAGAAAATGAATTATATGCAATTGAGATAAAAGCCATTAAAAATCCTTCATACCGAAATGTACGCAGTCTCATGGATTTTAAGAACCAGTCCCCCTTGGATGTAAACACGTTTTTATTCTATAACGGAGATACATATGGTAAGATAGACGACGTTAAACTCATTCCAATTTGTGCATTATGGTCCGGGTTTTAAAACGTTTATATTTTTACCAAATCCTACCATTTTCCCCTGATGGATGATGTCTGTCTGATAAGGATCTAATTGCTTGCGCAAGGCAGTTAGAGTCACATTTAAACTGTTTACAAAACTTTCTTCTATAACCAGAGGCCATATTTCAGTTTTTATATCCTGGTGAGACAGTTTGAATTCCGGGGCATTCCCAAGGAGAGTTAAAAGATTGAACACCTGCTTATATCTCTCACCACCTTTAATGTCCCTTGGTTGCCCATCTACTATAACAGATGGCGGGTCTCCAAGTAAAATAGTTACACCTTTCCCATTTTCAAAAACGGGTGGTGCCGTCTTTATTTCAGCAATATTTTCAACTTCTTTTTCTTTCTTATTTTTGTGTACAAAGAAAAATGTCAGCACTAGTAAAACCGTTGCGCCAACTAACAATAATGAAAATGGAGATTTGGCTTCTTTGGTGTTCAGCCATTCAACATTGACCATTTTTCCGTCATTTCCAAAAGAGCCTTTGTCTATTAACACATTGCCAAGTCCATCGTTGCAGGCCCAATAAGCTAAAGTAAAATCATCCACAAGGTATGATAATTGAGGCCGAAACTCATCTTTATATCGCACGATGGATGAAATCCGAATTTCTGATAGCAGGCCCTGAAAATGGTTGTATGAAATTTCGCTCCCCAAATACAAAGACCAGTCTGTATCGTTGATTTGAATAATTTTTCTTTGATTTAACTTCTTTTCACCATTAATCCAAAAGGTTAGGTTGGACTTTTCCTTATCGTAGCATATTGCGAAATGAAACCATTCCCCAATATTATTTTTAATGGTAGCACCTGATGTTGAATTGGGCGTGTAAGGCCATGAGAAACTTACGGTTCCATGGTTACTGGTTTCTGATTTTATATATTTTATCACCCAACTGCCATCATCGTTTATTCCGGGCTGATGTTTATTTAAAATATGCCCATACAGTAAAAATGAATCGGGTTTCACCCAAAATTCAATGGTAAAATTTTCTGTTAAATCGAGACTCTCATGGTCAGGGATTTCTACATAAGAATTTTCACCATTAAAATATAGACCATAATCAGGGGCTTCTTTACCCATAAGAAAGCCAAAAAGCAAAATGAACAGATAATAATATTTCATAAGGTTACAAGAGCTATCTTCTTTTTATGTTAATGGCGGAATGATGGAAAATTGAATTTTTCACAGGTCAACCTTTGCGGAAATATCCGCCAACCGGCGGACGCAAAGGTTTTAATAGATTTTTTTTCACTGCATGTCTCCCGTTATTATAAATAATTACACATTAAGACGAGAGTGTGGAGAGTTCATTATAACGAAAACCCCTTGAAACGCCTCAAGTGGATTTCGCAATAAAACCGCATTGATTTAATTCCGCAAGGAAAGCGTAATCAAGGGGCAGTTATGCCCACATGATTATCCTTGCGGTAATCACGGATTTAGTCCGGAATTATAATCGATTTAAAAAAGCGGTTTTATTGCATGAGTATTTTACACTGTTTTGTTGAGATTTACAAAAAATATAGAGGTTAAAACAAATCTTTGCGGAAAAGTGCATCCATCTTCCCAGATGGATGTAAACGATCCACACCAAAGGCGGACAAGCAGAGATGATCGTTCCACTCAAGCCCCCAACATTTTTATGGGAACGTGAGTCTAAACCACAAAACTGTGCATGAGTAATATAAGTTGCATCTCATTATACTCATGAGTAATATCAGATACAC
>JACNLB010000083.1 GCA_014381755.1 Fidelibacterota bacterium | reverse complement strand
ATTTATTTAATGTATGTTATTTTCTGATTGAATACTTTCTCTCCAGCCTTGAGCTGAACGATATAAATACCACTGGATATGTTTGTGGGATTCCATTGTAGTTTGTGTGTCCCCGGTTCCATGTGTTTATTAATGAGCGTTTCCACCAGTTGGCCTTTGATGTTAAATATCTGTAGAGACGTTGCCCCGCCGATGGCGGACGCTTCTACAGGAACATCAAACGAAATAGTTGTACTGGGGTTAAAGGGATTGGGATACGCTTGGTGTAATGCATATTCTGTGGGGAATGTTGATTCATCATTTGTTGATAATGCATTATAAGCCACAGTGAGCGTAAACTGACTTTCTCCTACTTCCGGGTAAATGTTTACTCCACCGGATCCATAGGCAGGGAAACTTTCCTTTGATTGTGTTGTAAAGGACAGTTCATCAGTTTGAAGTAAGTCTGTTGATTCATTTGTTACATTGTTTGTCAGAGTCAGTCCAATGATCGTTTCCGGTAAACTGGACAAATCCCAGTTCATGGTTACTTCATTTTCGTTGGTGACAAAGTTATAATCTTCATCTAATGTTAAATACATAACATCAAATGGAATATCTATTATTCCGTCATGAGCAAAGGGAAGATTGTTTATATCCAGTCCGTTGTTTTCAGCGTAAGAAATTCCCAACACTCTTTCGGATGGTGACATGGGAAGAAGTTTATAGGCATCTGAATTATCCATTCCCACTTCACCGTTATTCATAAATGAGACAAATGTCTGGTCGCTGTTATTTCCCGATGTAACAGTAAAACTAATACTCCCTGTGCTGTCATTCATTGTTTTGTAAAACGTTCCGGCTGTACTTGATTTATCAGCTGTTTCTATGGTAAGTGAACCTGTTCCTCCGGAACCTTGTACCCAAAACCCTTGATACGGAGCAATAAGACCATCCGTTAAACTTCCGGTAGAGCCATTCCACGTTTTATAGGCGGATGTTGCATCATCCCACACATAACAAGACGTTGTAACAGCTGTTTGTGTTACCAAATCCCAATCAATTGTAGACGCAAATGGATTACCTGTTAATGCCCATTTTGTATCAGCTATACTGCCAACTGTTGCACTACTGCTGTTTACCGTCCCCGTTACAGCAAGTGACACTGGTAAATCATCATCACCATCATTATCTGTATCGGCAAAAACATAGACCAGAAATCCCTCTCCTGCTGTTTGCGATGCTGTATTCAAATTCGATAAGGCTGTCCAACTCTGATCCGACACATTAAATGTCCAAACATTGGCGGTTCCATTGGTAACGTCGCCATTGGTCATACCCTGTATCCACAAGGGATCAAGAATATCATCATATACAGTACCAGCGACAGGACTCGACATCATACGAAAACCGGAATTGCCGGAAATAGACACTTTTGGAATAATTGATTTTGTACCGCTTTCAACGATAAAAATTTCTCCTCTTCCACTTGTTGCGCTACCATCGGTTCCTATAACAAAATCCCTGTATTGGTCACCGTCTAACAAAGTAGTACTGATATTTGCAGAAGGTCTGAATAAAAATGCATTATTAGATAAACCAGTGATCATGTCACTTGATGATGAAAAATCTGAAGATGCATTGAAATCACCGCTGCTGCTTGCATATTCATAATATTTTATATCATCTTCATAAGTGTAAAAAATCTCCCCGGCTCCATCGTTATCATAATCAGAAAGACCAAGGCCATTGATATCTGCTCCAATTGAAAACAATACGGCATCTGTTTTATCCCTGTCATAAGCACTGGAACCCGATACCCATTCATAAATAAGTATACCATCATCACCATTGTTGGAAATGATTATTTCTGCACTTCCCGTATTGTCTAGATTATAAGTCATTACCCGCCCCGTTGTATTTGAGCCTGTATCATTTTTGTTGTTGACTGTTTTTTCAGATGGGTCTGCCAGGGTAGAAAAATCAATAACATTCAAGGCCCCTTGTTCTTCACAAATAGCTATATCATCATCATTCCCATCGTTATCCAGGTCTGTGGGCGGAGCCATATCCATAATGCCATCGCCAACGTCATCTTCACTGCCGGTTAATGTAATACTGGACCAGGAATCGTCACCACTCGCTTCCCACACTTCTAAGCTGGTTGAATTGCCAGCGTTGCCAACATAGAGTTCGCCATAAGTATCATTATCGGCATTACCTGTTACAATTGCCCTTATACGGGTATTGGCTTGGAAATATCCGTTACTACCATCAGGACCCTTTGATGTTGTAGACGGATTGCTGGATGAAAGTGCGCCGCTGGCCATTTCGAAACAATAGACACGGGCATTTGCACTGGTAGTCGTTGATGAAGCCACGAAAAGTTCAAGATTACCATCATTATCTGTATCATCAACCGCTAGAAGGCGTTGAATCTGATCTGAACTGGAATTATTAACAGCAAGAGAGACAGACCAGATTTCATCGTAAGAATCAGTGCCATCCCACTCATAAATTTTTGTTTTTGCGTTTGAAGATTGACCAATCTGAATAATAATCTCCCCATTTCCATCACCATCCAAATCAATCCCAGTTAAAAGATCATTTATTCCACCTGTAGATGCACTGCCAACTTCAATTTCTTGAATGAGGGAAAAACCTGTTCCGGCTGTTTGTGCGCTAATACTTGAAAGATATAAGGATATATGCAAAAAGATAAATCCTGTATATTTGATACTATTCATAAGTTGATTGTTAGAAAACGGGTTATTTTCTTAAAACAGACATTTTTAATAGCAGTAGTATATATATTAATGTAAACAATATCAACCCATTCCACATAAAATATTTCTTAACTTAAAATAGAACAAATAGGGTTTTTGGTAATAATATTTAGTTAAACAAAGGAAGATATATGGATTTTGGAACAGCTATTGGTCTTTTAGCCGGGATGGCGATAATTGCAGTTGGTGTTGTGCGTAACGGCGGGGATTTATTTTGGTTTTTTAATTTGAATTCAATCTTGATCGTATTTGGAGGGACGTTTTCCGCTACGTTGGTGAATTATCCTTTGAAGAATGTAATGAACATTTTTCGGGTAGTAAAAAATGTATTCACCAGTGAAGATTATGATTATCAAAATATGATTGAGCAAATCGTGGAAAAGGCTGAAAAAGCTCGTAAAAACGGTGTTCTTGCCTTGGAAGCTGATTTACCAAAAATAGAGGATACTTTTTTGAGAAATGGTATAGAATTAGCCATCAATGAGAGGGACTCGGGGTTATTGCGCACATATTTACGTCTTGAGTTGAGCAATATTGAAAGACGGCATTCCATGGGGCAAGAAATATTCTTTTATATGGGTGCATATGCTCCTGCTTTTGGAATGCTGGGAACGATTATTGGTTTAATTATTATGATGAATAATTTTTCCGGTGCCGGAAACGGACAGGAAATTGACGCCATGTCCTTTGACGTTGCCCAGAAATTTGCACAATTACTTTCTGGAATGGGATTGGCTCTTATTACAACATTTTATGGCGTCCTACTTGCCAACCTTCTTTTTCTGCCTATAGGTGGAAAACTTAAAAGAAAATCTGAAAATGAAATGATGCTGAAAAATATTGTTGTGGAAGGTATAATTAGCATTCACAAAAAAGATCATCCGATACTTATCAGAGAAAAATTGATGACGTTTGTTCCTAGGAAAGAACGTCAACAAGAGGCGTAATCCATGGTACAAAAATCGATTGCTGTCTCTGCTGAAGAAGCACGGGCAAAAAGCACTGCATGGGCAATGACATATGCAGATATGGTTACATTACTTTTAACGTTTTTTATTTTGCTGCTGGTTATTTTGAATGATGCAGAAAAGCACATTGACCGCGTCATTAACTTACTTTTGGACGAAACATACGAAGAACTCAAGGAAAGTGTGGAATCGTCTTACGTGGCAGTGGAGCGGGTGACAAAAGGGGTGAAAATAACCATGGCCAGCGGTAAACTGTTCCAATCGATGGATGCTGAAGTACAAAAAATGGTTTATCCACTATTACAGCAAATAGGTGGTATTATACGCGTGTCAAAGGTATTAAATGTAGATGACGATCCAAAATATGATAAATTGCTAGTAGCTATCGAAAAACGAGGGGGTTTTTTGAATGTAGAAATTAGATGTGAAGGACATACGGATGATTTACCCCTTCCTAGTAATAAGAATTTTGTAAGTAACTGGGATTTATCAACTGCTCGCGCACTCAATATTGTAAAATTATTGAGCGAATTTTCTCGAATACCGGAAAATAAATTTTCTGCAATGGGTTACGGAGAATATCGCCCGGTTGTTAATATGAATACAGTTGGGAAAAACCGATTAGACGTTAATGAAGCTAGAGCAAAAAATCGAAGAGTAGAAATTTATCTGGATGCTTTTATAAAAACAAATACTCTAACACTTTAATCCAATTTGAAAAAAATATTTATCATTCTTGTACCAATATTTATTTTGGCTCAAGAAACAGAAACAATCAAAAAAACAGAAATATATTCTTCACCTAAAGAATCTAAAAAGCTGTCTATCGGACAATTATTTCCCGGAACAAAAGTTACAAAACTGAAGAAAGATAAATCTGGGAAATTCATAAAAGCGACAATTGAATTTTATATTCCAATTGAATCTCTTGAAGAAGGTCGGGTATCACATTTCGCAGGTGTGGAACAGATTGCGGATAATGCCAAATACACACTTTTAAAATCAACACGAGAGGGGAAAAGGATAAAAATATCGCTTCAAATAAAAAATGCTCATGCGAACAAAGAACTAGATTTTTCAGCGATGGCTTTTGTGAAAGTTATTGGCAAGGGAGAAAATAAAGGCGAGCTAAATCCATTTGAAGGAAAGCACCAAGGTCTTGCGATTATTAAACCTAATGCATCAGTCACAGCTGAATTGGTTTATGATTTCAAATCAAAACCAAAAAATGTAGAATTGATCTGCACCGGCAAATTAAATGGAGATCGAGTATATTATAATTTAGGATTCTAAAAATTCGATACCAAAAATCAGCTCACTCACCCGTATTTTTCGGAACCACCTTAAACACTTTTTCCCCTGGTTTTGCCATACGGTATTTTTCTCGAGCCAGTTGCTCAATATATTCAAAGTCTGTTTCCAAGCGTGTTTTTTCAGCCTCCAATTTCAGTTTCTCATCCCGCAATTCAACAATAGCCTGCTGAATTTCAGATTTTTCTTGTTGTAAGCGATAAAGCTGATAAACACCGTGATCTCCAAAAAAGAAAATGATTAACAGTACTATAGCACCAAGAATTAACACGATACGCACCAGTTTTTTTTGAAGTTCAAGAGCTTGGTTTGGGCGCTTCTTGCGTTTGCGTTGCATGGAGGAATAACGTCTCATTATTTTCCCAAAACCTCATTCCCTGGAAAATGTGCTCTATTCCCCAATTTTTCTTCAATTCTTAAAAGTTGATTGTATTTACAGATCCGATCTGTCCGGGAGGCGGATCCTGTTTTAATTTGCCCAGCATTCATTGCCACTGCAAAATCCGCAATGATTGTATCTTCTGTTTCACCGGAACGATGGGAAATAATTGTACCATAATTATTGGCTTTGGCTAAAGCGATGGTGTCAATCGTTTCACTCACCGTACCAATTTGATTTAATTTAATCAAAATCGCATTCATGGATTTTTCATCAATAGCCCGTTGTAATCGGGGTATGTTAGTAACGGTTAAATCATCACCAACAATTTGAGTGCCGTTACCTAATTCAGCATTCATTTTCTGCCATCCGCCCCAATCATTTTCATCGAGACCATCTTCAATAGATACAATTGGATATTTATTCAAAAGGTCTTTGTAATAACTAACCATTTCTTCTGCAGATAAAACTTTATTTTCTGAATCTAAATGATATGCTCCATTATTATATATTTCACTCGCAGCAACATCCAATGCCAGAAAAATATCTTCCCCGGATGAATAACCGGTTTTTTCTATCGCCTCTAAAATAACTTCTATTGCTTCTTCATTGCTGCGAAGGTTAGGAGCAAAACCGCCTTCATCTCCCACAGCAGTATTTAATCCTTTCGCTTTAAGTACAGATTTTAGATTGTGGAAAATTTCAGTCCCCATTTGCAATGCCTGCGAAAATGATTCTGCGCCAATAGGAAATACCATGAATTCCTGGATATCTACATTGTTGTCCGCATGGCTTCCTCCATTCAAAATATTCATCATGGGGATGGGTAAGGTCGAAGCATTCTCATCGCCCAATGATTGAAACAGAGGTAACCCTTTATGGTCTGCTGCAGCTCGTGCGGCAGCCATGGAAACTCCTAGAAGAGCATTTGCTCCAAGCTTGGATTTATTATCAGTTCCATCTAATTCTATCATTAGATGATCTACTCTACGTTGGTCCAAGGCATTTTGACCCTTTAATACTGGTCCTATTGTTTCATTTACATTATGAACGGCCTGTTGTGTACCTTTTCCCATGTATCGATCTTCGCCATCGCGTAATTCAACCGCTTCGTGTTCTCCGGTGGATGCCCCGGAAGGAACAGCTGCCCGACCAAAGCTTCCGTCATTTAATTGTAAATCAACTTCGACGGTTGGATTTCCGCGGGAATCCAGTATTTCCCGGGCGTGAATGTGTGTTATATGAGTATCCGACATGAATTATCCTTTTATCAGGTAAACAAGTTAGAGAGTTGATTTTATCGTTGCAAACGCAAATCAATCAGGATTTGTTTCTGGAAACATCTCCCCCTAATTTTCGTTTGAATTTTTCGTATGATAACAGTTAAACGATTCAATAACAATTCTCCTGCGTGGGATAACTTCGTCTCCTCGGCAAATAACGGCACGTTATTTCATACACGCCGATTTTTAAACTATCATCCCGAGGAGCGGTTTAATGATTATAGTTTAGAGTTTTATAAGAAAGAAAAATTAGTTAGTGTTTTTCCAGCCGCGCTTATTGAAACTGAATCCATCCGCACATTGGTATCTCATCCCGGTGCTTCTGTTGGTTCGTTTGTGGTACCGGAGGATCTGGCTTTTGCAGATGCGTTGGAAATGGTAGAACGGTTAATAGAATATTCGAAGAAGGAAGGTTTCGACGGTATTAAATTAACACAACCACCCACGATTTACAGCAAACGTCTTTCTCATTATATAGATTTTGCACTTCAGAAAAATGGATTTCAGTATGCAAAAAGAGAAATTTCCAGTATTCTTTTTCTTGAAAAATCCATAGATGAAAATTTAGCCAAGTTTAAATCTACCCACCGCACTGCTGTCCGCAAAGCTGAAAAATCAGGAGTGATCGTAAAGCAAACAGATGATTTTGCATCCTTTTACGAAATTCTTGAAAAGAATTTGAGTATTCGCCATGATGTAAAGCCCACACATTCATTAGCTGAACTATTATATCTTAAAGAAATATTTCCGGATAAAATCAATTTATTTGGTGCATACATAGAGGGGAAAATGGTTGCCGGTGTCGTAAACTTTATTGCAACGGACAATGTGGTATTGGCGTTTTACATTAGCCATGACGAGAATTACCAGGAAGTTCGTCCGATTAATTTACTATTCTATAAAATTTTCGAATGGGCAATACAGAAAAAATTTAGTGTATTTGATTTTGGTATTTTTACTGTAAACGAAGAACCCAATTATGGATTAGCCCGTTTTAAAGAAAACTTTGGTGCTAGTGGTCAATATCGGGACACACTGGAAATCAAATTGTAAATAATTCAATTTATTTTTATGTCTTTAATCCAACTCGGAAAACAAAGTGTTGTTTATGGCTTCGGTCATTTCATAACACGTTTTATTAATTTTCTTTTACTCCCCCTATACACACATCGTTTGTCCCCGGAAGAATATGGAGTCGTTTCACTCATTTATGCTTTTATTGCGTTTGCGAATATCCTTTTCACTCATGGAATGGACGTGGCATACATGCGTTTTCAAGGTCTGGAAAAAACAGAAGAAAATAAAAAAACTATTTTTTCCACTAGCTTTATTTGGCTTCTCATGTCAACGTTGCTGTTGGGCAGTCTTATGTATTTTGTTTCACAAAATCTTGCCACATTAACGGTCGGAATCAAGTATACTAAACTTATTCAACTTGCCATTGGGATACTGGCTTTTGATACGTTAATTGCGTTGCCGAAAGTGTTACTGCGGTTGGAGAATAAACCATATCATTTTGTCTTTCTGGAATTATCTCATGTGATAATTGTTTTGGGTCTGAATATTTGGTGGATAGGAATACAGCAGTTAAGCATTAATTATATCTTTATCAGCAATCTTATTGCATCAGGGATCACTTTTTTACTGATTGTACCCAAAATTATAAAAACTATTGAATTTCGTTTCAACCCTGGATGGTGGAAAGGGTTGTTCATTTTTGCCCTGCCCTACATTCCTTCCGGCCTTGCCAGTATCCTCAATGAACTCATTGACCGTTATATGATTAATTGGCTGGTTGATGAAAATGCTGTTGGACTTTACAGCGCAAGTTATCGACTTGGAATTTTTATGCTGATCGTCGTTATGGCGTTCAAATTTGCCTGGCAACCTTACTATTTAGGCCAAGCCGATAAAAAAGATGCGCCACAATTGTTTGCACAAACTGGAACTTATTTTCTATTGGTTACCACTTTTCTTTTTCTCTTTTTATCATTCTTTATTGAATATTTGGTTCAAATTCCCATCGGTGGTAGTCCGGTAATAAATCCCGTTTACTGGGATAGCCTGAGCATAGTTCCGATAGTGCTCCTTGCATATATTTTTCTAGGAGTATTTCTTGTGCAGCTCCCGGGGATATATATTAAAAAGAAAAATGGTTGGATTCCAATTTTGAACGGGATAGCTGCGCTCATAAACATTTCGGCAAATTTTATACTCATACCGAAATATGGATATAAATCGGCTGCAGTGGCTACGCTACTTGGCTATAGTGTTATGGTTGTTTTACAATATTATGTCATCAAGCGCTTTTATCCTTTAACGTGGGAATGGAAGCGAGTGCTAATCATTACAATTATTTCAGGAATCCTTTTTATTGTTTGGAAATTCTCCGGAGAATATTGGATTGTTGGATTAATCAATATTGGCTTATATCCAATTCTGTTGTGGATTGCCCCATTTTTTACAACAAACGAAAAACAGTTTATTCAATCAAAATTCAAATTCAAAAAATGAAAATCTGTCTTTTAACTTCGAATCCAAATCCATACGATGATCGTATTTATTATAAGCTGGCAAGATCATTGAAAAAAATAGCTGATGTATCAATAATTAATCCTAGCGTTTCTTCCGAAAAAATTGATGGTGTTGCAATTATAGGAAATGATAGTACAACACCGATCAGTAATTCATCATGGATACTTGAACAACTCAAAACGATAAAACCGGAAATTATTCAGGTCACAGAACCATTATTGCTTTCTCCCGCAGTTAAATACAAATCCTACACAAGTGTAAAAATTATTTATGATCCTGCGGAAGACTGGCGTGCCATGTACAGAGAATTTTCAAGAAAACCACCACCCATTCCTCAATTACTGGGATTTGGGATACGTCAATATGAAAATTGGTTTCTTTCCCAAATGGATTATTTCATTGCCAGCGATGATTGGTTGTATGATTATTACAAAGCTAAAGGTCCAAGTACACTGATTTACAATTATCCCAATCAGGATATTTTTTCCATTGATATAGATTCTGTATCTCGTAGACCTTTTTCGTGTGTTCACCATGGACAATTGCGCAAGGAACGGGGTTTGTTTTTGATGATCGAAGCTATGAAATTAATTGCGGAAAAATATCCCGATGCTTATCTGGATTTAGTGGGACATTTTTCCTACTCCACTGAAGAAGAATTAAGTCACAAGCTTTTGGAACAGTATGGCTTAACAGATAATATTAATATTTCTGCATCAATACCTCATTTGGAAATTCCCAATAGAATAGCCCAAAGTACTGTTGGCCTTTTACCCTTTTATAATATTGACAAATTCCGCAATAATATAGTAATAAAGATGTTTGAGTATAGTGCGTGTAAACTGCCGATTGTTTCTTTTGATTTGCCACCTTCCAAAAAATATATTGATGGTATCAAATGTGGTATTTGCGTAGAACCTGATTCTCACCATGCCTTAGCTGAAGGTATCATGAACATGTTTGAAAACAGGGAAGCATATTCTACGTATACGTTCAATGGCTACAATTCCTTTGTTGAAAAATGTTATTGGGAAGCTCAGGAAAAGCAATTGTTTGAAATTTACACAACCCTGCTCAAATAGTTTTTACCAGATATAATTCTGTATTCTGTACATTTCCTCTGTATCAACTGACTGATCCGATATTTTTTGCATTTTACTTTGTGTGTCAAAATAGTACGGTGAATTAAGAATGAATGTATTTTTATTATGTTCATCAAATAGTGATTTTCCCTGCCAAAATTCTGGAATATCTACTCCAAGGAAATCAAACAATGTTGGTCCAAAATCAATGGTTGTTCCGGCAACTGATATTACTTTATGTGATGGGTTCATAGGATCCAATATGAAAAAAGGAATTGGCTCCAGTCCTTTAATCGAGTAGGAAGCATATTCTGGTTCATTGATATTAGCGCAGTGATCCCCAAAAAGAATGATAAGCGAATTGGGGTCAACTTGCTGTATAGTCGTTATGAATTTTTCCAAAGCTGTATCTACATAAGCCATAGAATTCAGATAATTTTTCACAATCGGATCTTCCGTATGAAAATCACTTATATAATCGTTCTCATCAATAAGGTCAAACGGTGTATGGCTGGTTAATGTAAGAATGTAAGCAAAGTAGGGAGTCTCTACATCAGCGAGCTTTTGTTGAACCTGAAGTAAGAAATCCATATCCTTCAAAGCGTGCCATTTGTCAGGGTTGTTTATGATAAAATCATTTTTGAAATATGTTTGTTGAAACCCAAGTTTTAATAAACCCTGTTTACGATTAAAGAATGAACCGTTATTACCATGAAATGCTAATGTAATGTATTCGTTATTATTCATAATAACGGGAATAGCAGGAAGTTTTTCTAATCCAATAGCGAAAAATGTGCCTTTATGGCCTAAAGGATATTGGGAAGTAAGCACACAAAACTCCGCATCGGATGTACCGCCTACACTAGTGTGCTGGGCAAATATTTTTGGAAAATATATTGACTGCTGTGTTAAATGGTGTAAAAAAGGCATGACAGGTTTACCGTCTACAGTGTGATGAATTACATTGTTATCAAGAGATTCGACTTGAATGGCAATAATATTCCTTTTTTTATTTTCAGGTATAGTAACTGTAAAATTGGATTTGGGAATTTCAACGCCAACACCGGGGTTTTTATTAATTCTGTATAAATCAAGACCATATGTCCAGAGAAAACCAAAATACAATACACTGCCTGTATGATCACGGCTTTCAAAACGGATTTCACTGTAAACACCCCACCGAGTATATGGTTCGTTATATCTTTTGGCAGAGTTAATCGGGCTTTGTGTTGATGCATAATAATGAAATACTTGTAAAAACAGCCACGCACCGGCGAAAAATGAAATTGCAGAAATACGATTAGTGATATGTGTTTTCTTTGATTTTCTGAAAAAGAAGATTCCAGCAATTAATGATAATAAATAGACAATATCAACCCATCGAATTAGATATACTATTTGTGATCCAAGAACCGGTAGAAATTCTATATTCAATAATGTACCAAGATGCATCGTGGAACCGAAGTATCTAAAATGGAGTACATTCGACCATAGTATTAAAAGATAGACGGTTGTACCAAAAACTCGTAGCCGGTAATTCTGAAAAATGGAAAAGAGCAGTAAACTGAAATTTGTCAAAGCAACGATTGAAAAAATAATGCGAAAAAAATTAAACCCAACAAATTCTACAATTTCTATAAGAAAAAACGTATGTGTAAAAATTATTCCTAAAAGGCCAATTATATGCACATTTTCAAACGTGGATTTAAATAACGTAATAATTTGAGGAATTATATTTTGCGGCTTCATAGAATTATTATATCATTAAAGTGTATTAATTTTATTGGACATTACAGATTATATTCTGAATCAATATAGTAAAATATGAAAATATTAATTATCGCCCCTGAAAACACAGTTGGAACATTAAGTCTCTGGAAACAGGCTCATGAAGCCCGGGGAAATGAATGCACATTCATTACCCTATATCCAACAAAACACGATTATGATCCTGGAATTTGCCTAAATCTTCCGTTGGTAAAAGCCAATCCATTGTATATGAAAGGCCGTCATCAATATTATAAACTAACACGAGGAGGAAAAGGAGATTACCAGGAAAAAGAAGGCTATCCTCCTATGTGGAAACCCAATTCATTTTTAGAAGAGAAGTACTTTCAATTTCGTGACTGGTTGTGGAGCTTCAAAGTCGAAAAAGCAATTGAAGAATACAACTTGTTGGATTATGACATAATACATTTGGACTGGGGATTGGAATTTTACCGTGATGGTCGTTTTGTGAAAAGATTGAAAGAAGCTGGGAAACCGATTATATGCACATATCATGGACAGGATTTACGTACCAGAGGCGTTATTCCTGCTATAGATAAAGCCAGCAACCTCAACGTAACCAGTGAACTTGATTTATTAAAAAAACACTCGGACATTCAATACCTGTTTTTACCATTTGACACAAAACAGCACCAACCTTTTTTCAAAATGAATGAGACGATTAGAATATGTCACAGTCCAACAGACCGTTATTATAAGGGCAGTGAAACAATAATACCCATCTGTGAAGAATTAGCTGAAAAGGATAATGTGGAATTTGTGTTGATTGAAAATATGCCCCATGCTACAAGTCAAAGGATTAAACAGTCATGCGATATATTAATCGATCAAGTTCATAACCGCGGCGGCTGGGGTTATGGTATGAATTCTGTGGAAGCGTTGTCTATGGGTTTGTGTTGCGTCACAGAACTAGTGAATGAGTACGTTGAATTTATTCCCGATCACCCCTTTGTAAATGTAAATGGAGACAGCCTACAAGAAACGTTGGAAGGATTAGTAACAAATCCGGCAAAGATCATGGAGCATAGAAAAAAAGGCCGTGAATGGATTATTAAATATCATGATATACATAATACATCTGAAGTTTTATATAGATATTATAATGATCGAGGTTTGATTTGAATTGGTCACCTACAGTAGATATTGTAGTTCCATGCTATAATGTGGCTCATGTTGTTGAAAAATGCGTAATCAGTTTATTAAAACAGCAATACGATGAAAATAAAATTTCAATTTACTTGATTAATGACGGGTCTACAGATGCAACCGGAAAAATACTTGATTCTTTTTTGCACCATCAACATGTAAATATAATTCATCTTGAAAAAAATAGAGGTTTGTCTACAGCTCGCAACACAGGGATAAAATCGGGAACGGGAGAGGTTATTATTTTTCTGGATAGCGATATGACTGTTCAATCAAATTGGATTTCAGAACATCTAAACATATTAAGTGATAATGATGTTGTGGGTGTTATTGGTGATTCACAACTACCACTAGGACACATACCCAACGAACTTGATGGATATTTATATGATACACGAAGAGGTGCTCGGCGTTTTGGGGAGGGAATACCCATCCGATTCCCCTATTTTTTACTGAATAATACATCATTGAAGCGTTCAGTATTTGATGTTATTGAGTTTTTTGATGAAAATATAATGTCTTATGGAGGAGAAGATACGGAATTGGCAATACGACTTTGGGAAGCATATCCAGAAGGATTGCGTTTTTCGTTTTCTGCCGCTTGTGAACATCATCATCCCCGTGAATTAAATGATTATTGTCATTCAATGCATGGCTATGGAAAAACAAATCTACCGTCGTTATTAGAGCAATTTCCCCAGCATAAAGCAGAGTTAGGAGGCCAGTGGATTAAATCAATAAAAGGATATCTACTTTTTAATCCTATCGTACGTTTTTGGGTAGCAAAAACACGTCATTTTTGTAATAGTTATTGGCTGTCTCGGTATCAAGTCATTGATGCGGTCATTCAGGGTGCAAGATTGGTTTATCGTCGGTGAAAAAGGAAATTCAACACAATATTTACTTATTATAATAAAAATGTTGACAAATATCGAATTGTGCTTAAATTCAAGGGATTTGAAGGTATATAAGTCAAATCTAAACGAAGAACATACCAAACGGGGGCGGACTGTCTCCGTTTTTTCTAATAACCAAACCAAGGAGGAACATCATGGCTGATGTGAGTTCAACTGTCAATAGCGTCATCTCAGGAATCGTAAGTCTAATTAAAGGCTTAATCGTATTCTTTGTTTTTGCTAATATCCTATACTCAACAGGATTTGATCCTGTAGGTGGTGTAGTCGATCTGGTAAATACATTTCTAGATGGCGGATTAGCTGGATTATTAGCACTGCTATTTCTCGTATCGATGGCGTGATAATTAACAGGATAACTAACAGGGTTTCTTTTTTAAAATCGAAACCCTGTATCCTGCTAACCTCATCATAGGAGGAAATATGAATGCTTTTGACAGCGTAAATGAATGGATAGCCAAAATAACCGACCTGCTGAAAACGCTGGTGGTCCTCGGTATCGTCATTGGAATTTTATTTGACGATCCATTTGGCGTGATTGCAGGAGTTGGTAGAATAATGGGACAATTTGGTGACGCAGGCCTTGCCGGTCTGTTGGCACTGATTTTTCTCGTTGCTATGAACTCCAAAAAGTAATCTACAACCAATATCCATTTTACTTACTGCGCCCCGCTTGACGGGGCGCAGTTGTTTATATAGACTTTCTAGCAATTATTTATATTGTTTAAACTTTTATAATCCACTATGTTACACTTTGATTGATAGGTAATAGAAATTAAAAATACATTACGTAAAACAAGATTGATTATGTATGTGCTGTCCTTAAGTACATTTTTATTTGCAGCATTTGAACATTATCCTTCTAATCCAGCAGCGGTGGGGTCTGGCCTACTCAATGTCAATATATATGCACATGCAATAGGTGTGTTTTCAGACCCAGCGAGTGTTACGGCATTTAAAAAAAGAAACGTTGCTATTTCATCCGGGAAACGGTTTGGGCTAAACCTCCTTCGGCACCACAGCACAGCAATAGCACAGCCATTTAAAAAAGGGTTTATTGCTGTAGGAGCCAGCTTTCTTGGAGATAAGCTGTATGGTGAAACAATTTGGTGTTTAGCAATGGGCAGATCGCTTTCGGATAAATTAAATATTGGTATGGGAATAATGGTCTATAATTTACAAATCAAAAATTATGGCAGTGCCAGTAGTGTGGGAATCAATATCGGGTGGCGAATGGAACTGAATGAATCTTTACGCTGGCGAGGAATTTGGCGAAATATAAATAGACCTACTATAGGAAAATCAAAGGATGCTATTCCTCAAGTCATCGTTTCAGCATTGGTATATAATCCAATACCAAAAGCAACGTTAGTCATGGAATGGGAACAAGACACTTCATATAAAAGCCGATTGAAGTTTGGTGGAGAATTAAAACTCTTGCCATGGGTTGTAATTCATACAGGGCACGCTTCATATCCTGGCCAGACTACAGCAGGTTTTGAAATATTATATAAACAATTAAATATCAATTATGCGGTATCATCACATAGTCATTTGGATTTGTCTCACTGGTTTGGTGTGGGGCTTACCATCCGCTGAAAAAATTCATTCAGCGGAAGATTGGTTTGTCTTATTGGGTTATGACGCAGAGTCGTCTATTCCTGAAGAAGATTTGAATGATATTCAACACTTAATCAACACACCTGTTGCTTATGCTGATGTTGTATCAATATTGACTGGGACATCTGTCTTGCCTGTGTCTGATCTAGATATCATTCTTAAAGCAAAAGACATGAACGATCTTAAATCAAATAATCATTTATCAATCGCAACTCAACAACTGATAAATAGCATTCGTATTGTTGTTACGAATCCATTAAAATTATCCATTAAGGAGAAAATATCATTTCAGGATGGTGTTCGCCATGATTGGCGGGCAATTGGGAGTTTCGGAAAATATGGTTTTGGAATTCTTCTCGAAAAAGATCCGGGCGAGCAGCATATAGTTGATCATAATAGTATTTATCTAAAATGGAATTCCCTCAACATGAATTTCATTGCAGGTGATCACCAGCTGATTGGAGGTTATGGATTGATTGCTTGGCGATCAACATCGGTTCATAAAGGATTTGAAACTGTAAATACACTTCCCCGCCAAGGGAAAGGAATAAAGGGTTATCGCTCAAGCAATGAATATTGGAGTACTCGGGGTTTTGGCGGTGAACAGCAAACACAGTTTGGTAAATTTACGTATTCCTTGGGCAGAACTTATCAGGACGGTTACTTATCGGGAGAGGAAATCAAATTGGATAAAACAGGTTTGCATTTAACCCAAAACGACTTGTTAAAGCAAAATCAATTAGTGGAAAATGCAGCGACAGTTATGTGGAATAATAATTACACTTCATATCAGCTGGGTGCTTTACTGAATGCACAAAGCGTTGAAGATAATGAAGGTGGAAAAATTCAGCAAAGGTCGGTATCCATTTTTACGTCTGGCAGACAAAATGAATTGCATTGGTTTGGAGAAACTGCATTAAATAATCATTCATCTACGGCTGTATTGGGGGGAGCTTTTTATAGAACTGGTTCAATAAAATATCTTATTTCTCTACGCTATTATCCTACTAATTTCAGAACGTATAGAACACAACCTTTTTCAGAATGGCAAGGTCAGGAAGAAGGTGAAAAAGGAATTTTTCAAAATGTACAGTTAAAATATGAAAAACATATTATTTCACTTTACAGTGATATAGCTGAAAAAATTGAAGATAACACACTAACAACAAGCAATAATATAAAATATGAATCAGGTATACGATGGCAATGGCACAGCAAAAAACATCGATTCAAAACTCAATACAGGGTAAGCAATCAATTACAGATGAATCAAATGTATTTTCCAAATTCAATTAATTACAATATCAATCGCACAACAGCTAAAGGTCAATACCAGTTTCAAGCCACTAAAGATTTAGATTTACGTTGGCAAATAAATTCAACATTTTATAATAATGAATCTCAGGGGTTGGGAATTGAAACACGGTTTAATTGGAAAATACCTAACTTCGTTATTACGGGAAGCTGGATTACAGCTAATGTTGATGATTATAACGGGCGTGTCTATTTTTGGAATCTGAACCTTCCCGGAGAAATGCGCAGCTTGGCTGTATCAGATAATAAACAATTGTTAGGCTTTAAAATTAAGATGAAGAGTAAAAATAACTATCAGATATACGTACGTTGGAGGTCTGCATGGAAAACAATGAATTTTTCTGGAACTCCCGACCAACGATATGCGTTAGCAATCCAAATAATTTTCTAGTGCATCATTACCAGAGTTAACTTTGATACAATAATTTCCCACGTATGTTTACGTTTTATAAAACCATAATTATAGCATTCTTCTTGAGCGCTCACCTATCAGCAACTATTCTGGTTGTCAATAGAGTGAATCAAAAAGAAAATGAACTGCACATATTAGATAATTCGAATGTAACGTATGTTTCTGCAAATGATTTATCCAGAGTTTTGACTTCACGACTGCCGTTTATTAATAAAGAACGTATGAAGATGGTCTTGTATTTTTCTGATACTCGCATCAAAATTTCAAGCAATTCCAGTTATATCCTTGTGGATGAAGAAGTATATCATATGCCAGTTTACGCCATAGATAGCGGCGATGATATTTACCTACCTGCTGTGCCTATTTTCAACATTTTAAAGCAAACTGTTTTACCTGGATTAACCTATGATCCTATAAAACAACGACTGGATATTGATGTTGTAAAGTTCAATATTACAGGTCTTGATATTGACCAAAAAGCCAACGGCACAATTTTAACCATTTATACACGAGAAAGATTTTTAGAAGGACATATTAGTTCATTTGAACATGATAACGGTTGGTTTTATTTAACAGTACAAGATGGCATTGTAGATACAACACGAATCAACAAAGCCGATACGCGAGGTGTGGTTGCTAAAGTGACTGCAAACCAATTTTCGGAATCCGCTCAAATAGCGATCCGTTTACGATCAAGTATCATCGGCCATGAAGTATTTCAAAGCCCCGATCCTAATGCAATTGTAATTACACTGCGTACTCCATTTGACAAGAGCGCAGAACGTATACGTAAATTGCGAAACCGTTGGCGGTTGGATACGGTTGTGTTGGATGCCGGCCACGGCGGAAAAGATGGAGGCACAGTTGGAAGGAGCGGTACAAGAGAAAAAGATATTGTACTGGATATCAGTAAACGATTGGGTTTGCTTTTGGAGAAAAAAACAAATATTAATGTTGTTTATACGAGAGAAGAAGATATTTTTATTCCCCTTTGGAAACGGACTAAAATTGCCAATGAAAGCAATGGTAAAATATTTGTCAGTATTCACGCCAACAGTAATCCCAATCGAACAGCAAGAGGGTTTGAATCTTATTTACTCAAACAAGGGAAATCAGATGATGCGATTGCCTTGGCTTCTCGGGAAAATGCCGTCATTAAACTTGAAGAACACAGTGGAGATAAATATAAAGAATTAACAGGTGAAAACCTGATAATGGCGACCATGGCACAATCCATGTTTTTAAAAGAGAGCGAGGAACTGGCTGCCTTTATTCAAGAGGAACTTGGCAACAGACTGAATTCACCTAACCGCGGGGTGAAGCAGGCAGGATTCGTTGTTTTGATAGGAGCCAGTATGCCAAACGTATTAATAGAAACAGGATTCCTGTCGAACCCAACGGAAGAAAAACGCTTAAAACAAGCATCATACCGTCAAAAAATAGCGGAAGGGATTTTTAGTGCTATTGTAAAATTTCGTTCCCTTCGAGAAGAATTATTGGCTGAAGGATAATGGCCGATTCACGACCCATTGGCGTATTTGATTCCGGGCTGGGCGGTTTGACGGTTGCCAAGGCGTTACGATCACTTTTACCAAATGAATCCATCGTCTATTTTGGCGATACCGCTCGAGTCCCCTACGGAAATAAAAGTAGTGAATTGATCAAAGAATATTCCCTTGAAATCGCAGATTTTTTAATGAAGCATGATGCAAAATTGATTGTTGTAGCCTGCAATACAGCTTCAGCTTTAGCCTTGGATGAATTACAACAACATTGCACAATACCCGTGATCGGCGTAATAAATCCGGGAGCAGCAGAAGCGGTTAAAACAACAAGAAATAATCATATTGGCATTATTGGAACAGTGGCAACCATTTCATCCAAGGCGTATGAAAAAGCGATGGAAGATTTAAATGCAGAAATACAAACGAGTTCACACGCTTGCCCATTATTGGTGCCTTTGGCTGAAGAAGGATGGTTGGAAGGCGAAGTAACAAATTCAATTGTGAATCATTATTTATCACCATTGAATAATAACAAGATTGATACACTTATTTTAGGGTGTACGCACTATCCTCTATTAAAAGATGTAATTGCAAATCAGGTAAATGATGAAACAATATTAATTGATTCAGCTTCCGCAGTTGCCAGAGCAGTTAAGAAGAACCTTTTGGACACAAATCAACTGAATGATATGGATGAAAAAGGAAGGCTGACCTGTTTTGTAACAGATATTCCTATGCGATTTGAAGATGTAGGCCAGCGATTTTTAGGTTCTCCCATGGACCATGTCCAGACTGTACATGACATCTGATTTTCAATCTCTTCTACAAGATTTATATAGTTTACAGCGCTTGGGAATTAAAACAGGGCTGAAACATACTCATCAATTACTTGAGGCCTGTCAAAATCCTCATAATCACTTAAAATTTATTCACTTGGCAGGGACCAATGGGAAAGGGTCAACGGCTGCATTCATTGATTCGATTTTGCGCACATCCGGATTAAGTGTTGGGTTGTATACATCACCGCATTTGGTGCGATTTAATGAGCGAATTAGAGTCAATGGAATTCCAATTACTAATGAAAAAATTGTTGAATTCATGCAAGCATATTCCGCTGATATTCAACGCATCGAAAGCACATTTTTTGAAACAACATCCGTAATGGCTTTTTGGTATTTTGAACAGGAAAAAGTTGATATTGCTGTTATAGAAACAGGATTAGGCGGTCGGTTGGATTCTACCAATGTTATTACTCCAGAAATGGTTGTTATCACTCCGGTGAGCCTTGACCATCTTGATTTGTTGGGGGATGATTTAAAAACCGTTGCTCAGGAAAAAGCAGGAATTATTAAGGAAAACATTCCTGTAATTACTGCCAAACAAAAAAAACCTGTATATGAGGTATTGGATCAAAAAACCGCAGAAATGAACGCTCAACTTATGTTAGTTGACCCGCCTGAAAAGTATACAGTTTCGGTGGAAGGAACAGTTTTTCAGCAGGGAGGTTCACACTATCAATTATCCCTTATGGGTGAACATCAGGCACAGAATGCAGCGCTGGCTATTGCAGTAATAAATCATTTTAGTGAAGACATTTCTGAAAATCACATTAGAACCGGTTTATACAATGCCCTTTGGCCGGGTAGATTTCAGGTATTATCTCGTGATCCATACATTATTTACGATGTTGCGCATAACGAAGATGGAATCAGAACTCTTCTAAAAACAGCAAATCAAATCTTCAAAAAAAAGCCAATTGGATTATTTGCTCTTAAGGAAGATAAGGAACTTGATATTATATCAAACGCTATTCGAGGTTATTTTGAAAAACTGTTTGTTGTGGATGATGAAAAAGGATTGCTAATGAAATCTGAAGTGTTATCATCAAACTTAAGTAAACTTGGAATAGAAGCAATGCCTCTAAAACAAATTACAGATTTCGCACCCTACTTGCATGACGATAATCCTGGAATTATTTTTGGTTCCCATTACATTGCTAAACCTGTTTTTGGGCATTTTCAATTTTCCTTTGACTATGGAAGGATTTAGAGTAATTTCCAGTATCGTAAGCAAGCACCTGCTCCCGCAGGGGCATCATTTTTTAAAACAGATTTCAACAATTCAACATTAGTACATATTATATTGGAGTTATTTATATATGGATGTTAATCAACTACAATCATTAAACATCAAGGAATTGGCAAAAAAGGCCCATGAGCTGGAAATCCCAGGGTTTTCCGGTTTGAATAAACAGGAATTAATTGTCAAAATTCTTGAAACACAAAATGAAAAAGAAGGTGTATTACACGCCAAAGGTGTTCTGGAAGTATTAAAAGAAGGATACGGTTTTTTACGCAGTCCAGACTTTAATTATTTACCCGGTCCCGACGATATTTACGTAAGCCCATCCCAAATCAAACGATTTGGGTTAAGAACCGGTCATTCCATTTATGGACAGATTCGTAAACCGAAAGAGAAAGAACGGTTTTATGCACTATTAAAAATGGAAACGGTCAATGATAAAAGTCCGGATCACGTTAAACAAGCTATTCTTTTTGATAACCTGACGCCGCTTTATCCTGAAGAAAAATTTAACCTAGAAGCGGATCCAAAAGATTTATCTACTCGAATAATGGATCTTGTCTCACCTATTGGCAAAGGTCAGCGAGGACTGATTGTTGCCCAGCCAAAAACAGGTAAAACAATATTACTTCAAAAAATTGCTAATTCAATTTTGAAAAATCATTCAAACGTAAAATTAATCATTTTACTCATTGATGAACGGCCTGAAGAAGTGACAGATATGAAACGTCATGTAGAGGCTGAGGTGGTTAGCTCAACATTTGATGAACCGCCTGAACGCCACGTTGCCGTAGCTGACATGGTTCTTCAGAAAGCAAGGCGCATGGTGGAATATGGCGATGATGTCGTTATTCTGCTGGATAGCTTAACGCGTTTGGGGCGAGCACATAATGCAGTTATTCCTCATAGCGGTAAAATTCTTTCCGGAGGAGTAGATGCAAATGCGCTGAAAAAGCCAAAGCAATTCTTCGGAGCGGCTCGAAATACTGAGGAAAGCGGTAGTCTTACCATTGTATCTACAGCCCTAATTGACACAGGCAGTCGAATGGATGAAGTCATTTTTGAAGAGTTTAAAGGAACCGGCAATATGGAACTGGTGTTAGATAGGCGTTTAAGCGATCGCAGGATTTACCCTTCCTTTGACATTATTCGCTCGGGGACAAGAAAAGAAGAATTATTGTTGGATAAAAAAACACTGGCTCGAATGTGGATCTTGCGTAAACTGCTAAACGAGATGAATGTTATTGAGGCAATGCAGTTCATGCATGAACGAATGAAGCGTACCAAATCCAATGAAGAATTTATGGAAACAATGAACCAATAGGTTTAACTTCCAGTGAAAAGTGTAGCGCTTTTCAATTATAAACAAGTGTAAGAGGTATATACATGGAATATAGCAGTCCTCCAATTCGGACAGTTATTGCTCGAGTAATAACTGATAAACCTGTTAGAAAAACACCCTATCAGGTCAAAGGTGTATTTATGCGCCAATATCCTGATTTAGAAATAGTACCTATGATGGATGGTACTTATAGAAACCGGTTTTTATACCCGCGTGTTCAAATAAAAATACTGAATGAGCAAGTATATATGATTGGTATAAATGAAGGTGTAGATCCCATTGTTGAGATAGCCAAACATTTGGATATCTTGGATTTTGGGAATATAACGTTTCAAGTCTTTGATACGGAAGTTGACGTAAAAGATGACCAGTTTAGGCCTGTGGACCGATTGATTCGCTATCGGTTGTTGACGCCGTGGGTAGCGCTGAATCAAACAACAGGAAGCCGATATCGATTTTTGAATAATATGGAACGTATCGGTTTTTTGAATCGCTTGCTTGGCCAAAATATTGTCTTTTTATCCCGAGAGATGGGAGTGGAGCTCCAAGAAAAAATATTCACAAAAGTGAACCTCACATCCATGTTCCCCAAACCGGTAGATGAACGTAATTGGGGAGCGTTTTCAGGTGAATTCAGAACCAATTTTCTATTACCAAATTATTTGGGTATTGGCAATGGAATTACCCGCGGTTATGGAGCAGTGTACGGTATGTTTAACCCACAATCATTCTCGTTTGATGAAGAAAGCTTAAAAGGAAAAGCAGAGGATGGAGAAGAATCTCTATCTAACGCAATGGCTGAATCAGATTTGGAAGGGGTTTCTGTAGAAGATGTTCCAAAACCAAAACGCCACAAGGTTAAAAATCGTAAACCTAAAAAAAGTACTAAAAAAGTACTTTCAGAAGAATTTGACATTGAAGAGGAAGAACAACCAATGGCTAAAAAACCAAAAAAACCCGGACGACCCAAGAAGAAAATTCCAAATTCAGAAGATGACAAATTTAACAGCCCTGAATTTCACAAAAAACAACACGAACTATAAGTGACATCCCAAACTGTAAAACTGGCATCCCGCGTTGCGCGGGTTAAGCCTTCCTTTACCTTGGAAATGGCTTCCAAGGCAGCAGAAATGAGATCCCAGGGAATCGATGTGATTAACTTCAGTGTTGGCGAACCGGATTTCAATACACCAGACCATATCATTGCTGCAGGGAAAACGGCTATGGATGACGGTTTTACAAAATATACTGCCGGCCCGGGGATGATTGAACTGCGTCAAGCAATTTGTGAAAAATTGAAACGGGAAAATGGCTTGGATTATGTACCAACTGAAATTCTTGTTTCCAATGGTGAAAAGCAAAGTTTATACAACGCCTGCCAAGTGCTGTTTGATAAGGGAGATAAAGTAGTTGTGTTTTCTCCATATTGGGTATCATTTCCTGAATTTGTACGTCTTGCAGATGCAGAACCGATTTTAGTAGATACACTGCCGGATAAGCAGTTTGAAGCAGATTTCGCTGATCTTGAAAATAAGATAACACCTGATATAAAAGGAGTGATCGTCAATTCACCTTCAAATCCAACCGGAGGTCTTTGGAGCGCAGAAGCGCTTGTTCAATTACTAAAACTGGCCGTAAAACACGATTGGACTGTGATCTCCGATGAATGTTATGAACGTCTCGTGTTTGATGGAGAATTTGTCAGCACTGAAAAACTAAACCGTGACCAAAATATCGGGGCTAGAGTAATCACATGTTTGAGTCTTTCAAAAACCTACGCTATGACGGGTTGGCGAATTGGGTATGCAGCTGGAGACAAAACGATCATTAAGGCCATGAGTAAAATTCAAGGCCAGGCAACATCCTGCGCTAATTCCATTGGCCAGCGAGCCGGTATTGCAGCACTGTCGGGAGATCAACAGCCCGTAGAAGATATGCGTTTACAATTTATGGAACGGAGGGATTTGATGGTTAAACTGTTAAATGATATCCCAAGAGTGTCCTGTGCGGTACCGGGCGGTGCTTTTTATACATTCCCGAATTTTTCAGAATATATGGGTAAAAAAGCCAATGGAAAAGTTATTCAGGATTCTTTCGACCTGAGTGATTATATATTAAATTCGGAGGCTGTAGTTACGGTGCCTGGAGATGGTTTTGGAGCACCAGGACATATAAGATTTTCGTGTGCCACTGACAAAGAAACAATTAAGCGCGGTATTTCGAAGGTGGCAAGCGCTTTAGAAAAATTGATATAAAAGGAGTTTTATCATGAAACAGGGAATACATCCCGATTATAAACTAGGCAAGGTACATTGTGCTTGTGGCCATTCATTCGAAGTGTACAGCACGTTGGGTGATCAGCGGATTGAAATATGTTCTGTCTGCCATCCATTCTTTTCAGGTAAGCAGAAACTGGTGGATACAGCTGGACGAATTGAAAAATTCAAGGAGAAATACGGAAAAATAGCCCAGTAACTATATAGAAAAATATAATGGCTCCGTGAACAGGTACATCCTTTTTGGAGCCATTTTTTTTGCCTGAACCCTATGAAACATCTACTTTTAACCATAATGAAACCATCTATCCTTGTTGGCGGTCAAGCTGTCATTGAAGGTGTTATGATGCGTGTTCCCGGCGCCTTCGCAACAGCTGTACGCGATCCGGAAGGAACAGTGCACGTGGATAAACATGAATTTACATCGCGAGTTGAAACATCAGGGTTTTGGAAAAAACCTATCCTCAGAGGTATGATGGCTTTATTCGAATCCATGAAAATGGGTATGAAAACCTTACAGTGGTCAGCAGATATAGCCATGCCGGAAGAAGCAGAAAATCCACCAGGTAAACTGGCTAATTTCTTTACAACTTTTTTTGCTATTTTATTAGCAGTGGGAATGTTTCTCGTCGCTCCTTTAGGATTAACCACATGGTTGATGGATATAGAAAAGGAAGCATTGGTCTTTAACCTAGTTTCGGGGCTGTTTCGTATAACCTTCTTCATTCTGTATTTACTTGCTATTTCGTTGATGAAAGATGTTAAACGCTTATTTAGATACCATGGGGCGGAGCATCGTGTGGTGTTCAATTTTGAATCCGGTAAAGATGTGAATATTGATAATGCACAATCTTTTTCTACCTATCATCCCCGCTGTGGAACGAGCTTCTTATTCATTGTCCTTTTATCTGCCATACTCGTTTTTGCTTTGATAGATACAATTGTCATGATCATTTTTGGTGAAATTACCATTTTTCATCGCTTGGCTTTTCATTTGCCCCTTATGCCCCTCGTTGCAGGAATTTCGTATGAGGTAATAAAAATTACAGCACGAAAAGATAAATCATATTTCTTCCGCGCTTTAAGAACTCCCGGATTATGGTTACAGCGAATTACAACGCAACCGCCGGAAGATGAAATGATAGCTGTAGCGATTACTGCGTTGCAGAATGCCTTTGGTGAAAAATATGATGAAATGGTTGGTAAAGAATATACAGCAGAGGCCATCGGGTGAAAAATAAGATAGAAACTGTCATTGCCCGCCAAGAAGAATTAAACAAACTATTAGCTGACCCTGAGGTAATGAATGATCATAATAAGTTAAAAGTTACTGCCCAGGAACACAGCCAATTAGGCCCCATCGTTTTGAAGGGTCAGGAATATCTCGACGTTTTACAACAAATAGCGGATGATGAAGATATACTTAAGGGTGAGGATCAAGAGTTGAAGGAGATAGTCCAGGAAGAATTATCTGAACTGAAGGCAAAAAAGGGATCACTTGAAAATGAATTAAAAGTTATGCTTATTCCAAAAGACCCCAATGATGATAAAAATACAATTGTTGAAATAAGGGCAGGTACTGGCGGTGATGAAGCAGCTTTATTTGCAGCGGATTTGTTTCGGTTATATTCACGTTTTGCCGAACGCAACAACTGGACCCGTGAAATCATGGAAATGAATGATACGGGAATTGGCGGATATAAAGAGGTTATTTTTTCAATTACAGGTAAGGGTGCTTATGGACTGATGAAATTTGAGAGTGGTGTTCATCGTGTACAACGTGTACCAAAAACAGAAGCCGGCGGACGAGTTCATACGTCAGCAGCAACCGTGGCCGTTCTTCCTGAAGCAGAAGAAGCAGAAATTGACATTAATGAAGGCGATTTGAAAATTGATACATTCCGCGCCAGTGGTGCCGGAGGTCAGCACGTTAATAAAACTGAATCTGCCATTCGGATAACACATTTACCTTCAGGTTTGGTTGTTTCGTGTCAAGATGAAAAATCCCAGCATCAGAATCGTCTGTTGGCCATGAAAGTATTACGCTCAAGATTATTGGCACAAGAACAGGAACGCTTGGCTCAAGAACGGGCATCCGCTCGGAAATCTATGGTATCCACAGGGGATAGGTCAGCAAAGATTCGCACATATAATTTTTCACAAGGACGGATTACAGATCACCGTATAAATTATACAGCATATAATCTTGATGCTGTTTTAGATGGTGATATTTCTGAATTAATTGAACAGTTGAAATTGGCGGAACAGCAGGAACAACTGGCTGGGGATTAAGTGGGCACTGTTCCCCAAGATAGCCAAATCAACAATTGGCTGAAGTGGTCAGCAGCTGAACTTGCACTTACCCTGGAAGACAATACCCAAGAAGCCGAGTGGCTTTTATCCTCATTATTAAACTGTACAAAATCTGAATTATACATTCAGGAAAATGAATTAACTAATCAGCAAAGAGAACTTTTTCAGCAGTGGATCAGAAACCGAGCACATGGCATTCCAGCCCAATATATAACCGGTTGGACAGAATTTTACGGGCGCAGATTTAATGTAAATACATCCGTACTCATTCCCCGGCCTGAAACAGAACGATTGGTAGATGTAGCTATTTATACGCTCCGGGAAATAGATCGCCCTCAAATTGTGGATATTGGAACAGGATCCGGATGTATTGCAATTTCAGTCGCCGCTGAAATTCCAAATGCAACGGTTCTAGGTTTGGATATTTCCGGACGCGCATTAGCAATCGCCGAAGAAAATGCCTCAATAAACAATGTAGCCAATGTCCAATTTTTACAAACAGATTTTTTGAGATTCAATCCTCCTAAACCTATATACGATGGCTTGTTAATGAATCCGCCTTATATTCCGGAAAAAGAAATGTCTTCCCTTACAACAGAAGTCCGGGATCATGAACCGAATTTGGCATTAACGGATAATGGAAACGGTTTATTATTTTATCAGCATTTGGCTGAAACGGCCAATAAATGGGTTCACCCCAGTGGTTGGCTCATTATGGAAGCGGGACTCGGCAATCATCCACAAAAAGTAAAGGAATGTTTTGATAAAGAGGGTTTTGAACATTTGGAACTTATTTCGGATTTTAATTCAGATGAGCGCATCCTCAAGGTTCAAATTTTATGAAGAATTTCTGGCAGCATATAATACTATTACGTCCTTTAAATTTACTTACATCCGCTTTTGCCATGGTGGTGTGTGCCAGTATTTTGAATGAACTAAATGATACAAAAACACTTTTAATAACTATTCTTGTTGTGGTGTGTTATAATGCCGCCTCAAATGCATATAATGATGTCTTGGACTATAAAACGGATGTTATAAATCGTCCCAAACGCCCTTTGGTGACGGGACATGTGAAAAAAAGAACAGCCTTGTATTTGGCAATAATTTTATTCGTGATTGGCAGTGTATTGACATTAGAATTAAACCCTATGGCTCAATTCATTGCCGTTGGTTTGGCGCTTCCTGCTATGGTTATTTACAGCAAATTCCTTAAAGGGACTCCGTTGATTGGTAATGCTGCAGTAGCTGCAATTTTGGGACTGGCATTCATTTTTTCCGGCGCTGCCTTTGAACAAATAAACATTATGATCATTCCGGCATGTTTGGCCTTTGGACTCACATTTGTACGAGAACTGGTTAAGGATATGGCCGACATTGAAGGCGACGCACAAGCAGGATTAAAAACATTTCCCGTAAAAGCCGGACTAGAAAAATCAGCTAGAGTTACTATATCCGCAGCATGTATAATTGGCGTAGGAGCGTTAATTCCTTTTTTTAAAAATTATTATGGTTTTCCTTATTTGATTATCCTTGTTTTAGGAGTGGAAATACCTTTGGCAATCATTGTATTTTCGTTTCTGAAATCGCCGGCAATTAAGCCGGCGAAACGATTTTCCGAGGTATTAAAATTCAGTACTATTGCAGGATTAATGGCTTTTTTCATCGATAATTATGTCCGCTGAATTCGTCCATTTACATAATCATTCAGATTACAGTCTCTTAGACGGCGCCCAGACCGTTCAGACGCTGGTGAATACCATTGACGATTTGAAGATGGATTCGGTGGCGCTCACGGAACATGGCAATATGTTCAGTGTAATTCCCTATTATAAATCTGCAAAAAATGCAGGTGTAAAACCCATCATCGGTTGTGAAATCTACGTTGCACATGGCAGCCGTTTTGACAAGAAACCAAGAGCGGAAGGCGGCTGGGGGAATAATCATCTCATATTACTGGCACAAAATATTACCGGTTACCGCAACTTGATGAAGTTAGTCACTCATGGTTATTTGGAAGGGTTTTATTATCGTCCTCGGGTGGATAAAGAATTGCTTAAGGAACACAGTGAAGGGTTAATTTGTTCTTCCGGGTGTTTAAAAGGAGAAGTGACTGAAAAATTAATAAATAATGATTGGGAAGGCGCTAAAGAAACAGCCTTAGAATATGCAGAAATGTTTCCAGAGCGGTATTACCTGGAAATTCAAAATCATGGTATTGATGAGGAAAAACGCAATGTGGAGCTCATTACAAAATTAGCAAGGGAATTAGATTTGCCGCTGGTTGCAACAAACGATGCCCATTACGCCAAGCGGGAGCACTCGGAAGCCCATGATGTGCATATTTGTTTAGGAACCGGCAAGGAAAGAGATGATCCCAACCGCCTGCGCTATGCCACGCCGGAGTTCTACTTCAAAACGCAAGATGAAATGTATAATTTGTTCAAGGAGTTTCCCGATGCCCTGGAAAATACACGAAAAATTGCCGATAGCATCGATCTTGAATTACCCATGGGCGATTATCATCTGCCTTCATTTCCGATCCCTGAAGATGCCCAATCCCAAGATCCGGATGATTATTTACGCTATTTATGTGAAGATGGTGTTCGCAACATTTATGGTGATATGACACCGGATCTCCAAGGCCGATTGGATCATGAATTAGGTGTAATTAAAAAAATGGGCTTTGCAGGATATTTCCTCATTACCATGGATTTTGTAAAATATGCAAAAGACAATGGTATTCCTGTTGGACCGGGTCGAGGTTCTGCTGCGGGAAGCCTGGCGTCTTATGCCTTGGATATCACAACCATAGATCCCATGAAACACGATTTACTCTTTGAACGATTTCTAAATCCGAACCGAATCAGCCTGCCGGATATTGATATTGATTTTTGCATCGAACGTCGAGGTGAAGTTATCGATTATATCAAAGAGCAATATGGCGATAATTCCGTAACGCAAATTATTACGTTTGGAAAAATGAAAGCCCGCCAAGCAGTCCGTGATGTAGGACGAGTACTTGGTTTTTCGTTTGGCGACGTGGATAAAATTGCCAAAATGATCCCCGTTGGACCGTTTGTAACTTTAGATCAAGCATTGAAACAAAATCCTGAAATGCGGGAAGCTGCCGATGGAAGATATAAAGAATTAATTGAACATGCACTCACGCTGGAAGGCATGAATCGTCACGCATCCACTCACGCTGCCGGTGTTGTGGTTACACCGGGAGACTTGACAGACTACACACCCCTTTTCAAATCCAATACGGGCGATATTACCAGTCAGTATGATATGAAAGGACTGGAAGACCTGGGCTTATTAAAAATGGATTTCCTTGGTCTCCGCAATTTGACGGTGATTGATCACGCTCTGAAGTTGTTGAAAAATCGCGGTGAAAAGGTAGATATCGCCAAAATTGATATGGAAGACTCAAAAGTGTATAAGTTGTTTGCAAAAGGAATGACCATAGGCGTTTTCCAGTTTGAATCTTCAGGAATGCGCGAATTTTTGAAAAAATTGAAACCCACTCAAATCGAAGACCTCATCGCCATGAATGCCTTGTATCGCCCAGGACCCATGGAAAATATCGATAATTTTATCAAACGCAAGCACGGCAAGAAAAAGATCACCTATATCCATCCTGCACTGGAGCATATATTGGATGAAACCTACGGCATTATTGTATACCAAGAGCAGGTGATGCAGATCGCCCATGAGATTGCCAAATTTACTCTTGCTGAAGCGGATATTATGCGTCGTGCCATGGGGAAAAAGATTAAAAAGCTCATGGATGAAATGAAGGTTAAATTTGTAGAAGGTGCGCAAGGGAACGATATCGGCCGAAAAACGGCCGAAGAAATTTATGCCCTTATTGAAAAATTTGCAGAGTATGGATTTAATAAAAGTCACTCAACTGCCTATGCGTACGTAGCCTACCAGACGGCTTGGCTCAAGACCCATTATCCGGCAGAATTCATGTCCGCGAATCTGACAAGCGAAATGTCCAATATTGACCGCGTGGTTATTTTGATTAATGAATGCCGAAAGCAAAGAATGTCTGTGGATGCGCCGGATGTAAATGTATCTGATATAAACTTTCGTCCGGTGGATAAAAAAACGATTTCCTTTGGTCTAAACGCCATTAAAAATGTTGGATCAAAAGCTCTGGAGCATATCCTGGCTACTCGCGATAAAGATGGACCTTTTGAGTCTTTATTTGATTTTACGTCTCGTGTGGATTTGCGAGCGGTCAATAAAAGAGTGCTGGAAAGCTTGATCATGGCCGGAGCCATGGATAGTTTAGCAGGAACAAGGTCAGAAAAATTTGCAACCATTGATATTTCCCTAAGGTACGGTCAGCAAATCCAGGAAAATAGGCACCGCAATCAAGTGGATCTTTTTGGCCAGGCAACCAATGGTGAATCATCCATGATTCCTGAGTTAGTTAGTGCTGAAAGTTGGACAGACAGCGTTTCTTTACAAAAGGAAAAAGAAGTATTGGGTTTATATCTTTCAGGTCATCCTTTGTTGAAGTATGCTGAAGACTTGGAGGAATTCAGTAATTTTGATTTCTCTGAAAATGTAGAGGAATTAAAACTGGATACAGTCCGAATTGGTGGATCTATTCAGGAATTCAGACTTCATTTTGACCGCAAGAACAATCAGATGGCTTTTTTCAAATTGGAATGTCTTGGAGGTCAAGCCGAAATACTTGCATTCAGTTCAGTGTTTGATAAGTTTAAAGACATATTGGATGATGACGAAATTGTTTTTGTCAGCGGCCGGCCAACAGACACATCTGATTTCAGTGATCTGAAAATCATTGCAGATGAAATTGTTACTCTGGATAAAGCACGCGATTATTATACCAAACATGTAAATATAAAATTTGAGCTTGATCAAATGAACCCAAAAGATGTGGATGATTTTAATACATTGGCACAAAAATATCACGGTAGTTGTGGTTTGATGTTTCACATGTCAGGAAACGGAGGTAAAGACCAGCGCATTTTTGCCCATAATATTCGAGTTTCATCCGGACGGGAATTCATTAAAAAGCTCAGAGATGTTTATGGTAAAGATAATGTCTGGGTGTCTAATTGATCGCTGTTTTACAACGGGTAACAACCGGTAACGTAACGATTGATGATAATGTTGTCGGTCAAATAGATCAGGGGCTTGTTATCCTCTTGGGTGTCATGGGTGATGATGATAAGAACGATACGGATTATTTGGTAAATAAAATTTTCGCCTTGCGAATTTTCAATGATGAAAATGAAAAAATGAATTTATCAATCAAAGATGTAAATGGATCAGCGTTGGTGGTAAGCCAGTTTACATTATGCGCGGATACACAAAAAGGCCGCCGGCCGAGTTTTATTCATGCAGCACCGCCGGAAAAAGGCAAAGCATTATATGAAGATTTTATGAGGAAATTGGAAAATAAAGGTGTTCCGATCCAATCAGGAGAATTTGGTGCCATGATGAAAGTAAATATCCAAAACTATGGACCTGTTACGATTGTATTGGATAGCAAAAAATAATCATTTTTAGAAAAATGCAATATCGGAATTTGGCTGAAACCAACACCAATAGAGTCGTAATTTTCAATATATCGAGTTAAAGACTATGGAACGAAAAATAAGAATATTAATGGCAAAACCCGGGCTTGATGGCCATGATCGAGGAATCAAGGTTTTGGCGTCTGCTTATAGAGATGCCGGTATGGAAGTGATTTACCTTGGTCTCCGCCAGACTCCGGAAATGATCGTCTCCGCAGCCCTACAGGAAGATGCAGATGTTATTGCCCTATCCAGCCTGAATAATGCTCATATGACTATCTTTACTAAAGTGATGGAATTAATGAAGCACAAAGGGTTGGATGATGTTCTGCTTACCGGAGGAGGCATTATTCCTGAAAAAGATATGGCAGCTTTGGCCAGTGTGGGAGTAGGTAAATTATTTGGCCCCGGGACACCTGTTCAGGACACAATCGATTATATTGAAGATTGGGTGCAGACCAATCGCCGTTAAACATGGACTTGTCCAGCCGCACAGCCATGGAGCTTCATTTTGCTGATAATTTTGAGACTCATTTATTTTCTGTCCTGGCAGAGCATTATTTAAAAGACGGCGACTTGAATCGTGCTAGAAAAGTCTGTCAAATTGGTTTAGAATACCATCCAGAGAATGCTGACGGTCTCTTTATACTGGGTAAAACGGATCGTAGGGATGGGGAACTCAAGAAAGCTGAACAATCCTTTAAATCTGTGTTAAAAAATGGTACAATACATTTTCTGGCGGCTACAAATTTGGCTGAATTACAAACTGAATTAGAACGTTCGGATACCATCCTTCTTAAAACATGGCAACAAGTATTGAAGTGGGATCCGAGTAACAAAACGGCCCATGATTGGGTGGAGAACAAAACAGCAAAAAAACCACTCCAAAGAACAAAAAAGAAAAAGGTTAAAAAAGTACATCCTCAAAAACAATTTGATAGTATAGAAATAAGCCCCAGACTGGCAACATTTACAATGGTTGCTGTTTTGCGCAATCAAGGTCTTCACCATCAAGCGTTAACTGTCTTGAATATATTGGAGAAAAAGGGATCGGATAAGAAACGTGTTAATAGTGAAAAACAAGATATTTTAGAATTGTTAAAAGAATAGCATGAGTGAACACATATTTGCCAAACGGCAAGATAATTTAAAAAATAAACTGGCTGAAATGGGTGTGGATGGCATCCTGCTTACAAACCTGACCAGCATCCGTTATCTTTGTGGGTTTACCGGCTCTGCTGCTTCATGTCTCATTACGACTGACGGATCATACTTTATTTCTGATGGCCGTTATGATGTTCAGTCTAAAGATCAAGTTAAGAGTTTGGAGCGGTTCATTGATTTTGGTACGCATCTTTCCATAATCAAAAATAATAACTTGATACAAAACAACTTAAAGTTAGGATTTGAAGGTGATCATACTAGCGTTAGTCAATTCAAAGCCATGCAGGACACGTTTTCTAATGTTAATTGGGAATCTACTACAATGCTCATGGAAAATCTACAAGCAGTAAAAGATCAATCAGAGCTTGACGCAATTCGAACCGCTGTAGAAATTACCGATGCAATTTATGAAGAAATTTTACCTATGCTTAAAATTGGCACCACTGAAAAAGAAGTGGCAATTCAACTGGTCACTCGCTATCGCCAGGAAAGCAATGGCGAGGCGTATTCTCCCATTGTTGCCGGCGGTCCGAATAGCGCATTGCCCCATGCGGTGCCGGGAGACAGGCCATTTGAAAAAGGGGATTTTATTGTTATCGATGCAGCAGCTAAAATTGCCGGTTACCATGCCGATATGACCCGGACGCCTGTCGTAGGTGAAGCAACAGATAAGCATCGTGAAATTTATAATGCTGTTAAGGAAGCGCAGCAGGCAGGATGTGACTCAGCCAAAGCGGGAATGACTTGCAAAGAGGTAGATAGTATTACACGGGATTATATTACTGAATGTGGTTATGGAGAATATTTCAATCATGGCACAGGACACGGATTGGGTTTAGAGATTCATACCGAACCACGATTGAGTCAATTGAGCACCCAAACGCTAGAAGCGAATAATGTAGTCACGATTGAGCCGGGAATATATTTAGCAGGCTGGGGCGGTGTTCGAATTGAAGATGATGTAATTATTCATGAAGACAGCTGTGAAGTGTTGAATAAAACCACCAAGGAATTGGTGGTGCTTACCTAACGATTTAATGAAAGAAAGTCTAAATACTAATCTTATAATGAAGTTTCGCTCTTTTCTTTGACGCAAAGAAAACAGCTGCAAAAGAAACAGTCGCTGTGGAAAATTTATCTATCTGCGGTGTCGTTCAGGGAATGATTTAAACTCATCCCCGATCCGCCAGTGGGCGGACGGGTATTCAGACACTAAATCATTCTAATCCTTTACTCCACCTTGATTTATTAGATAAAATTTCCCAAGGCGACAAAATAAAAGAACAGGGTAAATCAGAAAAATATGCTTAAAGTATTAAGTAGTAGAACCATCAATTAGTTATATGAATAAAAAACAAAGAAATCAATTTTGATTAAAGATATTTATTCTGATCCAGATCTATACGATGCGGCACACACTTGGAAAACAAATGATATAGAATTTATTACCAATGCAGCCAATGAATATGGTAGTCCTGTGCTTGAACTTGGTTCAGGAACGGGACGCTTGGCATTACCTCTATTGAACCAAAGCCATAATTACACCGGGATTGAGTCCAGTTCATCATTTGTTAAATGCGCAAAAAATAAGTTAGAATCATTTGGAGACAAAGCAACAGTATTGGAAGGAGACATGAGGAGCTTTGATCTTGATCAAAAATTCAATTTCATTTTTATTGGCTTTAATTCCATTTTCCATTTAATGAATGAAAAAGATGTGCTATCATTTTTCAAGTGTATCAAAAAGCATTTAACAGATGATGGAACATTTTTAATTGATACTTTCATTCCTGACCCTCTTTTTCTGTATCGTGACAAGCAAAAATATTATGTAATGGAATTTGATACACCAGATGGTATGAATTGTATTGTGAGCGAAACAAATGATTATCATACTGAATCACAGATAAATCACATTAACTGGTTTTTCAATTATGAGGGCAAAGATGAACCTGAAGTATTCACATTTGATATGCATATGATTTTCCCTGATACAATGGATCGGCTGTTAATGGATGCGGGTCTAAAGATTAAGGAAAAATACGGAGATTATGAAAAAACACCTTTGGGTCCGGAAAGTCAGTTGCAAATTTATACGTGCGGAAAATGAACATTAAAAAAGGACTAATTTATTTACGGGATGCTGATGTAAAAATGGCTCGCCTGATTGATAAATTTGAAAAACCGGAATTTCGAAAGGAATCAAATTATTTTGAAGCTTTGGTTCGCGCCATTGTTTATCAACAGTTGAGTGGAAAAGCGGCATTTACCATCTATAATCGGTTTAAAGATTTGTTTCCTGGGGATAAATATCCATCCCCACAAGACGTCCTTACTAAAACACATGATCAACTTCGTGCAGTTGGTTTATCAAATCAGAAAGCAGCATATATACATAATATTGCAACGGCTTTTGATTCACAAACTGTGACTCAAAATATAGATACTTTGAAGGATGAAGAAATCATTGAAAAACTAACATCCATTAAAGGTGTGGGTCCTTGGACTGCGGAAATGTTTTTGATGTTCACATTATATCGCCCTGATATATTTCCGGTAACTGATTTGGGCATCCGAAAAGGGTTGCAGTTATTCTGTGGACTGGATGAATTACCCGATGCTGATTTCATGACCAAAACAGCAAAACCGTGGCGACCCTATCGGACACTGGCATCCTGGTATTTGTGGCGTTTAGTGGAGGGGCCTTTTGAGTGGTAATTAAACACATTTTCTTTGACATCGGCGGTGTATTGCTGGAGATCGACCATGTGCGTGCATTACAATATTGGAGCGACTGTACAGATTTGTCAATTGATGTTATTAAAGACAATTTCCCCCATGAAGTTCATGATCAATACGAAATTGGTAAGTTAACCGATCATGATTTTTTTCGAGCTGTGAAAGATGCTCTTCCCCAACCAAATTGTTTGAAAGAAAATGATTTCTGGCGAGGCTGGAATAAATTGATTGTGGCAGAAACAGAAACAGTAAAGCTACTTCCAATCTTAAAACAATTGTATAATGTTTTTCTGCTATCTAATACAAATCCCCGACACATTAAGTATGAAGTAGCAAGTCGATTTAGTTTTCAAAATAATGTTACTCGGGCATTTTATTCCTTTGACCTAGGCTGCAGGAAGCCGGATGAAAATATTTATTTAAAAGCATTAAAATTGGCCGGTGCTATGCCGGAAGAATCATTATTCATAGACGATGTGGAAGTAAATATTGAACAGGCGCAGAAACGGGGGTTTAAAACAATTCTCTACAATAATCATGAAAGCACATTAATAGAACTTGCTGAAAATGGAATTAAATTATACACATGATATAAAGTCAATTTGTTTATGATCGTTACCAAACAATCAATGGAACAAAAATCACGTTTTACAATTTTTGACAACTTAACTTTTTCATCTTTGTCCTAAACTGAATCATCGAAAAAAGGAATTTCAATAAATGAAAATTATACACCGAATAGCATTACTTCTTATCTTATCCATTGGTTGGGCACAAACATGGCAGTGGACCGGCAGAACCCACGGTGAACTGGAATGGACTACGATCGAAACAGAACATTTTCGTATCCATCACCATCAGGGAATCGAAGACATTGCCAGGGAAGGTGCTTCCATGGCTGAACAAGTTCGTTCGACTCTGTTAAAACAAATGGACTTGGAGGATATTCCCACAATTGATATCATTTTTACAACCGAAGATGAAATCATGAATGGTTTCGCCTTATGGACATATACGACCTTTATTTGGGTGGATCAGAACGATGCTGCTATCTGGCTGGAAGATGAAAAATGGCTGTATCAGGTTCTATCACACGAACTGCAGCACATCGTCTTTTTTCATAGAGTTAAAACATGGCTGCCGGAACCTTGGTCATTTTTAATATCACAAATACCCGGCTGGGTCGTGGAAGGCCTTGCTGAATATGAAACAGAACATTGGCGGCCATATCGTGCAGACATCAGCCACAAATTTCATGTATTAAAAAATAAGATGGATGAAATGGATCCCCATCATGACGGTTATTCCAAACTGCTGTACTGGTCAGACAGGTTTGGCGACTCAACTATCGTCAATACTTTATCCGAACGCAATGGAATGGGTTTATTCATGTTTGACGAAGCATTTAAAAAACACACGGGTATTACAGTTGAGCAGTTCAACGAAGACTGGCGTCGGCACATGAATACGTATTATTATGGCTACAGAGCACAGAAAGAAGCTATCGAAGAAATTGGTAAAGTAGTGACACTGCCAATGAAGAAAATTCTTGGTTTTTCATTTTTCAGTGATAGTACCCAGATTGCCATGGCAGGAATTGACAATAAAGACCAACGTGATATGTCTTTATATGTTTTGCAACGCGATACGACCAAGGAGCGTGAAAAACGGGAAGAAAGGCAAGAAGCCTTATTGAAGGATAAGGATGAAGGAAAAAAACCTGGGTTTTTTGCGAAATTATTTGGCAAGGATAAAAAAGAAGAGAAGAAAAAGAAAAAGCCTAAACCCATTGTCATTTGGGATAAAGATGAAGTGGATTATGGAAAGTTTCATAAATACATGAATTGGTCACCGGACGGCCGAAAACTGGCGTATGCTAAATACCATTTTGGAAAAAACCAATCCATGGTTAATGACATTAAGGTATATGATTTGGATTCTGAAAAAACCGTTTGGCTTACTAAATCTGCACGGGCAACGTATCCGGATTGGTCTCCTGATGGAAATCAAATTGTATATGTGACCCATGAAAACAGTGTAGCAAATTTATTATTAATGAAGGCAGACGGAACGGAAAAGCAGCAGATTACTCAATACGATTATGACACCCAGATTATTAATCCCCACTTTTCTCCTGATGGGAATTCAATCGTTTTTGCCATGGCAGATCAGCAAGCTAACCTGGATTTACACATTCTGGACTTGGCTAGCGGAGACGTTCGCAGATTGACAGTCCATCCTGCAGCGGACTATAATCCCGTCTGGCATCCCGGTGGTGATTTTGTTTCCTATACGTCTCACGCCGGTTCTACGCCCAATATTCATACAGTGGATGTAGCTACCGGCGAATCAAAACAAGTGTCCGATGTTGGCGATGCTGTTTGGGCAGCCCAATGGTCACCTGTAGACAGTACAATTATGGCCACGACACTCCCCGACGTAGATACGATACGAATAGTAAATGTGGACCCCCACCGTGAGATTACGACAAAAAATCTTGTTTTAAGAGAACATTACACCGATTGGCGCAACGCCGCTCCCGAGGTGTTGCTGCAGGATATACATCCAAAGAAAGATGTACATATTGTAGAAATACATGATTATACACCCTTGCTGGGAATTAAGCATATGACAACATTGGTATTACCATTGGGTTATGAGATTCTTGGAATGACTCAATGGGCGGATGCCATGAGTCGTCATATATTTTTTGGGCTTGGACTTATTGACCTTACGGAAAATGGTACTCACCGCATGCTGCTGCAATATGTCAATGCAATGAGTGGTCCCATGTGGTTCGTTACGTTTGCTTCAGAATTAGATTTTTTAGCCAAATCCTACGATCGCTCAAAATGGGGATTGTTAGAAGAAAATACCAGTCTTTCTTTCAATACAGTTTTGCCTTACAATGCTGGAAACAGCATGTCTACCAATCATTCGTTTGGTGCAGGATTAAAATTCACAGACAGGGATGCAATTGTTATCCGGGACATTGATCCTGAAACGGATGAATATATTACGTTGGATTCAACCCGTTATTTACCCATGCCTGTTTCCGGGAAGGAAGGATTGATTAGTTTTTCCTATACATTTTTGGATCGAAGGCCTCATAAGCAAAATTTTATGATACCCAAACAAGGACATGGATTAAATTTTCAACTAGAATATGCTAACTCCAGTTTATTCGGAGATTTTGATTATACACGGATTACAACGGATGCTTTTATCAATTTTCTGCCTCATAAAAAAAGTCCGTTTGTTTTATTCGGCCGTGTAAAGTCAGTAACCATGCTGGGAGATACTCCTCCGCCCCAGGATATGCCGGCGATTACAAATGATACACCAATCTATATAGGCGGCAACAATATTTTGGGTACGGATGAGGTTGTTCACTTGCGGGGCTGGAATGACTGGCGGTTGGGTGATCGGCTGGTTTTTGGAACGCTTGAATCACGAATTGGGTCTCCACAGGCATCAGTTGCTGCATTTTTAGATTTTGGAAATGCCTGGTTTTCAGATGGAGAAAAAAATGATTGGCTATTCACCGGTGGTTATGAACTGCGGGTAAATGTATTGGGTTTTCTCGTTGCTTACGGAACAGCCCAAGATTTTAATCTTTGGAAAGATAAAGAAATTCCCAATAATTATCTACGATTGACGCTGGTAAATCCGTTTTAAACTGAAAAATTTATTCTGCTTACTGTAAGTAATTTTCCGTTTCTTGTAAAAATATTTGTTACTTACCCCGTCATTTATGGCAGGGAGTAAAAAAACGCAATAAGATGGGATTTATCCCCATTCGATCTTTAACAGACATGTTATTAGCCTCTTTAATTCACCCGCTTTGTAATTTTGTGAAAAATCCATCATAATGTTTGTGCGACTAACGACGATAAAACGTAAATATGTAAAACGTAAGACCGACCGATTAAATAATTACGTTTTACATATTTATTTAGTGCCATGATTCCTTTAAACATCATTATTTATGAACATACATTAGTTAGTGCGTATGATTGTGAATTATTCAGGTTAGTATATGATTATTTAAGGATTCAAGATCATCTGAATAAGTACCAGGGCATCAATAATATTTAAATTACCATCCTGGTTAAGATCAGCCACATAAACTTGAATACCGTTTGGCTGAGTAGCTCCAAATATATAATCTACAATTTGCAGTACATCATTGATGGAAACTTCCCCATCGAAATCCACATCCCCAAGTATGATATCTACGCTAATGCCATTGAGTATAAATACATCATCCACAGCAGCTTCTACCAAAGAACCATCACCACTGTCGTCAGCGATAAAGCGCACCTGTACTTGATCTGACATTTCGATATACTGATTTAATAAAAATTGTTTATATATCCAGGATGCTTCAGACTGACTCGTCCGTTCCAAGTCAATCCAATTTAGACCATCAGCAGTAACCTGTACCACCCACTCATCTACATTGGGTTCATTTCCCAGGTTATTGGAATACCAGCGCCAGTAACCGAGCACCGGATTTACGGCTCCGATTAAATTCATAGCTGGAGTAATAAGTGTTGTTTCACCGTCATCCACATCATCATCCCCGGCATTGGTACCGTCAAAAGGAGCGTTTCCGGTAACAAAAGCAGTAATTCCATCAATCGTGTGGTCATCTTCAGGTTGTAATGGCTGGCCATTATTTGTTGTACCGTTGGGATCTTCCCTAACCCAAATACCGGCAGAAGCACTGTCTGATGGAACGCCCAGCGTCCAACCTTGATCGGCTTCGCTGTCATCCGTAAATAGTGCCGGGAAAGACATAGTATTGCCGATTAAAAAGAAATGTTGAATATCCGGAGCTGTTTGAGGTGAAAAATATTCATTTCCATCTCCATCTACGGCGTGTATATAATACGTTATAACTGTCCCCGGCGGTTGTGCAGGAATTGTACCGAAATATTCATTTGATCCTGTACCGGGAGTCAACGCAGTTGTAATGTCACCAACGCCAAACGAATACACCAATTCAGTTGTAGTAATGGTTGGATTAATTGATAGAATAATTGCTTCAATTGGAATAGGGTCAACCGCTGTTTCCATATTCTGTATGGGTGCATGGATAATTCCAAATTCAGGTAAAGGTGAAGGAACACTATGCTGATCGAAACCATCTATAATCTCCTGAAAATAAGGCGTCCCGTTCATGATATTGCCATCGTCATCATCTGCAGTTAACACTTCGATTAAAAGGTCCGGTACTGTATAAGGCCGCCCCACCATGGCAAATCTGAACAATGAATCAGAATGAGCTGCGCCTGTGGTAGTATCACCAAAAGTAGTTATAAGGTTTTTTCGCATTTGCCAAAGAGAACCCATGGATAATTGTCCTAAACAGTGAACACCGCCGCCACAT
Source organism: Fidelibacterota bacterium (assembly GCA_014381755.1). Taxonomy (GTDB): domain Bacteria; phylum Fidelibacterota; class Marinisomatia; order Marinisomatales; family TCS55; genus UBA2126. The sequence continues at coordinate 19,199 of JACNLB010000083.1, read as the reverse complement.
TCATCACCGGGAAATTGAAGTGTATTTTCACCATCCCGCAAACAGTCACCCGGCGTGCCAAAGAAGCCATCTCCAAGACAGGGAGAATTGCGCAGAGTCATAGCTGAATAATCACTTAATCCTTCACCCATCCCCGAACTGTAAGGTGAATCAAATGGATCGTAAGCAAATTGTGTTATTCCATGTTGGTACTCGTGATAAATTACATCAGCCATTTGATCGGTGGCGCTGCAGCCGCCACCGGCAGAATACATATTAATTCCCGTTCCGTCCCAATAAGCATTGCAATTATCAGCGATATTAACAGCCGCCGGCATCACGTAGTCTGCCCCGGAAAAAGAGAAATCAATATCTTTGATCCAGTCGTGAATTACATTGGCGTGAAAATAAGTATCCCGTTCGCCGGCGATGGAATTGAGATTGTCAAAATGTATGTTGAATGTATCCCCGGGTGTGACCACAGATGCTACGTATGCATCATTGGTATTACTGGCATTCACGTTTAACCAGTTTCCTAAAAACTCAACAGAAACTTGCTGTTGGGCAGTCCCTGCTTCGATACTATAATACCCATTTTCATCGGTGTACGTATTACCCACGTTTGCCACAACGACTTTCACATCTTCAAGGGGTCGTAGTGTTTCTATTCCATAGGGGACATCCTTTACCATTCCTGTAATCATTCCCTGTATTTCCAGTTCTTCCACGCGATCAAAGATTGAAAAGATTTCGCCAGTATGAGCATCTACCCAAATCAAATAATTGCTGACAGAATGTTCAAAACGGTTGGGATCGTTATGATGAACAAAAAGCCCTAACCGCCAGGCCAATCGATATTCTCCGAGATTGTGTGCATAAATAAAAAGTTCAGGTTCATCAATAATAAAATCTTCATTGTCCAAATCAAATTCTAATTCTCCTTCAGCTAATAGAAGTGCAACATCACTAAATATGCTTGGAGTTACGTTAATATCTATGTCCGGATATGTATCTGCGCCAAACCACACAAGATGATTTTTACTGTAGCGAAAATCGATTCGCGATTGGTAGACAGGAATGCGTTCGTATGTTTGACGGAAAATAATATAATCTACATGTCCATATTTTTCATGGACTTCAAGTTTGATTTCATCCCCGGGCGTTCTGAAAATTTCCGGATTTTCGGTAATATATTTTATAGACCGACGTTGAAAATCTAATTCCTGATCGTGCGGATCAAATTGGGGGATAATTCTATGAGCTGAACCTAGGGCATCATCAACGTAAATAATGCTCTTTTCGCCGAATTCAGCTTGAATACGTGTAACCGAAACAGGCCCAAAATGATCTGGTGGTGACACTTCTGAATCGGCGCCACTGAGGGGGAATAATAAAAATAATATTAAAAATATATTTTTCATTTATTGACTAAACGTACAAACCTGACAGGTAATGATGTTTCTTTATTAACGTTTCCATGTCCGTCTTTACTTATGATAAGAAGCGTTTGGCTGAACATTATTTTACCAACGGGAATAACCATGATACCACCATTCGCTAATTGGTTTATTAAGGGTTTTGGAATCGCTTTTGCTCCAGCAGTAACAATGATTCTATCATAAGGAGCATTTTGTTTATACCCATTCCAGCCATTATCATGGACAACATCTATATTTGAATAACCCAATTCCGTTAATCGGCGTTGAGCAGATTCTGCCAATTCTTTAATTCGTTCCAATGAAATAACATGCTTGGCTAATGTAGACAAAACGGCTGACTGATAACCACAACCCGTTCCTATTTCCAAAACGGAATGCTGCTGTTCAACTTTTAAGACTTCCGTCATAAACGCCACAATGTAAGGTTGGCTGATAGTTTGTTCAAAACCGATGGGCAGGGGACCGTCATTGTATGCATCTTCTTGTAAATCATCATTTACAAAGAGATGACGTGGAACGGTGCCCATGGCATTTATTACATTTTTGTCTTTTATCCCACGATTTCGAAGTTGTTGAACTACCATTTGATGGCGAAGTTTTTCCATAAATACGTTTAAAAAGTTAAGAAAAAATATAACGGATTAAATGTGCATTCTATTTTATGTTTCCGAACGGTAATTTCCATTATCTAAACATATTTGTATATTATTTTATGAAGCCAAGATATTTATCCCCGATAATCATATTTATCATTTCATTCCTATGTTCACAGGAAATAAAACACAGAAATATTCCATTAACTGGATTGATAACAAATCCGAAACAGGAAATTTCAGGATTAGATTGGTATGGGGATGACCTTGTCCTCCTTCCGGAGAACTTGGGCGGATATTTATTTATGATTACAAAAGATGAATTATACTCATCTATTCAATCAAAAAACCCAAAACCGATCGAACCAAAGCAAACTCCATTTATAACCCCAGATTATTCAAAACTCATTCCCGGCTTTGAAGGATTAGAATCCATCGCGTTTTATGGAAATCAGTTTGTGATCACTCTTGAGGCTAAACATGAGGGAGACATGCATGGATATATTGCATGGGGAGTGATAGACCCGAAAACAAAGGAAGCGAAAATAGTCGAACAAGAACCTTTAGAGATACCCATGCCGGTTCAAATAAATAATATGACCTATGAAAGTGCTCTCATCGATGGAGGAAATGTTATTCTTTTTTATGAGGCGAATGGAAAAAACATCCGTGATTCCGCTTGGCAACCAGTTGTGTCAATGGAAAAAACAGTTTCAAAGATTGAGCATCCTCATATCGAGTTTCGTATTACCGACGTAACCAGACTCGACACCAATAACACTTTTTGGGCGATTAATTATCTATGGCCGGGTGACAAAAAGAGGCTAAAACCTGCAAAAGATACCATATCAGAAAGATATGGAAAAGGAACATCCCATCAAAAGTCTGAAGCGGTTGAACGATTAATACAATTTGAATTAAGAAATGGAATGATACAGTTGACTGAGAGAGAACCGATTGAAATTGAATTGGATGAAGATGGTTCAAGAAATTGGGAAGGACTTGTTCGATTAGATAAAAAAGGATTTTTGATAGCGACAGACAAATTTCCCGGTTCATTATTAGGGTTTGTCCCTAAGGATTTAGAATGAAAAAATATCTTCATTTATTTCTATTAACATTCCTTTTAAGCAATACCCCAAAAGATTCGTACGTGCTGCTTATCTCATTTGACGGTTTTAGGGCAGACTATTTGGATTGGTATGATACACCCAACTTTGACCGTTTGGCTGAATATGGAGTAAAAGCGGATGGCTTGAAACCAGTGTTTGTTTCCAAGACATTTCCAAATCATTACAGCATTGCTACTGGGTTGTATATTGAAAATCATGGTCTAATTGGGAATCATTTTTACGATGAGAAGTTGGATGAATTTTATACTTTGTCTGATCGCTCGAAAGTAGAGGATGCTCGATTTTATGGCGGGGAACCTATTTGGGTCACTGCGGAGAAACAAGGAGTTAAAACAGCTTCATATTTTTGGGTTGGAACAGAAGCTCCTATTGGTGGTGTTCAATCCAGCATTTGGAAAAAATATGATCATGATTTTCCTTTCAACGCCCGAATCGATTCAGTGGCAAAATGGTTCAATTTTCCGGAAGAAAAACGACCGCATTTAATCATGCTGTATTTCCATGAACCAGACGATGCCGGTCATAGTTATGGTCCAAAATCAACGGAAGCAGAAGCCATGGTTGACTCAATGGATGCCATTATGGGAAAAATAATTTCTTCAATGGAAGCTCTGGATATTTATTCAAAATTGAATATTATTATAGTTGCAGATCATGGTATGGCCGCCATCAGCCCTGAACGAGCTATCGATTTAACAGACTATGTAAATCTAAAGGGTATCACCCAAGAAAGTTCAGGCCCTTACGCCTTCCTTTACAGCAAAGAGAAACGAAAGTTGGATCACATTGTATCTAAACTGAAATCGATTCCTCATTTAAGTGTGTATAAAAAAGATGAAATTCCCGATCGCTATCATTTTAAAAATCACTATCGAATAAAGGATATTCTGCTTGTGGCGGATGAAGGTTGGTATATATTGGATAAAAAATATTATGGCGCGGATAAATTAAGTTTGAAATTCCTCCAAGGCGGTACTCACGGCTATGATAATGAATTGAGAAGTATGCACGCAATATTTTTAGCAGACGGCCCGGCGTTCAAGGATGGTTATACTAGACCGACAGTAAAAAATATCCACATCTATCCGCTGATTGCAGAAATATTGGGACTAACACCCTATGAAAAAATCGATGGGAAGTTGGAAGAAGTAAGAGATTTGCTAAAAGACTAATCTATATTTAAAAACCGGATACTAATATTCACATACATTGCGCTAGCATCCAGGGTCGGTTCACCTAAATCACCCCATTCAGCATCAATATTTTTCATATCATCGCCTTCGCCTTCATTATACTGCCAATTTCCATGTACACCGGAACTGCTGAAACCTGCCTGAAAAACGATATCCAGTTTGCGGTTCAGCATTATTTCAGTTTGTAAACCAAATTGAGAAGATATTAACAATGTAGAAACATTATGTCCTTTATCATCACTGCGTAATACGACATTAAACGGAACATCAACCGTAGCACACAAATTGAACTTTGGTGTATAAAGAAAACGGTAAATTAATCCTCCTCCAATCGTAAACATTCCGTCGTGCCTATTGCGACTGTCAATAATAGAACCGCCGCCCAGTAAGCCATTGAAGGACCAGCGGCTAAATGGTTTAATTTGAAAGAAAATGCCACCCCTGTCGAACCTTTGTCTTTCATAGTTATATGCAGCGTATAAACCAAAGGCTGCATTCGGCGGATGAATCATTTCCACTGCTTTATAGCCTTCTTTAACTCGTCCCCATTTACGTACAATTTTTCCGGTGCTTGCATCTCCGCTTACTCTGTCAATCCGTACTAAACCAACAGATTTTCCGGGTATAATAACTTCACGATCTCTTAATGTTTTCTTTTTATCCAGACGGGAAATTTCATACACAATGCCTTTTTTGACTCCCATTTCCGATCCCAGGTACAGGGTAACATTGCTTCCGTCCACATCTAAAACTTCTGAAGTAATCGTGTATAATTCCCTTAATGAACGAGAAACGTTCCACCGCACGATTGTTAATGCTTTGGATAATGATTCACCGCGACTCCCGCCGGTATGCATTGCGCTGATTGGGAACGTGTTCAATGTTTTACCTGATTCTATATCCAGAAATATGATATCAGCGTGAATTATCGTTTCCATGTTGTTGGCATAAGGTTCTTCGTCTTTTGGAGTTGTTGCTAAACGAATGGCGCCCTTCACTGATTCATAAACAACCATTTCCCAAAAACCACGATCATCATCGTCATCATCATCGTCGTCTTCAGGAGGGACACCCTTTTGGCTATAATGGGTAATTTGAACTTTCATGGCCTCTTTTGCAGATGCGATACCACCGAGTTTAATTATATCGCTTTCAGCGATAATTCCCGTCTGCTGGAGAGCTTGTTCATTTATGATGGATTCTAATTGATTACGGTCAATGACTTCATATCGCCCCAAATTGGTTGCGACTTCTGCAACAATTTTAGATATTTTACGATCTAATGCATCATCCGGTTTAGACTCATCTGCCGTCAATACAAGAAGGCGTTTCTTTTCATCCGTAACCTCAGGAGCGATTGCCTGGGAAACAAGTATAGAGAAAGAAAAAAGGGTATAGAAGACAATATGTTTAATCATAATTCGTTTAAGCTAACCGTAAATTTAAAATGATATGAACTTTATGTTTGTGTTGAATATCACAGAATTACTTCTCCCAATCCAATGAAAAATAATATGATAGGGGTTGCTGATTGTTTGAAGTGTAGTAATCTTGTTCAAACCCCATAATGAATGAAAGTGAATTAGTTAATTGATGCGATATTTCAGCAAAAATCTGTATACGTGATAAATCGGTCGTCACCACTTCGCTAATTTGCTTGAACCATTCTATTTCCAACTTGGTTTTAATTATCCACAAATTATGATCCCAAAAAACACCACTCTTTAAGTAGGATGTTTTTCGAGTATCATTGAGATAGTCAGACATATCATAAGCATGTCCCAATTCCCCATTCACATGCCCAAACTTGTTTTCTTTTATAAAATATCCAAATCCCTGATTGAAGTGGTAACGCATAGCCAACTCAACACGGGTGTTTTTCTGATAAGAAGCAGTGGTAAAATTATATAATTTGCCATGGTGTGAATATTTCATGCTGCTTTTATAGCGTAAATAAATATAGGAATCATCTCCCAGTTCATAACCAAATAATCGAAGATCGCGAAAGGTATTTGTTGTTTTTCGATTTATTCGATAGTAACCATGTATACCGTTTACATCCTGATCGTGGGATAATCCAACTCGAGCGTATTGAGCCCAAATGGCTGTATCAGCGTTTTCTGCTCCAGACAACAGAGTGATAATAAAAAATATTAAAAGAAATTTCATTGCTTGATTTTTTTACCACTTTTCATTAATAAAATTGCAGACGATGTAAATAAAATTGTCATAAATAATGCCATGAGAAAACTGTTTAAGGGAGATGAATCGGAAACACCTAGGACAGTATATCGTATACCATTAATCATATAATAAATGGGATTCACCAATGATAATTGCTGAGCCCAGTCCGGCAGCATGTGAATGGAATAAAAAATACCGCCTAAAAAACTTAAAGGTGTTAAAAAAAAATTCTGCATCATGGCAAGTTGATCCCAGGTATCAGCCAGTTGCCCCAGCAATAGACCCATGCTCGAAAAAGCCCAGCTAACCAGAAAAATAAATCCAAGCGTTGCCATCGGTTGCTGGACGGGCATATCAATGAGCAAAACTCCCAAGAGTAAAACCAATATTCCGTTTACCATTCCCCGGACGGCACCGCCGATGATATATGCCAAAGAAAGCTCCAGGCTAGATAAGGGAGCAGTGAGAATATCAGGCAATTGCTGCAGGAGTTTCATCTGCAGCATGGATGAGGAGGCATTTGAACTGGCATTGGTAAGTGTATTCATCATAATCAATCCCGGCAGGATAAAGAGAGTATAAGGAACCCCATCGATTTCCCTGATGCGCTGTTCAAGTGTAAAACCAAAAATTAGAATATATAATCCTGATGAAATGAGTCCGGGCAAAACCGTTTGTCGATAGACTGAAAAAAACCGCCCGACTTCTCTCCTTGTCAGAGTATACAGCCCAACCCAATTCATACCTCTCATCAATTGATTCCTTTCCCAGTAAGACTTAAGAACACATCTTCCAATGAAGATTTTTCTGTGGAAACGCTGTGAATATGACATCCGTGATTTGATAAAATTTGGATAATACTGGCCATGACTTCTTCAGGATCACGAACGGTGAAGTGAAGACGGTTATCTTCAAGTATGAATGAAAAATCATCTAAGGCATTGTTTAATTCATCATTCCATCCTGTAATGTGAACATTGATTCCTGCTTTCCCTAATTCCCTGGTTAAATCATCAGGAGATCCTTCTTTAATAATTTTCCCCTTATCAATTATACCCACTTTTTCGCAAAGTAATTCAGCTTCTTCAATGTAATGGGTGGTCAGTAAAAGGGTTTTTCCGTTTTGATGGAGTTCTCGTAAATAATCCCAAAGTTCATGTCGCAGTTCTACATCAACTCCAGCTGTGGGTTCGTCCAGGATGATAATTTTGGGATCATGAACCAAAGCTTTTGCCAGCTGGTAGCGGCGTTTCATCCCACCGGATAATTGACGTAATCTCGCCGAACGTTTATCCTGTAAACCTAAACGTTTCAACAATTCTTCCACTCGTGGTTTGGCCTTTTTTTGAGTTATACCGTAATATCCCGCATGGAAATAGAGCAATTTTTCAAGAGGGAAAAACCAATCTATGGGCAGTTCCTGGTGAGCGATCCCCAGTTGTGATCGGGTAAACCGATAGTCTTTAACCGTATCTTTTCCATAAATTTCTGTGACGCCTTGATTTTTTAATACTAGCCCAGTCAAAATATGAATCGTAGTCGTTTTACCTGCGCCGTTGGGTCCCAACAAACCGTAAAATTGGCCATCTTCAATTGTCAGGTCAACCCCACAAAGAGCCATCGTATCTTCATAAGATTTATGAAGACCGGAAATATGAACAGCAGGATTGTTCAATTGTCTAAATCAAACCCTATTTTAGAATCAAAAGGACTTGGAAAATCAAACCCCTCCACATTGGGAAAATGAACAATGGAAGAAAGATAAGCCCACGGAATTAATATAGAAACGGTCACAGACTTATACGCCTTTGGTTTTTTTTTAGATGGATCGGGTAATTGAAAATCTGGATTTTCAATCCAAACACCGTTTTCATCATAGCCCACAACTTTAGCAAACAGTTTATTTTGATCTATACCCAGCTCTTTTAATGGATCATGTTCTGAAAGAATGAGTAAAACAATGTCATCAACAATTTCTTCTATTTTCATCATACCTGTAATGTCTCCTAAATTGAATCACAAAGTTAAATGATGTAGCCGAATTCTGATACGGTCTAATTATCTAACTTGAAATTATTATTTTATGGTTAAATATGTATTATGGGATTGATATATCCTATTATAGTTAAGTAAATTCTCAACACTTTAGAAATAATATATTCTTTCTAAACGATAAAAACATATAATGGAGAAAATAATGAAACGGATATTACTACTATCATTCTTCTTCCTAACAATGACTGCAGTGTATGCTGTTGATACGTGTGTTCAATGCCACACAAAAATCACACCAGGCGCTGTTACTGACTGGAAAATCAGCAAACACTTTGATGAAGAAGTTGGTTGTGAATCTTGTCATGGTGAAGATCATAACACAATGGAAGATTTTGCCCTGACAGAAATACCAACGGCAGAAACATGTGCATCCTGCCATGAAGACCAAGTAGAGCAATACAAAAAGGGGAAACATTCCATCGCCTGGGCCGCCTTAAAAGCGATGCCTACGACCCACTTTAAACCCATGGAATTGATTGATGGTGGAAAAGGATGCGGTGGCTGCCATAAAATTGGTTTGAAAAGCGAAGATGAAATCCAGCAGTTAAAAGCTGATGGACATACATTTGGCTATGCGTCCTGTGATGCTTGCCATACACGTCATATTTTTTCATTGGAAGAAGCGCGTCAGCCCCAAGCGTGCCAGACATGCCATATGGGCTTCGACCATCCTCAATGGGAAATGTATTCTTCATCAAAACACGGTGTTCGATATTTATTAAAGCAGAATGGCGTGTTGCCAAAAGAAGCTTCTGCTCCTACATGTCAGACCTGTCACATGCAGGAAGGGAATCATGAAGTCAGAACCGCTTGGGGATTTTTAGCTGTCCGGACAGATGGATTAGCACCATACCCTGGCGAAAGCGATGAATGGTGGGCGGACCGTGTGACGATTTTGCAAGCATTGGGTGTATTGGATCCAGATGGAAATCCGACACCACGTCTAGATGTTGTTGCCGGCGCTGATGTGGCTCGTTTAAGCGCAGAAGCATTTGACGTAGAACGTAATAAAATGATTCAAACCTGCTCCCAGTGCCACTCGGAAAATTTTGCACGTGCCGAAATGGAAAAAGGAGATGAAATTATTCGCAGGGGCGATGAATTACTTGCCGAAGCGATTCGTATCATCGCTGATCTTTATAAAGAAGGTCTATTGGAAAAACCAGATCATTATACCTATGATTTTCCGGACCTGTTGGCATTTCATGATGCTCCAACTCCTATCGAACAAACATTGTTTGTCATGCATTTGAAACACCGTATGCGGTTGTTTCAGGGCGCATTTCATAATAACCCAGATTATACATTATGGTACGGCTGGAATGAAATGGTTATGGATTTGACCGAGATTAAACACATGGCAGAAGAAATCCGTGAAGACAATGAAGGATTTTTCTCCAAACTATTTAAGTAAATTATAGAAATGATAATTATATCGTAATTTGAATGCCTTACTTCGGTAAGGCATTCTTATTATTTAGTAAAAAATAGAGAAATAAAATGAAAAAAATAGTATTCTTTCTAATACTGACAATATTATTTGGACAGGACTATGTTGGTAGTAAAAAATGTAAATCCTGCCATAAAAAGAAATCCAGCGGTGCCCAGTATAAAATTTGGGAAGAAACTGCCCATGCGAATTCGTTTGAAGTTTTAAAAACACCCGAAGCCAAAAAAACTGCAGAAGAGTTGGGAATTGAAACCAATCCATGGGAAACACCCCAATGTGTAAAATGCCATACAACCGGTTATGGTGAAGGTGGGTATGAAATCAAAGAGGCTGCTTTTTGGGGGCAAAAAACAGAGAAAGGTAAACCAACCAAAGAAGTAAAACGCATGACAGCATTGCAACATGTGGGATGCGAGGTTTGTCATGGTCCCGGCAGTGAATATAAATCTAAAAAGAAAATGAATGCTATTTTTCATGAAAATATCACCATGGAATCTGTGGGGTTGTTAATACCATCGGAAAAAACGTGCGTGAAATGTCATAATGAGGAAAGCCCTACTTTTGCTCTTTTCGATTATGAATCATTTTACACTAGAATTTCCCATCCGTATCCTGAAGGTTTTCGTGAAAAAATGAAAAAGAAGTAAACCCATGACAAAACAAAGCAGACGAACTTTTTTAGATTGGCTATTACGAGGTGGGTTGACTGCTTGGTTTGCCAGTATTATTTATCCGGTTTTCAAGTATATGATTCCTCCGGATGCTCCGGAATTAAATATTAGTCAAATTGAAGCGGGTACGTTATCTGATTTTCCAAAGGGGTCTTCTAAGATCATTCGCATGGGCAGAACTCCTGTAATTGTACTGCGAAAAAAGAAGGGTGATTTCAAAGCATTGGAAGCAACGTGTACTCATTTAGACTGTACAGTGCAATTTAAAACAGATACCGAACAAATTTGGTGCGCCTGTCATAATGGTTTTTATGATGTAGAAGGAAGAAACATATCAGGCCCGCCTCCCCGACCGTTGGGACAGTTTAATGTTACATTGAAAGATGATAAAGTTATCATTACGAAGAAAGATTTAGCATGAGCAATATTTATCAATGGATTAATGAACGATTGGAACTGGATGATGCAATTAAATTTGCCAAGAAAAAACGAGTCCCCGTTTTTTATGGAACTGTTTGGTATTATTTAGGAGGTGTTTCACTCTTTCTTTTTGCTATTCAACTCGTAACGGGAATCCTTCTCGTTTTGTATTACCAGCCCGGAGCTGAAACTGCTTTTGAAAGTGTAAAGTTCATCGTAAGTAAAGTAGAATTTGGATGGCTCATTCGGGAAATTCACAGTTGGTCAGCAAATTTGTTTATCCTGTTTGTCTTTTTTCACATGTTTACAGTATTTTTTGCAAAAGCGTATCGCAAACCAAGAGAAATGACATGGATTACGGGAATGCTCTTATTGGTTTTAGGACTCGCTTTTGGATTTTCAGGATATTTATTACCTTGGAATGAATTGGCCTATTTTGCAACAAAGGTTGGATCAGATATTGCAGGAGCTATTCCTTGGGTCGGTGAATTTATGTTACGGGTTTTACGGGCTGGAGATGAAGTTACCGGTGCAACTCTAACCCGTTTTTACGGAATTCATATTGCCATTCTCCCGGGTATTTTTACAATATTATTAGTCATGCATCTTATGATGGTTCAATTCCAGGGGATGAGCGTTCCACCGGAAATTGAAAAAATTCCGGAAAAAGATCGAAAAACAATTCCCTTTTTCCCCGATTTTGTTTTACGCGATTTTATGATTTGGTTAATCGTGTTGAATGTTATTGCATTATTAGCTGTTTTCTTCCCTTGGGAATTAGGTCAAAAAGCTGATGCTTTGGCACCAGCTCCTGCAGGTATTCGGCCGGAGTGGTATTTTATGTTTATGTTTCAGACGTTAAAGATGATTCCGGCTCATGTGTTATTTTTAGAAGGGGAATTAGTGGGTGTAATGTTTTTTGCAATAGGAGGATTAATTTGGTTTTTTGTCCCCTTCTTAGATAAAAAAGCTCATGTTGGGATTCGATCCCGATTCTGGACTTGGTTTGGAATATTTTTGGTGGTGTATATAATTGTCTTAACAATCTGGGGGTATTTAGTATGATGCGCTTCTATGTCATTATTCTTTTCATGTTGATGACAATTTTATCTGCGGAAGATAGTTGTATTTCCTGTCATACTGAATTAGACGAAGAACGGGATGACGGTGATAAAATAGTTGTAGGATATATGACAGGAATCCATGCCAAGAAAGATGTGGGTTGTGCCGACTGCCATGGCGGCGATCCGGAAGCGTTTGATGATGAAGATGAAGCCATGTGGGATGTAGATGATTTTCTGGCTGACATGGAAAAACAAGACCAATTGGACATGTGTGGGAAATGCCATAGTGATCCCCAATATATGAGAATGTTTTCAGCTTCCATAAAGACAGATCAGGTCAGTCAATATTTGACGAGTGACCATGGGAAGTCCCTGGTAAAAGGGAATCAAAAAGTCGCTGTTTGTTCAGACTGTCACAGCAATCATGGTATTTTACCCGTAAAAGATCCTCGTTCAAAAGTCTATGCACTGAATGTTCCTGTTACGTGCGCTCGATGTCATGCAGATGGGCAATATATGAAAGATTCAGGGCTGCCCACAGACCAGTTAATTCAATTTAAAAATTCAGTACATGGAGAAGCATTACTGGAGAGGGAAGATATTTCTGCTCCAGCTTGTAATGATTGTCATGGAAATCATGGTGCCGCGCCACCTGATGTTGTTCATGTAAAAGATATTTGCGGCACATGTCATGTGAATAACCGTGATTTATTTCAGAAGAGTCACCTTTTTTCTGTTTTATCGAAAGAAGGTTTTGGGCAATGCGAAGCATGCCATGAAAATCATGCTGTATTGAAACCTAATGATAGTTTTTTAGACTGGTCAGAGAATTCTGTATGTATAAAATGTCATCTCGACGGCGGTTCAGCAAAACTAATGGCAGACCATTTTTATACAATTATTGATAGCTTGAAACAAAATCTTCAACTAGCTCATAGTATAGTAGATTCAGCAGAGAATAAAGGGATGATTGTAAGTGACTTATTCTTTGATCTGGAAGAAGCCCGAAAAGTATTAATTCATACTCGGACGAATATTCATAGTTTCAATATAACATATGTTGATACGAATGCTGCACCTGGATTTAAAGCATCCCAAGCGGCAATATTGGGAGCTAAAGCCAGTTTAAATGAATTGAGCTTTCGTCGTAAAGGACTATTTTATTTTTCATTGATCATTACATTTCTGGTGGTGGTTTTGGGAATAAAAATCAAACGATTTAAAAAATAAAATTCAATTTTTTCCTACAATTTTATAAACTGCACCGTTATAATCTATAATATATAATTCACCATCATTGTCTTCTCCAAAAGAGGAGATATAATTCGTGAAATCACCCCCGCCCAAATTGATCTCTTCAGTCCTGTTTTGAAATTTAGTGGCTTTGCCATTTATTTCTTTAAACGTCCAAATGTTTCCGGAACAGTAATCAGCAAAAAAATACGTTCCCTGCAATTCCGGGATTGCAGAACCGCGATATACATAGCCTCCAGTGACAGAACACCCATCAACGTTAGGCTCATCCATTCCAGTTAAAACTTTCATGTAATTTGCATCATTCGGATATTCAAAAATGGGTAAAACACCGGTTGGTTCACAATTTTCTTTTGGATTATAACAGTGATTCCCTTCCATGATTCGCCAACCGAAATTTTGTCCCCCTGCTTCTTTTGCGGCCACGAAATCGATTTCTTCCCACATGTCCTGTCCCACATCTCCCAGATAAATATCTCCCGTTTCTCGATCAAAGGAAAACCTCCATACATTGCGTAAACCATATAGCCAGATTTCTTCTTTTATTTTTATATGGGGATAAAAGGGATTATCTTCTGGAATGGCATAGGAAAATGGTTCACCATTATCCACATCGATTCGCAGAATCTTTCCAAAAAGAGTTTCCAGATTTTGGGCATTATTAAATGGGTCACCCCATTTTCCACCATCACCAACAGAAATATAAAGATAGCCATCAGGGCCAAAAACCATGTGTCCGCCGTTATGATTCGAAAAAGGTTGTTTTAGTTTTATGAGTACTTTTTCAGAATCAACATCCAATTTATCCGTGTTTTTACTAACACTAAATCTTGAAATAATGGTATGATCATCTTCATCTATATAATTAATGAAAACAAAACCATTTGATTGATAATTAGGATGAAAGGCTAAACCAAGAAGGCCTCTTTCATCTCCCGGCATAACTGGATTATGTACTCGATCGCGGATGTCAGCGAATGGTTTCCGGACCTTTTCCCCGTTTTTGATCATTTTGACGACACCCTTTTGCTCAAGGACAAACAATCGTTTATTATCTCCGGGTGGTTGGCAGATGTAAACCGGTTTGGAAAAACCGTCGGCGATTTGGATTGACGAAATGGAGGGCGTTTGGGTAAATAATACTAATGGAAAAAATAATATAATTCTTTTTAACATAGGAGAAATTAAACAAAAGATGATCAAAGTCTTCCGACTTTGATTAGGAGGTCAGGAGACCTCCTAAAATCTTTTATATAATCTCAATCTTTTCTAATTCCCTGAATTATTTTAAAGGAATAGAAATTTTAAAAAGAGAAGTATTCATTGATTTGTTTTGACTGGATTCAATAGTATTGTAGAAAAGTTTTGCTGTGGCCCAACCCAATACCCAACCGGCAACAATATCTGATACATAATGATTTCCCACATAGACTTGGCTGTATCCACTCAAAAATGTGTAACTAACCATAAATGGCAATAATTCCGGGTTTTGTAAGGTAACAGCTGTTGCCCAAGCTGCGGTTGTTGCAGCATGTCCGGAAGGGAAAGATGGCGTAAAGCGGGAATTCCACATACGGGGCTTATAATGTCTTTGGGGTCGTTCACGTTTAAAAATATATTTCCCCAACGCAATGGGGAATTGTACACCAAGGCTTGCTGCGAAGGAGGGGATTAGTTTATCATTAGCAATTTGATTTAACCCAGCAGTTCCAAATTCGATAAAAGGCGTAGCCAATGCCAATCCCTCCATGGCAACATCCATAAAAGGATTGTTATTATTTCCTTCTAGTGTAGATGTTAAAAAAACATCTGCTTTTGTTAAGTAGCTTTCTGAAAGGGTAAAGGAAAAAGAAATCAAAAAAACGAAAATGCACTTCACTTGATCAAATCCATAAATTCGGATTCTGTCAAAACAGGAATACCTGATTCTTCCGCTTTCTTTAGTTTGGAACCTGCATTTTCTCCTGCTACAACATAATCTGTTTTTGCGCTGACAGAACCGGCAGCTCTTCCACCTCTTTCTTCCACAATCTCTTTACCTTCTTTACGAGTTATTTTTTCTAATGAGCCGGTGAAAACAAAGGTTTTTCCAGTGAAAATTTGCTCCGTTTCATTTTTTACCGATTCTAATGTAACACCCAGTTCAAAACAATTATTGACGATATTTACATTGGTTTCATCAGACCAAAATGTAATAATAGTTTCTGCAACAATGGGTCCTACTTCATCTATTGCTTCGAGATATTCAACATTTGTTTTCATAAAGATTTCCATGTTTCCACCAAAGGCTTTTTCTAATACTTTAGAAACGTGCTCACCTACATTGCGAATACCCAAAGCATGTATAAAACGATGAAATGTTGTGGCTTTAGAATTGTTTATTGCAGAAATTGTATTTTCTGCAGATTTTTCTGCCATTCTTTCCAACCCGGAAAGTTGGTCTAAAGTAAGACGAAAAAGATCATCCACAGATTTGATTCGTTTCTTTTCAACCAGTTGATCAATCAGCTTTTCACCCACGCCATCAATATCCATTGCATTCTTGGATACAAAATGTTCGATGCGTCTTTTTACTTGGGCAGGGCAGGATAAATTTTGACAGCGTGCAACCACTTCACCTTCCGGGCGATATACATCATGATCACATTCAGGACATGTGTTTGTCATTTTAAAGGGTGATGCAATTTCTGGGCGTTTTTCTAAAATAACTTTCACAACTTGTGGAATAACATCTCCGGCTCTTTGAATTAAAACAGTATCACCCACACGAATGTCTTTACGGTCGATCTCATCCTGGTTGTGAAGAGTAACATTGGACACCATCACACCGCCCACTTTAACTGGCACCAGTTTTGCAACGGGAGTAACGGCGCCTGTTCTGCCAACAGAAAGTACAATATCTTCTACCACCGTCGTTTCTTGCTGTGCCTTAAATTTACCTGCAATTGCCCAGCGTGGGGAACGGCTGCGAACACCCAATTCTTCCCGTAAGGCATAGTTGTTAACTTTGATTACAGATCCATCAATTTCATAGGGGAGAGTATTTCGCCGTGATTCCAGTTCTGAATGAAATATGACTGCATCTTCTATTCCACTTAATACTTTAATTTCTGGATTAACAGGAAAGCCCCAGTTTTGCAAAGCTGCCAGAAATTCGCTGTGAGTTTCAAATGTTACTCCTTCAACAACTCCTGCTTGGTAGCAAAAAATGGAGAGAGGTCGTGTGGCAGTTATGCTGGAATCCAGTTGGCGCAGGCTGCCGGCGGCGGCGTTACGAGGATTTGCAAAAATAGGTTTATCATTTGCCTCTTGTTGTTTATTCAACTTATTAAAATCATCTTTGCGGATAAACACTTCTCCCCGGACTTCCAGCAACGCCGGCGCCGATTGCGTTTCCACGCGCAGGGCGAGGGGAATGGCTCGAATTGTTTTTAAATTTTGGGTGATTTCTTCACCGGTTGTTCCATCGCCACGAGTGGAGCCATTTACAAATTTTCCATGTTCATACACCAGTTCAACTGCCAGCCCATCCAGCTTAGGTTCAGCAATATATTCTATTGCTTTTTCCTCGCCCAGCCTGCGAATCAAACGATCGTGAAAAGCCAAAAGTTCATCTGTATCCATGGCATTGGCTAATGACTGCATGGGAATGCGATGCTCAATACTTCCAAATCCGTCCAAGGGCGGTGCTCCCACACGTTGAGTAGGAGAATCATTTGTTATCAAATCAGGATGTGCATCCTCAAGAGATTGAAGCTCACGGAGTAGGCGATCGTATTCAGCATCGGAAATAACTGGATCATCCAACACATAATACCGGTAATTATGGTCGTTTAATTCTGACCGTAAAGCGTCAATATTAGTCCGAACACTCATCGTCGCTGGGCCAGTTTGCGTTTGAAATATTCAGCAGGATTTTCCAATGTACGTTTTACAAGAATTATATAGCCATCCTTATCCAGCGGCGCCGCGTAAATTGAATCGTCTTTTAGAATGACGACAAAAAAATATTCAATTTCTATGGCGGGTGTTAACAACGGATTGAAATGGTGGCGGTATCGCGCTCGAACTGTTTTCAACGGGAATTCCATGTAGTTTTCCATGACATCTGTTTTGATGAATACACTGGCAGATTCAATTTCATTTTTGTCAAAATCAACGAAGAGATCCATGTTATAGGGCCGTGTATTGAATAATACTTTTTCCGGATGATGAAATACCTTTGGCGTAATTGGGAAAGGACCTTTCGGCGGTAGCTTTATATCGGATGCTTGAATCAAACTTGAAGCAAACAGAAGTAGTAATAACTTCAAGATATTGATTAACCGTTGACGTATTTATCGATGAAATCGGCTACGGAAAAGTGGTTTTTGAATGCAAGATTAAATGTATTGTGGCGATAATTATCACTTTCATCTACATGATACTGCGCCGAATAAGATTCAGTATTTTCTGTTATATCAATTAATGCTTTTTCTAAAGCGTCAATATCTGACAGTGTATTATACAATCCAAAAGACGCTCGTACCATTCCCGACTTCAGTTTAAATGCATCTTCAAAGTTTTCTTCATCAATTGTTTCGGTGGCTTCCAGCAAATCATCCAAGATCATTTCCTTAACGTAGGGGTGAGCGCAAAAACATTCATTTCTTACAGCAATGTTATGATAGTCATTCAAGATGGCGGCAGTGAGTCCATGATCCATGCCTTTAATATTAAAGGAAATCGATGCCGCACGCGGACAAATTTTGTAATCGAGTTCACCGTAAATAAGAATACCGGGAATTTTCTGTAATTTATCTAATGCATTTAAAACAAGTTCTTCTTCATCTTCAAAAATTTCTTCCATACCAATGCGGTCTAAAACGTCAATAGCCGTAGCAAGACCGATAGCTCCGGGAATATTAGGTGTGCCCGCTTCTTCACGATCAGGAAAATTAGTTTTGACTTCATAGCGCTCCACATAAACATTTTCAACCATGCCGCCGCCCACTTCCTCCGGCTCAATATTTTCCAATATTTCTTTGCGGCAGATAACTGCTCCCGGTGAACCGGGGACATAAGTTTTATGACCTGAAAAAACGAGAGCATCTATATTTCTGTTCGGATTTTTATGACCGCTCATCTGCACGGGCAAATGGGCAACCAATTGGGCGCCATCAATTAAAATAAGAGCGCCGTATTCATGGGCAAGTTCAGCGATATCATAAATGGGATTAATAATTCCCGTCACATTGCTAACACCGGTTACTGCAACATAATTGACGTTTCCTTTGTTTTTTTGTAATTCAGATTCAAGGGCATTCAAGTTAATACAACCCGCTCGTCCTTCATGGCTATTGAGGGGAATATGAATCACTTTTTCAGCATGCTTTCTATGGGGAAGATCATTGGAATGGTGCTCCATAAGTGAAATTAAAGCAATATGTTGGTCTGGGCGATAATCACGGAAAACTCTGGCCAATCGGTTTATTCCGGCTGTTGTACCGCTCCCAGTGAAAAAGCATGTGTATATGTCCGGATCTGCTTTGAGAAATGACAAAATTCGTTCGTGTGCCCATTGGTACTGTTTTGAAGAAATATGTGCGGAAAAATGAAGTATGCTGTGGGTATTGGCGTAATGTTCATAGAATGCTTCAACGGCATCGTGGGCAGCACCCATCATTAATGTGGATGCGGTAGAATCCAAATAAATACGCTGACTTTTTTTACCATTAGCTAACGTATATACTGTATCAAGGCCGATGAAGTCAGCCGCGACTTT
>JACNLB010000092.1:1565-3282 GCA_014381755.1 Fidelibacterota bacterium | reverse complement strand
GCGAAAGAAAATAAAAAAACTTGAAGTAATGGTAGCCGATGTGGTGGAAGATACTAATGAAACAACCACATTGATTCTTTTCACAGGCAACGATTTATTAGATTATCAACCAGGACATTTTTTAACTATTGATCCTCATCAGTTTGAAGCATTGGAACGCTGGACGAATTATCTGGAAGATAAAAAAGGGAAGAAAGAAAAACCCCGTGCGTATTCATTATCCAGTGCCCCGGATGAAAAATATCTGTCGATCACAGTAAAGGAAGAACGCTATTCCCGAGGCAGAACAATGTACCCGCCATTATTATCCCCCATTCTCGCGAAGAGGACACCAAAAGGAACACGCATGGTTATTACAGGTTTTACCGGACCATACACGCTAACAGAACCTGTACCCGAAACGCTTGTGCATATTTGTGCCGGAAGTGGAATTGTGCCAAATTATAGTATCATGAAATATGCATTGCGAAATTATCCGGATGTAAAACACAAGTTATTGTATAGCAATCGCCGATGGGAAGACACCATTTTTGGCAACGAACTCATTCAATTACAAAATGAATTCCCGGAGCAAGTTGAACTTGTATTTACATTTACACGAGAGCCAAAATCGGGGTTGCCGGTGACATGTTATAATAGACGTGTGGATCAAGACATGCTTAAGGAGATAATTCCAAATAAAGATGATTCAATATATGTTTGTGGCCCCGGTATTTCTGTCCATGAGAAAAAAGCAGCCAAAAAAGAAGGATCTACACCATCTCCCAGATTTTTGGAATCAGTATTGGCAGATTTAGAAGCGATTGGAGTGAATAAGAAAAATATCAAAAAAGAAAGTTATGGCTAAAATAAAATATAAAATATTTTATCTAATATTAGTGACTCTAACCAATAGTGGCTTATTATTCTCCCAATTTTCTCCCGGACCTTTATCCAAATATCATTCCCATTTGGAAGGAAATTCAAACTGTACGCAATGCCATGAATTGAAGAAAAAAGAATTATCCACCGGATGCGTAGATTGTCATTCTCCATTAAAAGAAAAAATTGATGCTAAAATTGGGTATCACGCTGATAAACCGAATAAATGCGGTGAATGTCATTCGGATCATAACGGAAAAGCATTTGAATTAGTTTATTGGCCAAAAGATATCAAAAAATTCAACCATGAAGAAACCGGATACACCTTAACTGGAAAGCATCAAAAACTGGAATGTAAAAAATGCCACACAAGCGAAAATATTAAAGAACATGCTATAATTAATTGGGCGAGTGAGCATACGGATTATGATGTATTAGGCAGAACATTTTTGGGGTTGGAAGAGTCGTGTAGAAGTTGTCATGAAAATATCCATGAAAAGCAAATATCCAATGACTGTGCATCCTGCCATAACACATCTGACTGGAAACTGGCAATCAGTGAATTTGATCACAACCGCGCCAAGTTTTTATTGACTGGAAAACATAAAGAAGTGGATTGCGTAAAATGTCATCCTTCCCAACCTGATCATCCCCAAAAAGCGTGGAAATTAACCGGCATGGCCTTCGAGAACTGCAGCAGCTGTCATGAAGATACATTTCATAAAGGAACGTTTGGACCGACCTGCGAAACATGCCACACAACAGTGGATTGGAAAAAAGATTTAAAAGTGTTTGATCATGCCCAAACAAAATATCCATTAGAAGGTAAGCATAGTGCAGTCCAATGCAATGAATG
>JACNLB010000092.1:0-1279 GCA_014381755.1 Fidelibacterota bacterium | reverse complement strand
ATTTCAACCCGTCAAGGGAAAAACAACAACACGATTTACATGGGAAAATTATACATGTAACGTCTGCCACGATGATGTACACAGGAATCAGTTTATAAATATATTTCAGAATAATTGTGAAACGTGTCACACCACGGATTTATTCACTCGGGCTATATTCGATCATCAACAAAGTGCTTTTCCTCTCGATGGACGCCATCAATCTGTTAATTGTAAAGAGTGTCATAAATCGGAAAGAGATAAAAAAGGATTATTCGTCAGGTATTCTCCTGTAGATCATAAGTGCAGTGACTGCCATACGTTTACTGAAGAAATCAGATAATGAAATTAATTTACACCATAATGTTACTTACGTTTGTTCAAGGTCAGGAATTAACGGTTCCCGGATATGAATGCGGTGACTGTCATGGTACCGGAGGATGGGAAGAAATTGAGTTAAGCAATTTTTCTCATGCAAATACCAATTTTCAATTAGAAGGTGCTCATGGAATCGCAAACTGTGTTGACTGTCATACAGGTAGTACAATTGGAGAAAAACATGATTTTAGTCAAGTAACCTCCGATTGTAATTCTTGTCATTTGGATATTCATCAAAACACCCTTGGAAATGAATGCTCCCGCTGTCACACCTCATTGACATGGATTGTTCAACAGCAATTGTTTAATCACGAAGAAACTCAATTCCCTCTCGTGGGAGGTCATAGAAATGTGAACTGTAATGAATGTCATGACGATTTAACCAATATTGATGTGACTCCCACCGACTGTTTTAGCTGTCATCATGTTCAATATAAAACAGCTCAAAATCCATCCCATTTTCTTTCAGGCATGAGTACAGATTGCAAGGAGTGTCATGGTATTGAGCAGTCTGCGTGGGTGCCGTCTTCATTTGATCATAATGTGCAAACGTCTTGGGAGTTAACCGGCTCTCATTTTAGTGCAGAATGCTCCGGGTGTCATGTCGGTGAATTTTTAGGAACACCCAATGATTGTTGGTCATGCCATGAACAGGAATTTAATGCAACGGGAAGCGGACAATTCCCGGACGCACCGGATCATGTTACGAATATGTATAGCCAAAGTTGTGAAGTTTGTCATTCAACATTTGAATGGAAAGGCGCTGAAGTAAATCACGATTTGACAGAATTTCCTTTAACAGGAAACCATCAAACAACAGATTGTGCTCAATGCCATATTAATGGGAATTATGATGTACCTTTAGATTGTGCCGATTGTCATTCTCCATCGGGGATAGCTGAAACAGATTATACCACCGCTG
>JACNLB010000010.1 GCA_014381755.1 Fidelibacterota bacterium | reverse complement strand
TTTATGATATCATGGGTAGAGAAGTAAAACGGTTGGTAAACAAAACCCAAGATGCCGGATTTAAATCTGCTATTTGGGATGCAACCAATGATTCAGGACAACCGGTAAGCGCCGGTGTGTATTTGTACCGGATAAATGCCGGTGGTTTTGTGCAAACAAAGAAAATGGTGTTGTTGAAATAATTTTACTCCTTGCATAAAAAAGCCCTCTCGCATTTCTGCGGAAGGGCTTTTTTGTTTTAAAGAAGAAACCGTTACGAGATTTTGACTTCGTAACCTTTGGGTTTTACTTCTTCTGCCTTTGGCACGTCTACTGAAAGTATTCCGTCCTTAAAACTGGCTGTGATTTTATCATCAAGAACTGTTTCAGGTAGATGGAAAGAACGATGAAAGCTACCGTAGCTCCGTTCACGACGATGATAGGAACCATTTTCTTCTTTATTTTCAAAAATGCGTTCTCCGCTGATTTCCAGTTTTCCATCTTTTACATTTACATTTACATCTTTCTTTTTTAATCCAGGAAGATCTGCAATGATGGTAAAAGTATCATCTGTTTCACGGATGTCCACGGATGGCTGCCAATTCGTATTTCGAGTGATAGCAGGTACATTCCAACCATCATTGAAAAAGTCATCCAGCATACGATCTACGCCAGTTAAGAAATGCCTGTTTGGGTTCCATTTTACAAGTGTCATTTTTGACTCCTTTTTGTTAGTTAATTTTCACTTCAGTAAGTTCAATCACCGTGCCAAAGTCAAACGATTGCCATTTTGCTCGCATCTATTGCCCATATGTCAGACCCAATGGAACCAATGTCATACGGGTCTGTAATATTTGCAGAAACTTTCAAATATTAATGTTTTTAGGTTTCCGGGAAATGTACGACAGGCATTCCTGCCTGTCGCAGTGCAAACAGGAATGTTTGCACTACAGATCTTAAAAAAAAACATTTTCATGTTCAACTTATTTACTCTATAAAACAAAATGGATGTAATTTTGAATTCAATTTTTAATGAGAAAACTTAATATATGAGTAAACTGGCATTATTTGGCGGCGAACCTGTCCGCACTAAGCCTTTTCCTGAATGGCCACGGCCCACGACCGAATTGGGTGAAAGCGTCTTAAAGACGCTGCAAAATGAGAATTGGGGTGTAGGCAGCGATGCTATCTCTCGTTTTGAGGACGCATTTGCATCATTTCATGACGCAAAGTACTGTATTAGTACAAGTTCGGGCACAACTGCCTTGTGGGTAGCGTTAAAAGCTGCCGGCGTAAAAGCAGGAGATGAGGTTATAATTCCGGCGTACACATTCATTGCCACTGCGTCAGCTGTGTTAATGGCAAATGCAGTGCCTATCTTTGTGGATATTGATGAAAAAACATTGAATATGGATCCGGATTTAATCGAAGCTGCAATAACAGAAAAAACAAAGGCGATTATGCCGGTTCATATTGCAGGAAATCCTGCGAATATGGACAAGATTTGTGCTATTGGAATGCAACATGGTATTGCCATAGTTGAAGACGCAGCTCAAGCTCACGGTGCCGAATGGGACGGTAAAAAAGTGGGTGCAATCGGTACTGGCGGAATTTTCAGTTTTCAGACGTCAAAGAATATGTCTGCCGGAGAAGGCGGCGCCATTATTACCAATAATGATGAATTCAAAGAAGCATGCTTTTCCTATCACAATTGCGGTCGCGTAAGCGGGGGAGAATGGTACGAGCATCAGCATCTTGGCGGAAATTTTCGATTAAATGCCTTGGCAGCTTCCATGCTGATGCCCCAGTTGGATTCAATTGGAGCAGATATGAATCTTCGTGATGCAAATAAACAAAAACTTGATGATGCATTAGATGAAATAGATGGAATAGAATTAGTTGGTTCTTATGAACAAACAACTCGATCTGCTCACCATTTATATATAGTAAAGTATAAAAAAGAAACATTCAATGGTATTCACAGGGATGTATTTTTTAAAGCAATGCAGGCGGAAGGTGTATATACATATGCCGGTTACAGTCCGTTATATCGAGAAAAATTATTTGTCACCGATCCGAATGAATATCCTTGGTTGAAAGATAAAGATTATGCATCGTTATCTCTTTCGGTTACAGAACGAATTTGCGATGAAGAATCTGTTTGGCTGCAGCAAAGGCACTTATTGGGAAATGATGAAGATATTAAGGATATTATTGATACGTTTATAAAAGTAACAAATGCTTTAAAAAGTGAACCGGAGTTATTTAGATAAACGATCCAAAAAGTTTGTCATATACCGGTGCCATTTGGCGCCAATCATATTTTTCAGCAACGGAACTCATTTTCTTATTTCTTATTTCATCAATTTTAGAAATACATTCATTTAATTTTTCGTATAAATCTTTATCATCTTCATAGATATGATTATCATGGTATTCAGTTGGAAGTAATTCAGGATACGTAAGTCTATTGGGTAACAATAGATACGTATTGCAATAGACTGCTTCCATGATGCTAATTCCGAAAAAGTCCTGGATGTTAGTTACGGGTAATATGTCTGCTTTCCATAGCCATTGTGCATATTCAGAAAAATCTTCGCAATATCCAAAATGCACAATTTTATCTTTTAACTTTATGTTTGCTTCATCAAAAATGGATGGTGTGGATTTAAAGTTTTCACCTAATACAGCTAATTTGAAATCAATCCCGTTATCATCCAGTTTAAATAATGTCTTAAAAAAGCTTTCAG
The DNA here is from genome assembly GCA_014381755.1 of Fidelibacterota bacterium. Classification (GTDB taxonomy): domain Bacteria; phylum Fidelibacterota; class Marinisomatia; order Marinisomatales; family TCS55; genus UBA2126. Next base: position 553 of record JACNLB010000010.1, on the reverse strand, counting down.
GGTTTTTATCGTATTCCCAGCGATGATTCCATAAAATAAGGGGTGGACCTTCATAATCCGATTTAAGTGTATCGAATCCATGCAAATCAAGACCCAATGGCAATACACTGCTTTTATCTTCAATTATCTTTATGGTATCCAGTTCATTATAATCCGGAAAATGTTTCAAAAGTTTTTCTGCTTCTTCTAAAAACGATATTTGATGATAATGGGAATTAAATAACGCATAATCAGCAGTAAGAGCGGAATTATAGTTAATAAATCCATACTGTTTATTACGATCTTTTTGAACATCTCTGTCTTTTGGAGACCAAGGATAAGAAAGCTGATTTTCATGAAAATAGATAGCAGTCGATATAGATGAAGTCCGTTTGCGAGTTAAACTTAAAAAAGTAGTTAAATCAAGCATGTCAGTGGCCAGTATCACGTCCGGAGATAAGTCAGATTGATTAAATAGCCTTGCCAACGTTACAGCGCCGCCATGCATGCGCCATTTCCAAAATTGACCTTTCATTTCTAAAATATCAACTTGATGCTGACTATTGGCTTTATA
>JACNLB010000051.1:8362-16853 GCA_014381755.1 Fidelibacterota bacterium | reverse complement strand
GAGCGAAGTCGACCGCGGTGTCAGGGGAAAACGTATTTTATATATGTCGAATTACAGCTGTAATTCCATTAATAACAAACTGTACCGCAATCACCATCAAGATTAAACCCATGATTCTTTGAATGATTCGCATGCCAGCAACACCAATTTTTTGGCTTAATTTTTCTCCGCCAATGAAAATAAAAAGGACAGAAATCATTACGAGCAATATTGAAAATATTAATGTTCCGAAACCAAATGATGTATGTGTTTTGGCAGATAATAACATGGCGCCAGTAATGGCACCGGGACCCGTGACTAAGGGTACACCAATCGGTGTGTAAGCAATTTCATTTGCTGTAATAAATTCTTCTTGTTCTTGAGTAGTTGTTCGCGTCCTCCCAACTTTAGCGTCTACCATGTGCATACCGCTACGGAAAAATATTATGCCTCCCATGATTTGAAATGCTTCGATCGTGATTCCGAAAAATGAAAAAATAAGTGATCCCAATAGAGCAAATACAATCAATATAATTGTTCCGGTAAATACACCTTTTTTTGCAATGGTAACTCGATCTTGATTACTGTAACCCTCCGTCATGGCAAGAAAGATGGGTGCGATACCTAATGGATTTATAAGAGTAAAAAGTGTCGAAAGACACAAGATTAAAAAATCCATCTCTGTGTTAAATATATTAAGCATATTACATCCGTTCAGGAGCAGAAATGCCCAATACCTTTAAGCCGTTTTCTAAAACAATTTTCACTGAATTAATAAGGGCAATCCGTGCCGAAGTAAGTGTGTTGTCATCGGTAAGCACTCTGCATTCAGCATAAAATTTGTGGAATTTTGTTGCCAAGTTTTGTAAATAATTTGCAACACTTTGTGGTTCGAGTGTTTCATTAGCATTGTCCATAATTTCTGGAAATTTCCCGGCTGTCTTCAATAATTCTAATTCAGAGCTGTTCGTTAATAATGACGTATCAAAATGCGCTTGCGGATTTACACCGAGACTTTCACCATGTTTAATTATATTACAAATCCGAGCATGGGCGTATTGCAAATAAAAGACTGGATTTTTTTCTGATTGGTCTGTGGCCAGATCTAAATCAAAATTGAGATGTGAATTCATTCCACGCATAATAAAAAAATAACGGACCACATCAGCACCAACTTCATCCACCAGTTCATCCATTGTAACAAAATTGGCTTTTCGTGTGGACATTTTTATTTTTTCACCCTTTCGAATTAATGTGACAAATTGATAAAGTAAAATTCGAATATGATCTGTTTTCAATCCGAGTGCTTCAAGCGCCAATAAAACATCCGGGTATGTATCGGCGTGGTCAGCGCCGAAAATATCAATAATAAGGTCAAACCCCCTGTTGATTTTATCCCTGTGGTAAGCTGTGTCGGGTACACGATAGGTTGGTTCTCCGGTGCTCTTGATATAAACACGATCCTGATCTTTGCCCAGATTTGTGGTGCGAAACCAGGTAGCGCCATCTTTTTCATAAATAAGATTCTTGGCTTTAAGCTCGTCCAAAAAACGATCAATATCGCCATTTTCATAAAATGTTTTTTCGTTGGTAAATTGATCAAAATGAATCCCTAAATTGACGAGACTTTTTTCTATGTCAGCAAAAATAGTTTTTTCTGCTTTTTCCTTAAATAGTGGATCAGAGGGTGTAAGAGATTTTCCATGTTCATCCAAAATATTTTGAGCGATTTCTTTAATATAATTTCCTTCGTAGCCATCTTCTGGAAATTCAATTTCCTTTCCTAATAGTTCAAAATAACGTGCTTCAACCGATTGCCCCAGCAATCGCATCTGACGGCCCGCATCATTAAAATAATATTCCCGTGTAACGTTATATCCATGGTTTTCCAAGATATTGGCAACTGTATCTCCAATAACAGCATTCCTGCCATGCCCAATCGTCAGGGGTCCCGTTGGGTTGGCGCTTACAAATTCTACATTCGCAGTTTTGTTTTTTCCTGTATCGGATTGACCAAACGTATTACCTGCTTTTATGATTTCAGAAACCAGAGATTGGAAATAGGAATCTTTTATTTTGAAATTAATAAATCCGGGAGGAGACGGAAAAATATCAGCAACTATTCGATCATCTATCTCAAATTTTCCGATGATTGCTTCTGCAATTGCCATAGGCGATTTTTTTGCTGCTTTAGCCAGCGACAGAGGCAGACTCGAAGACAAATCGCCGTGTTTCTCATCTTTTGATGACGTAATAACAACGGAGTGTGGAGTAAAGCCGGCTTTCTCCGCTGCTTCAGTCAGCTGTTTTTGTAGAATTTCCTTCAGTTTCATCTTTATACTCTGTTAAGGGTGCATCCGACCAAAGACTTTCAAGATTATAATATTCTCTTTCTCGTGTTTTAAATATATGAACAACAACATCTATATAATCAAGCAACACCCAATTGAGCTGTTCAAATCCTTCAGTTCTCCAAGGTTTATGATCTGTTCCTCTGCGAATATTATCGGCAATGGCTTTCACCTGAACATCGGTTTCCGCAGAACAAAAAACAAAATGGTCAGTCATACTTGTTATTCCACGCACATCAAGTGAAATGACATCATCAGCCTGTTTTTCGATAGCAAGATTGGCAATGCCCAAGACCAGTTCACCTGTCTCATCATTGGGCGTGGAAGAGGCGGGAGTCAATGTTATTTTAAGTAATTGACCAGAGGTTTAATCGTGGCAAAATCACTGCCAATTATAACTGTAATATCTACACTTAACTTATTATCAGGAATATGTTTAACGCGTACATTGTCTTCTTCATCAATTCCAAAAGAATGGGCAACTTTTTGCAATCCTTTATAATTTTCATTTCTTAAAATGAGCATTGTGTGCTCATAGTTATAATGGTCGGCATTTTCAGATCGAACAACATCCATTTGCTGTGATCGCAGATAATCAGATACTTTTCCTGCTAAACCGGGAATACCACACCCATTTAAAATCTCAACTTCAATATCCAAAATTGGATTTTGTTCATAAATTTCCACAGCTAGCCTGGGAGTATCCGGAAGAGACGGAAACGTTATTTCGATTGGCACGCCTGTTTGAACTTGTCGATTAGAAAATGAAAAAATAAATGCAACAAGCAATAATGAAAGAATAACAATCGCAGAATTGACTAATGTCCCTTTAATATCCCTGCGTTTAGCCGGGCGGGAGGGTTTAGAGCTGAATAGGAATTTGTTATTTTTGCGACGTTTTATTCTGGCCAAGTGCTAATAGCCTCTTAAGTGAAAGTGTTGGTTTGGTCTTCGGTAATATGTGGGGTAATTGTTTATTTGAAAACTTAAAAAACTATTTTCAGACGCTTTGTAGTTCAATCCTACACCGTAATAAATATTGCCTTGATTTTGTAGTCCGGCCATGGTTGGCTGGACAAGACTTACTTGAGTATTCAAGCTCAATTTTGGATTAATAGCCAAAGCAAAAGAATTTGTATATGCGCCTACACCTACGGACATACCGCCTATATTCATCATGGACATGGAAAAATTATGGTGCATTTGAAAGTTTTGAGCATCAAGAAGGGAAGGGATCTCCGGACGGCCCGTTATGGATTCCCTGATATTTTGATGAGGAACATCCGTTCTAAACTGTCCATAGGTTGGAACCGTAACAGCCAATAGAATAGCCATCATTATACTATGTGTAAATATTGTGTCTTTTTTCACGGTGCTAATTTCGCTTTATTCAAGTATCTTTTGCAATCCCCCAATTAAAAATTAGTTCCTGCTTTCAATGGTTCCGCCACCCAAACAAATATCACCATCATAAAACACGACTGCTTGACCGGGCGTTACAGCAAATTGCGGCTTTTTAAACGCAACAGTTAATGTATTTTTCGAAATATCGATTGTACACGGTTGATCTTTTTGCCGATAGCGGATTTTTGCATTTAATTTTTTTGAAAAGGGTGTTTCATTAGAAATCCAGTGTACGTTTTCTACACTGAGTTGAGAATGGAATAAATCAGGATGATCATGGCCTTGGGCGACGATCAAGATATTGTCTTTTAAATTTTTATCAGCTACAAACCATGGTGCTTCTTTTTTTCCATGTCCGCCGCCAATTCCCAAGCCTTGTCTTTGTCCGAAGGTATAAAACATTAAACCATCATGTCGACCAACTGATTTCCCATCAACCGTAATCATTTCACCGGGATCAGGTTTAAAATACTGATGCAGAAATTCTGTAAAATCTCTCTCCCCGATAAAACAAACTCCCGTACTATCTTTGCGATCGTGATTAGGTAATCCTTTTTCTTTTGCCAAGTTACGCACATCATTTTTGGTCATTTCTCCAATGGGAAAAATTGTTTTTTCAAGCTGGTGCTGATTTAGCATAAATAAGAAATAACTTTGATCTTTATTTCCATCATTCCCTTTACGCAATAGAACGGACCCATTATGCTGATCAAGGCGGGCGTAGTGTCCGGTTGCGATTCGACTGGCTCCAAGCTTCAGGGCATAGTTAAGGAATGATTTAAATTTTATTTCTTTGTTGCAAAGCGTATCCGGATTAGGTGTCCTGCCCGCCGAATATTCTTTTAAAAAATAGTCAAATACCCGTTCTTTGTATTCATGACAAAAATTAACTGTTTTCAGCGGTAATCCCAATTCATCGCAGACTAACAATGCATCTTTATAATCTTGTTCAGATGTACAGTATTCACTGTCTTCCTCCCAGTTTTTCATAAAGATACACTCCACATCAAACCCTTGTTCTTTTAATAATAAAGCCGAAACAGCGCTGTCAACGCCTCCGCTCATACCTACGATTATATGTTCAGCCATTTCAGGCGGCGGAACGAATTCGTTCAAGGGTAGATTTTATACATTTGGTTAAATATTCCACGTCCTGCTGTGAGTTCCCGGTACCAAAACTGATTCGCAGTGTGGAATTATTTATTTCATCTTTTATACCCATTGCAGACAAAATTAGTGATGGTTTAATATCGCCGGACGAGCAGGCTGATCCGCTGGAAACAGCAATTCCCTGACGATCTAAATGAATCATAAGCAAATCATTTCTAAATCCCGGGAACGAAACGTTAATAAGTCCCGGAAGCTGCTTTTCCGGATGGCCATTAAAAATCACATCAGGACATATGTGTGTAATCTGTGCCTTAAATGTATCGGCCAGTCCATCCAAATGAGATTGTGTATTGTGAAGATTTTTTGTTGCTAATTCTGCTGCTAAACCTAATCCGGCAATCCCAGGAGTGTTTTCAGTTCCGGCGCGCATTCTTCGTTCTTGGTTTCCGCCGATTATCAGCGGTTTAAGTTTTAATCCTTTTCGTACAAACAGAACGCCCACACCTTTTGGCCCGTAAAACTTATGGGCAGAAAAGCTCATGCAATCCACTCCAAGTTCTTTCGCATTAACCGGTATTTTTCCAAGTGTCTGTACTGCGTCAGAATGCATAATAATGTCGTGTTTTTTGGCAATGGCTTCTATTTCTGAAATAGTTTGAATGGTACCCATTTCATTATTCGCCAGCATGATGGATATAAGTCCTGTTTTTTCTGTAAGTGCATTTTGAACATCATCCGGATTTACCATCCCGGTTTTATCCACTCCAACAGCAGAATAGGTTACGCCAAATTCTTCCAGACTATCTAAAACATTCAGCACCGCAGGATGTTCAATAACAGATGTAATAACGTGTTTTTTCTTTTGGTGAATCAAATTCCATAGAACCAGGTTATTTGCTTCTGTTCCCCCTCCGGTAAAAATGACCTCATTGGAATTGCATCCAATGGCTTTAGCCATTTGTCCTCGGGCGGTTTCTATGAGCGTTTTAGCTTTTTGTCCGGATGCATGAACGCTGGATGGATTACCGAAATGGAATTCACCAACATCACCCATTAGTTCTTTGACTTTTGGGTGCAAGGGTGTGGTGGCGCTATGGTCAAAATAATACATTATTTAAAAGAATTTAACTGGAGAAATTACGAAAAATAGAATACTTATATATCGTTGCGAATAGCAGCGTATTTGACTGTATTCTGAAGATTTTGATAAAAGGGCGGTTGCCGTTTTTCCAAGATGTCAATGGTGATATTTTGATCATAATCATAGCGCACCAAATCCCATTCAAAAGAATCACCCTCAACAGTCAAAAATGCTACAGAACCGCGGGGATCTTCATCAAACGGTAATCCGGTGGCACCCTGGCAAAGAATGGTCAAATTTTCACCTGTTTCATTGCGGGGCGTGTGGACATGACCATGGACAAAAACAAAGCGTGAAACATCCGGGTGAGCATTTTGAACATGATTGCGCCAAATCAACGCTTCCTTCATGGTCGGCGGTATATCATCGCGCTGATACCAGGCATGAGTCAATTCCACTAGAACATTATCTACAACTTCCCGGTAAGCTATATGCATGGATTTGGCAAATTCAACACCGTCATCACCAACTTCATTAGCTGTCCATTCTTCATTGGCTACAATCGCCTGGCAAATGGGATCATCTGGATTCATCCCTTCCAAAGAGGGACGCTCCTGCTCCCAAAGTCGTTCAATAAGATAGCGATCATGATTGCCGCGAATAAATATATAATTGTCAAGAGATAAGAGAATATCCAGTGTTTCTTTCGGGGAGGGTCCCAGGGCAAAGCAATCACCTAAACATATTTTTTGATCGATGTTTTTACGCTTATCAATAATACCCAACGCAGTCTCCAAAGAGGCTACATTTGAGTGAATATCGGTAATGATTGCAAAAGTTTTAGCCGCCATAAGTAGGAAATATACCGTATTGTACCAAAAGAATACAAGAAGTGAAGGATATACTTGTTGTCGAAGAGTTAAAGCTATTAAACTATCTACCGAAAATGAGCAATCCTAACTTACTGATCGCAGGCTCCATTGCCATAGATACAATTGAGACGCCGAATGAACAACGAGAAAATGTACTGGGCGGATCTGTTACCTACGCTCTTGCGGCTTCCAGCCGATATTGTCCGAGCAGTGTTGTCGGTATTATCGGTTCAGATTTTCCTGATGCCGGCCGAAAACTTTATCGAAATCTCGCGGAAAACTTGGATGACCTTCAGGAAGTAAATGGTCAAACATTCCGATGGGGAGGACGTTATCACCAAAATTGGAATGATCGGGATACGCTGTATACTGACCTTGGAGTTTTTGCAGATTATTCACCCGTATTATCTGATATAAACAAAAATGTAAAAACAGCTCTTTTAGCTAATATACATCCAGCTCTTCAGCAAACCATTATTGATCAATGTAATGCAGAAATGATCGTGTTGGATACAATGAATTTATGGATTGAAACAACACGGGATTTATTGGATACTGTCTTAAAACATGTAACGGTACTTTTAGTCAATGAAAGTGAAGCTGAATTATTAACAGGTATTTCCAATCCGCAAAAAGCAGGACAACACCTAATGGAATATGGAATAAAAAAAGTTGTGGTTAAAATGGGAAGTTATGGAGCAATATTGATTGACAAAGAAGGTCAAATTCGTATAGGTGCCTATCCTGTAAAAAATGTGGTCGATCCTACGGGTGCGGGAGATGTTTTTGCCGGTGCATTTGCAGCTGTGTTAAATTCTGGCAAAACTGCAAAAGAAGCATTAATTCAAGCATCAGCGTTGGCTTCTGTTTGTGTAGAAGGATTCGGAGTAGAAAAAATTCTTGAATGTGATAATGAAGAGATTGCTAAAAGAATATCTTATTTAGATACGACTCTAGGTCTTTGAAAAACGCTGATTACTCATTATTTTCTGAACCCTAAAATCTACAAATAATTATAAGAGAGGACGTATGTTTCATCACACATTAAATAAAACACTTTTGGTAATGCTGTGCACCTTCATCTTTTGGGGGTGTCCCAGCGAAGAATACACATCAGCAAAGCTGTATTTACAACAAAACGATTTAGAAAAAGCGGAAGAATTTCTTGTCAAAGCTATGGCGATTGAAGTCGATAATCCGGAAATACCCTTTCAGCTGGGTCATCATATTTATGGAAAAGACGGTCGCTGGGCTGAAATGAATGACGTGTATAACAAAGCACTGGAAATCGATCCCAATCGCAAAATACTTGAAGGAGTTACTGTTCAGGAAATGGTGGATATATCCAGATATGGATATTGGAGTGATGTCTACAATAAAGGTGTAAAAGTATATAATTCATCAAAAGGTATGGATGATCAAGAACGGAAAGCGATTATTCGTGATGCTGTTGATGAATTTCAAACTGCTTTAATAATCAAGGATGATGAAAGTTTAAATTATACCATGCTGGCAACATGCCACTTTGATTTGGGTGAAGGAGAAAAATCAACTGAATTAATTGCAAAAGCAGTTGAATTAGCACCGGAAGACTACAATGCAAATATGGCAGCAGGTCAAATTTTTGCACGGAATGACCAGCCTGCAAACGCATTACCATATCTTCGGAAAGCTGTAGAGTTAGATCCGAGCAA
>JACNLB010000051.1:6598-8039 GCA_014381755.1 Fidelibacterota bacterium | reverse complement strand
AAAGCAGAAAAATTTTATAAGGAACTCATTTATTTAGAACCGGAGAATGCTGCCCATTATCGTGGTATTGCGAGAGTTCTTTTGCAGCAGGGGAAACAGGATCAAGCCCAACGATATTTTGAAAAATCCAAAAAATATGAATAACGAGTAACTCGCCACGAACTATTAGAATAGGTTTGAAATCTAATACGGATGTTTGTAAGAGATTGATTTAAGAATCAATCTCTTCATTTATTTAGATAAACGCTGCAAATTTCTAATAATCCCTAAAACGCCACCTATTACAAAAAACATTGCTGCAAGTTTTAAATTGCTGCTGTTTAATTCAGAACCTGCAAAATATATTGCAATCGCTGTCATTGTGTAAAAAACAAACCGAATTATTCTTAATAAACTGAATTCATTAAAATCTTTCCTCATTATTAGTCCTCTTTTATTTACAAAAATTGAATTTGAAATTTAAGACTATTTGGATATTATTTGTTTTAATAACATGGAGTTATGGCGAGGTTTTGAAAAATAAATAACCATACCAAGCCATACCTGTATATTGAGTTTATCCCAGCTTTTGACGTTTATTGAGATAGCTGTTGAGAGCGATATCCAAACTTTGATCCGTAAAAAGCGGTACATAATCGATTAATTGTTTACGACATTGTTTTTTATACACATCTTGTAATAATTGGATTCTTTTTTTATAACTGCTTTTGATTTGCCAGGGCTCTGTGGTCAATAATGAACCACTCTCCATATCCTTGAACCGTGTTCGAGCATTGAAATCAAAATCCAGTTCCTTACGGTCTAAAATATGAAATAGGATTACTTCCTGTTTATTGTGTCTGAAATGTTTCAATCCGCTTAATACGGATTCCTGATTGTCCATTAAATCTGAAATTAGAATGATTAAACCACGTTTCTTAATCCGTTCAGCCATTTCATGAAGGACAGAACCAATTTCAGTATCAGATCCGAGTTTGGGTTTTTCCAAATGTTTAAGGATGGTATTCAAATGGCTCGAAGTCGAACGGGGTGGAATAAACGTTTGAATATTTTCATCAAATAAAATGAGACCTGTTCCATCCCGTTGGTTAAGCATCAGGTATGAGAGAGCTGCTGATAAATACGATGCATATTCCAATTTTGTCACCGTCCCGCTTGTATACTTCATGGAACGACTTGTATCGAGTAAAATATATGCTTTGAGATTCGTTTCTTCTTCGTACTGTTTTACATAATAGCGATCTGTCTTGCCATAGAGCTTCCAGTCCACGTGGCGTATTTCATCCCCTGGACCATAGGCGCGGTGTTCGGCAAACTCGACACTAAAACCGTGATAAGGGCTTTTATGCTGGCCGATAATATATCCCTCCACTACTAATCGAGCTCGGAGAGCCATATTGTCCAATTTGGCGACTGTTTCAGGATGGAGGTATTTTTTTTT
>JACNLB010000051.1:0-6379 GCA_014381755.1 Fidelibacterota bacterium | reverse complement strand
TCATCCACATTTACGCCCTCAGCTTCGGCATTAAAATTGGTTATCAAACGGTGTCGTAAAACCGGAAGAGCAAGTTCATTTACATCTGAAATATCCGGTGTTGGGCGACCATCAAGAACGGCTCGTCCTTTTGCGCCTAAAATTAAATATTGAGAAGCACGAGGTCCCGCACCCCAATCAATCCACTCATTTACAAAGTCTGGAACACCATCATCTTTGGGACGTGTTTTGCCAACCAGATCTACAGCATATTCAACAACATTTTCCGCAACAGGTACACGCCTTACTAATTCCTGAAATGCCAATAATTGATCTTTCGGAATGATGGGTTTTAATGCAGCTTCACTTCCGCTAGTCGTTGTTTGAACAATGGATACTTCCTCGTCACGGCTGGGGTAGTCGATTTTAATATTGAACATAAAACGATCTAATTGTGCTTCGGGCAGAGGATAGGTTCCTTCCTGCTCGATGGGGTTTTGCGTTGCCAAAACAAAAAATGGTTCATCCAACGCATAGGTTTTTCCCCCGGTTGTCACATTATGTTCCTGCATGGCCTGCAATAATGCAGATTGTGTTTTGGGTGGTGTACGATTGATTTCATCTGCCAGGATTATATTCCCGAATACAGGACCCTGAAAAAACCTGAATTCACGTTTTCCGGTTGCATGATCTTCTTCAATCACTTCCGTTCCGGTTATGTCGCTGGGCATTAGATCAGGAGTAAACTGGATTCTGCTGAATTTCAGATCAAGTAATTCAGCCATGGATTTGATTAAAAGTGTTTTTGCCAATCCCGGCACACCCACTAAAAGAGTATGTCCCTTACAAATAAGCGCAATGAGAAAATGATCAAGAATATTCTGTTGGCCTATAATAACGTTACCAATCTCGTCCATGAACTCCTGGCGAAACTGTTCTAATTGCTGTACAAGTTGTGCATCATTTTGTGTTGACATGTTTTTTCCTGAATTATTATTTAATTAAAGGGTTCGAACTTAATGGTCACTTCAAATTGAAACAATCTTAATGTCTTGCGCTCCCATAAAAGATAATCGAAATTCTTTGCTTATGCAGGCCTCTCTTAAATCAAAAATTGCCTTAGTTGGATTAAACCGTGACGATTTGGACACCCTTCTTTCTGAATTGAATGAGCCGTCATTTCGGGGGCAGCAATTATTCGGCTGGCTTTATCGAAGCCGCGTGAATTCGTTCGAAGACATGGGGAATATACCTACAGGTTTACGCAAAAGTTTTGAAGAAAAATATCGAATACATCCTCTTAAATTGATATATGTGACCGGTTCAACTGGTGAATCAACTCGAAAGTTCCTATTTGAATTGCAGACAGGAGAAAAAGTAGAGTCTGTACTTATGAAAGAAGGAAAGCGAATAACTGTCTGTATTTCATCTCAAGTGGGATGTGCGGTTGATTGTGATTTTTGCGCGACGGCATCCATGGGTTTTCAGAAAAATTTGTCTGTGGGAGAAATTGTTGATCAATTTTTACAAGTGAGTAAAGAATCAACAGCTCCAATCACAAATGTTGTTTTTATGGGCATGGGCGAGCCGTTTTTGAATTATGACCGAGTCATTTCAGCGGCTGATTTGATGAATGATGAAAATGGAATTAAACTGGGAGCAAAACGAATCACAATTTCAACTGTAGGAATTACGCCCAAAATCAATCGCTATGCAGATGAAAAACACCGTTATAAACTGGCAATCAGTTTAAATGGGTCTTCTCAGGAAAGCCGTTTACAAACGATGCCCATTACAAAAAAATATCCATTAAATGATTTACTTACAGCCATTGATCATTTTTCATATCAGTCCAGACACCCTGTAACACTTGAATATGTTTTAATGGCGGGAGTTACAGATTCAAAAGAGGATGCCAAAAAATTAATGACATTATTATCAGGACGGCGGTGTAAACTGAATGTAATTCCTTATAATGAAATTGGTGGGAAATACAAACGGCCGGAAAATCACGTGATTGATTCTTTCATAGCTGCGCTGGATGATGCACCTTTTCCTGTAACGGTGCGTTGGAGTAAAGGTACGGATATTGCAGCAGGATGCGGTCAGTTAGCTGTGCAGAAATCATAGAAAATAATTAAGTACATTAATTAGTAATTTCAGGAAAAAATATGAATATAAAAATCCCCAAAGAAATCAAAAATATTTCAGACGAAATTATCTCCACTCGCAGGGATATTCACAAACATCCCGAATTGGGTTTTGAAGTCCACCGAACAGCAGGGATTGTTGCTGAACGATTAATAGATTTAGGAATGGATGTGCAAACAGGCATTGGCAAAACGGGTGTTGTTGGTGATCTAAAATGCGGTGATGGTCCCACTATTGCTCTCCGAGCGGACATGGATGCCTTACCCATCCAAGAAACAGGGAATATTGATTATATATCGCAAAACGATGGTCTAATGCATGCTTGCGGTCATGATGGTCATACTGCTATGCTTTTAGGCGCAGCAAAAGTGTTGGCTGATAAAAAAGATCAGATTAATGGAACGGTGCGTTTTTTATTTCAGCCCGCAGAAGAAGGAGCTGGCGGCGCTAGATATATGATAGAAGACGGCTGTTTGGAAGGCGTGGATGAAATATATGGAATACATTTGTGGAATTACCAGAAATACGGTGAAGTAGGCGTGAAAGAAGGTCCAATCCTAGCAGCCGCAGATGAATTTGAAATTACCATAAAAGGTATTGGCGGACATGGCGCAGCTCCCCAAGGATCTGTAGATGCAGTGGTCGTTTCTGCTCATTTGATTACCGCTTTACAAACCATTGTCAGCCGCAATACCAATCCCCTGGAAAGCACAGTCGTTTCCATCGGAATGATAAACGGCGGCTACAACTTTAATATTATCGCAGACGAAGTTGTACTTAAAGGAACTGCAAGAGCATATACAGAAGAGAATCGCCAAATGATTAAAACTCGAATGGAAGAAATCATTAATGGCGTTGGTCAAACATTTGGAGCAATAATAGATTTTGATTATTGTGATGGTTATCCACCAACAATCAATGATGAAACTGCCTATGAAAAACTGTTGGCGTCGGCGAAAAAGATTGTGGGAGAAGGTGCTGGTTATCCCTATTTATCCATGGGCGGCGAGGATTTCAGTTATTACGCACAAAAAATACCCGGGTGTTTTTTCTTTGTTGGATCTGCGCCGGTTGACCGCCCGTTTCGTAGCGTGCCTCATCATTGCTCCCATTTTGATATAGATGAACGAGCGTTATTGGTTGGGTCGTCTATTTTTGTACAATTGATTAAAGATCAGTTGGGGAAAAATATAAATTAATTTATCCGTTTTAAAATAGTTTTACTATGATGTAGTGACTTCCGAGCTGATCGGTTCGAAAACAAATTTAACAGTTGATTGGCCCGTTTAAAATTTCCATTAGCAATTTGTTTTTGTACCTTATTTTCCCATAATTCCTGTTCTGAAATAAAAGCGGATGTTACCGATTCAGTTTGATTCCTGATTGATTTTATTGTTTCTGCATTCGATATATCGACCTTTTGTTGTAGATGGCGATATACCCACCATGCAGTTGTGTTTTGTTCATCTGAATCATCTAAAGTAAATGACGTTACTATTTTAGATCCAAACGGATATAAAGGAAAATATGGACCATATGCAGGTGTTGCCATCGTATACCAAAATACTGGACCAAATTCCCTAGGCAAATTAGGACGCAAATGAGCCACAAAGGATGATTGGCATAAATTCGTACAAATAGGTCTTTTTGCATTTTTTGATCGGCACGTGATTCTATCCGGTTCAAAAGACGTTGGAGGTGTATATCCATCTGAATTATGAAAACGATCTCTTAAAATAGTCATTAAGTCTTCAGGCTTTATTTTACCAAATTTTTCTTCTAATAATGTTTCAACTCTTACTTCTCGTTCAGAATCATATTGCTCACTCATAAATTCTGAATCGCCGTAGGCCAGTTTAAAATTGAATGGACCATCTTTGGGTTTGTACCATCCTTTTTCAATAGCATTTTGAATTAGATTTTTACTGGACAGATCAAATTCTTCTCCGATTGTATAGCGATTCGCAACAGCAATTATTTCATGATCTTTTAGTTTTTTAGCTACCCAGTTATGGGTAGTTGTTTCAACAATCCACCCTTCATTTGGATCTGCTAAAACATAGGTTAATCCGCTCCAATCAGCTTGACCATATGTATCTATAAACGAACTTATGAGTTCGACTGCTTCACGGGCAGTTGCCGCTCGTTCTAAAATCAATTGTCGAATAGCGTAACGACGAATCCCCATATTTTCTAAACTTTCTTCTTTGGAATACATCCAATTACAACTCATGGTTAATCCCGATTCATTCATTCCAACGAGAATATTGTCGTAAGGTAACATGGTTTGATTTAGTTCATCTTTGTTTATTTGTTTGGTATTCCCCGAAGCCCAATATGCTAATTTTTTTCCTGTATTTTGAATTGTAACATAAGGGACCCATGTTGAGTCATTTTCGGATGAAAAATCATTGACCCGCCATAAACGTCCTACCGTTAGATTGCCCATATCTTCATTATGTGCATGGATAATGGATTTGTCTGCTGTAAGTCCCTTACCGATTAGAATGGTTGTGCATGGATAAATCAGTGCGCCGCATAAGTAGAAAATTGAAAGATTTAATAGAGTTTTTAACATATCGTCTCTGAACTTACATATAATGTTTCTTTCTCAAAAATTAAATGATGACTGCTCTCTTCTTTTGGAGTGTTCATTATAACTGCTTACATTTTGATACTTTAGAGCAAGCCCTTATGCTTGGATTCTCTAATAATGTATTTAACCAATTGAAAACCAATTTATGAAATGAAGAAAATATTATTAATCTTATGTAGTCATATCTTTTTGTATTCTCAAGTGAATATTAAAGATCTTGTGGATAGAATAGATTTAGATGGTACAAGCCGTAAATATCAATTAAAAGATGAAACACCTTATAATGGAATTGTATTTTTTAAATATGCAAATGGACAAAAGGAATTTGAGGGATTTTTAAAAGATGGTCTACAGGATGGACATTGGGTTTGGTATTACAAAAATGGTGCAAAAAAACAGCAAGGTGAATTCCAGAACCTACAGCAAATTGGATTATGGACTACATGGTTTGAGAATGGACAAATAGAGCAAGAAGGTGAATTCGTCAACGGTAAGAAGGAAGGAACATGGACTTCTTGGTATAAAAATGGTGGCATTTCATCTGCTGATCCATACCGAGAAGGCCTATTACATGGGAAAATGATATTGTGGTTCGATAATGGACAAAAGGAAGGAGAAGCGCTTTTTATTTACGGTAGAAAAAATGGATATGACAAAGGTTGGTATAAAGAAGGTTCCAAACAATGGGAATTTTATTGGAGTGGCGACAGAAAAGATAGCGTTCATACACGATGGTATCCTGAGGGCCAATTATTATACATTCACCATTATTCTAATGGCGCACCTCACGGTATTCAACAGGAATGGTACGAAGATGGTAATAAAACGATGAGCGGAGAATTTCATAATGGCCTGTATATTGACCACTGGACGTGGTGGTATCCGGATGGATCTGTAGCATTGGAAGGTGATTTTGCACTGGGGAACCCAAAGGATTCATGGATATGGATTACGCCAAATGGCGATGTTCAGGCAAAAGAATATCCTACGTTAAAATGGGTTGAAAATAAAATAAATGAATGGAAAAAATTTATTAAGTCAAATCCTTGATCATATATCGAACCCTTTTTCCCCCTCCTTCCGTATCCTGTTCTCCAACTGATTTAAACCCATAATTTTCATGAAATATAATTGAACCTTCATTCATGGGTTTAACATTCACTTCACAGGCCATCATAGGTTTATTCATTTGATGAGCAAAAGACTCCCCGTCATCGTATAATTTTTTACCCAATCCTTTGCGCCAGTATTTTTCTGAAACAGCAATTCTATCAATATAGTAAAATGAATCGTATCGTTCAGAAATCCAAGAATAGTTTATGCTATCATAAAGCTGTCCCTCTTCCATACCCATGAGAAATGCTACAATAGTTTCATTATCTTTTATCACACGGAAATGAAATGTCATTTCGGCTAATTCTTTTAAACGTTTGAGCGAAAGGAAAGAAAGGTGTGGTTGAGAAATTTGGTTTAATTCCAGAATTTGAGGAATGTCGACTGGCGTAATTGATTGAATTTGAAATGTGCTCAACTTATTCATTTGATTCTTTTAGGTTGGTTTAGTTAAAACGTAATCCGCTGGCTGGTGGACGTAAATGAAGCTCAATTCTATAATTACGTTTTGAATCAGACTTGACTTAAAAGCGAAGCGTT
>JACNLB010000153.1 GCA_014381755.1 Fidelibacterota bacterium | reverse complement strand
ACCCTTGAAATTTTTCTTTTTTTACCATCCAGTAAATCCTGTTATCCTGTCTTTATTCTTAAATAAGTTTCGCATCGGTCATGCATTCCACAATAAAGGGGGAATCGCTTTCCAAACCAGTTTTAATGGCATTTGCTAATGCTTTTGAATCTTCGACACGAATCCCATCGCCGCCACAATTTCTCGCATATCCAGCAAAATTGGGATTGGATAAAGATGTGTGCCATTCGTCCATTTTATCCGCACGGAATTCTTTGGTAATTTTCCCCAACTCGCTGTTATTCAGTAAAATGAGTGTAATGTCCATGCCATATTTCACCGCCGTATTGAATTCAGCCATATATTGACCAAATCCACCATCTCCGGCGATGGCCACCACTTTTCTGCCCGTTCCAACAGACCAAGCGCCCATAGCCGCGGGAAAAGCAAATCCAATTGAACCCAAATATCCGGACATGAGCACGGACTGATTTTTGCATTCAAAATACCTTCCAAATGAATAAGTGTTGTTCCCCACGTCCACCGCAATAATAGCGTCATTGGGAATAGCCTTGCTCAAAATATCAAATAAAACGGCAGAACTCATTCCTTCTTCCGATGAATCTTTTCGTCGTCTCGCTTTTTCTTCCCGCCAATTCTCCCAGCGGGAAGCCACTTCCTTTTTCACATAATCGTGGGGTAATGGCTGAAACTTTGGTGAATCCAAAAAAGCTGAAATCGTTACGCCAATATCTCCCCAAAGGGGCACATCCACCGGGCGAAATTTCCCAAGTGTCATACGGTCTCGGTCCACTTGAATCGTTGGAATATAATCGGCCACGCCAGTGTGAACCGAAAAAGACGCACCAAATGTAATGAGCAAATCAGCCGTGCCCATCATGATGCTTGCCGGGGGAATGCCACTTCGGCCCAAAACGCCGCACATGAGTGGATGATCGTCAGGAATCAGTCCTTTTGCTTTAAATGTTGTGACGATGGGTGCTTCTAATTTTTCTGCAAATGCCAAGAGTTCATGTTCAAATCCGTTGGCGCCTTTTCCCGCGATGATGCAGGGACGTTTGGATTGGTTGATTAAATCGATAGCTTTTTCAACTTCATCCCTTGGCGGAGAGATATCCGTAGAAGAAATACGTCCTTTTCGTGGGGTCTCCGGCATGGGGTCCTCTGCAGGATACTGCTGAACTTCATCGGGTAAAATCAATGCAGTGGGTCCGTGTTCAACTTCTGCATGCTTGATGGCCAACGCCATTAAATCGGACGCATTTTTTGCACCCAAAACAGATTGCTGCCAGCGTGTCACCGAATCAAAAGCAGCATTCAAATCCACTTCTTGGAATGTGCCGGGACCCATCACTTGCGTATTCACTTGTCCCGCCAAAGCTAATAATGGCACATTATCCACGTGGGCGTCCCACAAGCCCGTAATCATGTTCGTCGCTCCCGGGCCCGCGATGCCAAAACATGCGGCTGGTTTTCCCGTTAATTTCGCATATCCGGATGCGGCAAAAGCGGCAGCTCCTTCGTGTCGAATCCCAAAATATTTCAGTTTGCCTTCTTTTTCCGCTTCGTGCATGGCGTCGGCAAATCCCAAGTTTGAATGGCCCACCATGCCGAAAACCGTATCCACGCCCCAATCGGTCATAACCTTTACCATTTGATTGGAAACGGTGGGTTCGCGCTTGGATTCATCCGTGCAAATATAAACGCCGTCTTCCCGTTCTTCCACAGCGTATGGATTTACGCTGTCATCAAATCCTTCCGGTGGCTTTCCGGTTTGGGGATCATATTCATAGGCATGCCATGGACAAATGACCCAGCCGTTTTCAATTTGACCTTCGCCCAATGGACCGCCTTGATGGGGACACTTATTTTCAATCGCGCCAATTTTACCTTTATGATGGGTGAGACATACCTGTCTTTTCCCGGCAAAAACGGTTTTAACTCTTTCATTGGGAAGTTCACCTTTTTCGGCGACTTTGACCCATGTTTTGTTTTTATCACTCATAATTATTATTCTTAAATTTTTGGACAGGATTCACAGGATTAACAGGATAGGAAGAAGTCTATCCTTTGCGAAAGTTTAAAACTTCCGCAAAGTTGAGCTCTATGAACATATGAATATTCTGTTTTTCTCTGTGAGCTCTGTGGCATTCATTTTTTATTTTTTTATTTCTATAAAATCTATCCACGCCGTTGCCGATTCGCCCGTATTATCCGAATCACTCATAATGGCAAGACTGGCTTTCTTGGGTGGATTCTCCCCAAATGCTTTTTTGTAATCTTCTAATATATTGACTTCTTCTATCATCCATTTCCCCACATTGGATTTTCCTTTTTGCAGTAAAATCATCTGTGCTTTATCTGTAAATGGATTTGGAATAATATTTTCTTCATAATCTTTATTTGCCCAAATATAATTCAAACTGCTGTGTGGGGGATATTCTCCGTAAAATAGTTTCGCTGATTCGTATAATGCCGATTCCCAAAATCCCGCTGTTTCCGGATCATATTCAAACATGACGTAAATCCGAACGGGATAATCATCGCCCGATTTTTCTTTCGCATTCCCTTTTGAATATATATTGGACACTTTCCATTTCCACCGTAGTAAGGGCGATTCATTCACGTTAAAAGACTTTTCCCAAATCAAGCCGGAAGCGGATCCGCTGGACTCTGCTTTTAAATATGATCCATGGGGATTTCCCTTATCAATTGAATATTGCGTATGTTTTTCAATCTTTTCAAACGTCAGTGGTTTCCAATTATTTAATTTTTCAAAATCATCTCGTAGAATAGTTTGAGAAAAAAGAAAAGAACTCAGGTAAAATAAAATAAATAACACCTTCATTGTATGCTCTATAATTGATCAATTATAAGTTTTTGAATTTCCGGATCCGAAGGCATAAGACGATGTATATAGCAACCGATATTTACTAAGTCTGCTTGAAGACTGGCTTTTAATTGTGATTCGAGTAAAACAGTATTGTCCCCTTTAGCTGTTTGATAATATTTTTCTGAAATTCGTTTGCTTTTTACACCACGAATTATGGGTCTTTTTCCTTTTCTTTCAATCCACTCAATACGGCTTAGTGTTTTATGACAATTACCGGAAATAACGATATTTTTTGTTTTTACTTTTTCCCAATCCATTTTTGCTAATGCTGTCTGAAAAATTTTCCCCCTTAAAAGTGCTGATTGAACGAAATCCTTAAACTCAAACCATCTTTGGTGAGACAATTCTTCCCCAGTCTCTGGAAAAGCCAATGCACATTCCCGTTCAAACTGATTCCATTCTGCATCGCTG
>JACNLB010000011.1 GCA_014381755.1 Fidelibacterota bacterium | reverse complement strand
CGACACCAAGTACTCATCGTTTACGGCGTGGACTACCAGGGTATCTAATCCTGTTCGCTCCCCACGCTTTCGTCCCTCAGCGTCAGTATCGAGCCAGAAAGCTGCCTTCGCCATTGGTGTTCCTCCTGATATCTACGCATGTCACCGCTACACCAGGAATTCCACTTTCCTCTCTCGAACTCTATTCTACCAGTTTTGATTGCAGATCATCGGTTGAGCCGATGGATTTAACAATCAACTTAGCAAAACGCCTACGGACCCTTTACGCCCAGTGATTCCGGACAACGCTAGCACCCCTAGTATTACCGCGGCTGCTGGCACTAAGTTAGCCGGTGCTTTCTTGTGAGGTACCGTCACGTCCGAACATTATTTACATCCGGATTTTTCTTCCCTCACGACAGACCTTTACACTCCTAGAAGCTTCATCGGTCACGCGGCGTTGCTGCGTCAGGCTTTCGCCCATTGCGCAAAATTCCCCACTGCTGCCTCCCGTAGGAGTCTGGGCCGTATCTCAATCCCAGTGTGGCTGATCATCCTCTCAGACCAGCTACCGATCATCGCCTTGGTAGGCCGTTACCCCACCAACAAGCTAATCGGGCGCAGGCCCATCCTAAAGTACTAGCCGAAGCCAGTTTTAACAACAATGTCCCGAAGGACCCGCTGCATTATCCAGTATTAGCACCGCTTTCGCGGAGTTATCCCAGTCTCTAGGGCAGGTTACCTACGTGTTACTCACCCGTTCGCCAGTTTACTCGTTTCCCGAAGGAACCTTTCTCCTTGACTTGCATGTGTTAAGCACGCCGCCAGCGTTCGTCCTGAGCCAGGATCAAACTCTCCATTGTATGTTTGATTCTGTTCTATCGTTTTATTCTCAAATTCACTGACAAGTCACGCATACCAAATTTTCAAAAAACAAAAGTGCTTTACGCAAGCTGCGCAAAGCCTGAAAAATTAATTCTTTTAGTTATTCCATGTCAATAACTATATCGCAAATATTTAAACTTTTTACTGCGCAATAAGCTCAGGCTCCGGGAAGTCCATAAACCGATCAATTGTTATCTTATCAGTTACTCTGCCAACAAATCGCTCCACTCGAGCGCGGTTAGCTTCATCTACATCCATCCATGTCTTCCAAATACTTCCTATATAAAATCCCAATCCAACTAAAACAGGTGGAATAATTATTTTAGTATTATCAGTTGATAATTTTATATTCCCAGGAAGTGAATATCCACGCTGTTGTGTAAAAGAATTATTTTCAGTTTTAATACCGTTTGAAACTGGAACGACATTTTGATTCGATTGGTCAAAAGATAATTTTCCTGATTGAGTAAGGGTCGTGTTTGAAATCATCGATGAAATGAGCATTATGGAGACCAGCATACCACCAGCTGATTCCCATTGCTCCAAATAGGCATGTCCGCCACCCGGAACAAATGATGCTGCCAAAGACAACCATTTATTTCTCAATGGTACATTGGCTGAAGCATCTATTGCTTTGAACATGGGAGCCAGTCGTTTTGAATAATATCGATGATTAAATTGTTCTTCCGCCGATAAGAACGCTTGCCTTGCTTCGATCCATTTCAGTTTATGGAAAAAGGCATATCCGCGAAATGTAAGATCATATGGATCTTTAGATAATTTTGTTTTATCCAAAATTTGATCATAGTCTCCCGCTTCTAATAATAAATACATCTTCCTGTATTCTGCAGCTCGGAAGACCATATCTGTGCTGTTGGACATTTCCTGGGTGCGTGTATAATAACGTTCAGCTAAATCAGGATTGTTAGAAAATTCATAACTCTGGGCAATATTATAATAGATAGCAGTTTCTAAACTGTCACCGGGGTAACGATATAAATATTGAAAGAGACTTAATAATGCCCGCTCATAAAACCCTTCTGTAATAAGAAAATCACAGAATGAAAGTAATTCATGCTTCTGAAATTTGCTGTAATCTCCCCAATCTTCCTGCGCGTGCTGGATGGAGCGGTATTGATCCTGGCCCAATAATGATGAGACAAACAAACCAATGATTATGATTATTTTTATACGCATAAAAAAAATTCCCCTGACCTCAAGGACAGGGGAATTTATACATATATAATTAAAGTCTAAACTATTTAGCGTAGCAAAAGCATCTTTTTCTTTGCTGTATAATCACCGGCTCGAAGCTCATAAAAATAGACACCTGAAGCAACTGAATTTCCGCTGGCATCCAGTCCGTTCCAATCCAACACGTGATGGCCGGCATTTAACTGCCGGTTAGTAAGTACATTCACCTGCTGGCCCAAGAGATTATACACAACCAATTTTGCCATTGTTTGTTCCGGTAAGTCGAAGGCAATCCGCGTAGTTGGGTTAAAAGGGTTGGGATAATTCTGCGCTAAACTGAAAACTGTCGGAAGTGCATCATCACCGATACCCATTTCAGATGTATTAAACGTAATTGCATTACTAGCATCTGGGTAACTACATGTTACATCCAAAAGGTCTGGAGCCATAGATGTTCCCGGAAGCTTTACGCCATCTAACCAAAATGTGATTGTTGCTGGTAATCCTTCATGACCATTTGGTGCTTTATATGTCATTGTATATAAACTACCTTCTTCACCATCACCAGCTGTCTGGGCACGGTTTGTACTATAGGCCATTATTTTTACATAATCATTAATTTCATTACTTAACAGCTGCATGGCATTTGAACTTGAAACTGGATCGCCATTTTCATCAAAAACATTTACCAGTTTATCACCTTTATAAACAACACCCCCATCACCATATTCCAGAGCTGTACCAGCATCATGATATACATCCATTTGAATACCTCGAACGGGTTCATTATCAACTATTTTTACAATTAATGTAACAGTTGAATCTTCTGGCATCCCCGACAAGGTTGCTTCAAATCCCAAACATGCGCATAAACCAGTTGCAATGACTTGCCCAAAATTAGGATTTGGAGTACCGTCAGGCAGCAAGGTGCGATTATCTGTATGATAAGCAGAATCTGCGGG
Source organism: Fidelibacterota bacterium (assembly GCA_014381755.1). GTDB lineage: Bacteria > Fidelibacterota > Marinisomatia > Marinisomatales > TCS55 > UBA2126. Next base: position 357 of record JACNLB010000011.1, on the reverse strand, counting down.
GCAATCCAATGCCTGGGCAAATCCCACAAAAAGTATTAATAGTATTGTTAATCGTTTCATTTTTCTCTCCTGAGAGGAAAGTTACGGCAAAAGTCTTATTTCACCAATAACATCTTTTGTGAACGGTGTTGACCGTTCAAGTGTACATTCAATATATATACGCCTGAAGAAGCCTGTGCACCTAAATCGTTTTTTCCATTCCATTTAAAATTATGAAATCCTGGTTCTATATTTGAATTCATTAATGTTGTAATCAACTTACCAGATATATCATAAACGTAAACCTGCATAGAACCTAGTTCTGGAACATCTATTTGAAAGTTTGTAACCGGATTGAAGGGGTTGGGAAAATTTTTA
>JACNLB010000015.1 GCA_014381755.1 Fidelibacterota bacterium | reverse complement strand
GATGTGAATGAGTCGTTCAATACGCTTTATGCCACGAATCATAAATATTATGGATTCATGGATTATTTCCTGAACCTTCCAGTACATACGGGCGGGTTAGGATTGCAGGACATTCATGTAAAATTATCGGGTCTCAAATTTGCAGGACATACGCTGAAACTTGCTTACCATATATTTAATGCTGACCAAAGTGATGATTCATTTGGGCATGAATTAGATATAACTCTTGTTAAAAAATATTCGGAAAACGTAAAATTTGTGGCAGGGTATTCAATGTTTATACCAGGTACATTAAAAGCAACTGATGGAGCAATTGGAAACTTTGCTTATCTCATGACGATAGTAAACTTTAAAAATTGATAAAGAAGTAAAAAATTGTATAAAAAAATGACCACGGCTGTTAAGAATATTATTTCACAAATTCATGGTATGATTGTTTCTCGAATTGACATTAAATATCCAGTATAATAATACATGATACCAAAAATTATTAATAGACGGGATTTTATAAAAATTAGCAGTCTTGGAGTCGGAGGATTAGCCGTAGCTAACCCATTGTTTGATTGGTTAACCGGATCTGTAATATCAGGTGAAACCATTCAGAACACTTTTAAACGGATTCCAACCTATTGTGAAGTATGTTTTTGGAAATGTGCTGGCTGGGCTCACTTAAATGAAAAGGGTGATATTTGGAAGCTTACTGGAAACGATCATGACCCCCATTGTAATGGGCGATTTTGTCCCAGAGGCACCGGTGGTGTTGGCATGTATTATGATGATGACCGCCTGAAAACACCTCTGATTCGCACAGGTGCTCGCGGAAAACAGGTTTTTCGGGAAGCAAGTTGGGATGAAGCATTTGATTATATTGCCAATAAAATGAAAAAAATTGCAGATGAACATGGACCTGAATGTATTGCCTTATTTTCTCATGGTTCCGGAGGGAAACATTTTGGACGTATGTTAAAAGCGTTCGGTTCTCCCAATATTACAGCGCCGTCTTATGCACAATGCCGCGGTCCTCGGGAAGTCGCCTTTTTTGCAACTTATGGTGAAGGTATAGGATCCCCGGAAAGAGTGGATATTCGTGATACAGATTGTTTGGTGCTGATTGGGTCTCACATCGGTGAAAATATGCACAACGGCCAAGTGCAGGAAATGTCTGATGCTATAGATAAGGGTGCAACAATTATAACTGTGGATCCTCGATTTTCAACCGCTGCAAGCAAATCCAAACATTGGTTGCCCATCAAACCGGCTACAGATATGGCGCTCCTGCTCTCTTGGATTCATGTCATCATTAATAACGAATGGTATGATAAAAAGTATGTAGAAAAATATACATTTGGGTTTAATGAACTAAAAGAGCATGTCAAAAACTTTACACCTGAATGGGCCTATGGAATTACAACCATTAAACCAGATGTTATTCGCAAAACGGCCAAGGAAATGGCAAATGCATCACCAAAAGTTATTATTCATCCCGGTCGTCATGTAACCTGGTATGGCGATGATACCCAGCGATTGCGTGCTGTGGCAATACTAAATGCCCTGTTAGGGAGTTGGGGTCGACGAGGTGGATTTTATAATCCGGAAAAGAAAAAAATGGTAAAACTGGATCTACCCAAATATCCGAAGCCATCCAAAACATGGCGAGATGCGTTTCCCGATCAATATAAGTTGGCAAACTTAGCTCTTGCCTCAGGAATTTGTGATGCAACTATTCCCACCGCAGAACGAGATTGTTCATTCAAAGGCTGGATTGTTAATGGTACAAATCTGATATCAACATTACCCAAACCAGCAAATACATTAAAAGCCATCCAAAGTCTGGATCTGATGGTCGTTATTGATACCATGCCCATGGAAATTACAGGCTATGCAGATGTGGTTCTTCCTGAATGCACATATCTGGAACGCTATGATAATCTTCGTGTTAGCGCTCATCGTGAACCCACCGTTGCTCTTCGATCACCTGCGACTGAACCAAAATACAATTCCAAACCTGCATGGTGGATGGCAAAGGAATTAGCAAGCAAGTTGGATTTAGACGATTATTTCCCATTTAAAACACATGAAGAAGAATTAGACTGGCAATTAAAACAAATAGATTCTTCATTGGATGAAATGAAAAAAATCGGTGTAAAAAAGTTTAATAGAGAATATGAAGATCTCTATCCAATGGACAGTTTCGAGGATTTTGAATTCAATACCAATACAGGTAAAATAGAATTGTATTCCACAGCAATGGAGGATGAAGGGTATGAACCACTTCCGGAATATACTCCACACGAGGAACCGCCTGAAGGATATTACAGACTCATTTACGGCCGGGCACCCATGCATACGTTCAGCCGAACTGCGAATAATCCGAATCTTACCGATTTAATGGATGAAAATTCTGTCTGGATTAATCCCAAAGTAGCTAAAGAATGGGATTTGGAAAATGGTCAGGAAATTTGGCTGGAAAATCAGGATGGAATTGTAACGTCCTTTCCAATTAAGGTTCGCGTTACAGAACGGATTCGCTGGGATTCGATCTATATGGTTCACGGCTTTGGGCATACAGACAAACGCATGAAACGTGCATATGGTAAAGGAGCAAGTGATTCTGAACTGATTACTCAGACAAAAATAGATCCGGTTATGGGCGGCACTGGAATGCGGGTAAATTTTGTTACTTTTCTTACTGAAGCTCCACAGAAAGGAGCTGCATAATGCGATATGCTATGGCAATTGATACAAAAAAATGTGTGGGGTGCAGTGATTGTGTTGTCGCCTGCCAAACGGAAAATAATGTACCCATTGGTTATTGTCGTGATTGGGTGGTTGAAGCCACAACAGGAACCTATCCAAATTTATCAATGGAATTTCGTAGTGAAAGATGTAACCACTGCTCAAATGCCCCCTGTGTTCGGTGTTGTCCCACTGAAGCCAGCCATTTTGGAAAAGGTGGAATTGTTTTAGTGGATCCGGATGAGTGCATAGGGTGTAAAGCATGTATAGAAAGTTGCCCGTATGATGCCCGTTTTGTACACCCGGAAGGGTATGTGGATAAATGTACATTTTGTATCCATCGTGTGGAAAAAGGAGATAATCCTGCCTGTGTTGAAGTATGCCCCACCAAATGTATGTATTTTGGCGATACAGACGATCCCAACAGCGAAATTTCTAAATTGTTAAAGAAGCGCAAATGGAAAACATTAATCCCGGAAGCGGGCACGGACCCTAACATTTATTATTTGATTTGAGGTAAATCATGATAGAAGAAATTATAGTCAGCGGAAGAATGAACCCTGAAATTGATCCCCACCTCCATGCTTGGCCTTGGTATGTTCCTACAGATTTATTTCTAGCCGCTTTGGTGGCAGGAATTTTGATTTTTTCTGCTTTTTTAACATTACA